>JBHCHC010000074.1:0-4202 GCA_041802645.1 Moraxella sp. | reverse complement strand
CACCGCCACAGCCGTCTTTTTGGTTGTCTTGGGTTTGGGCTGTGTGGGACTGTTTGGCTGATGGCTCACCAATTTGCACCAAAGTATCGCCTGTATTGTGGTTTTGGGCTTTGCTTGCCGTCTTGAGGTTGTATGCTTGAACACTCATGATATGCCTATTTGGTCAATGTGGTTGGATTGGCATATTATTGGTGATATTTATCAAGTTTGAAATACTCCTTTTGGTTAGCCGCCTTGGCTCGGTGGTTTGACAGCTTTCTTATGGCAGACTCATAAATTACAAGTATTGTTATTTTCTGGGTTTGCATGGTGATAAAAAAGAAAGTAGCTAGCTTATTGCATTCATTTTTCTTTTATTATCAAATCATTCATATTGATATCTTTTTGCCCTGTTTGATAGGCAACAATCAATCCTTCACCTAGTAAAAATAATTTATCAGCAGATTGTTGGGGGTTTGGTGTGTTATTTTTGATAAAACATTCTTTTAAGATGTTTCTAATTTCTTGTTTGTGCTCTTGGGCATATTGATTGGGTGCTGCCATTGGGTTTGAAAACTCTGCACAGGCATTGATAAAAAAACACCCATAGAAATCATCTGATTGCCCCCAATTTTGAATAAAGGTCAAATAAGCAGTCGCAATATCATCAAGATTATCTTCCAACGACTTTAACATCATGGCAATAAATTGCTCATGGCGATATTGCAACACTGCTTGTATCAATATTTCTTTACTTTCAAAATGAGCGTATAAGGTGCGTTTGGTCACACCAGCACGTTCAGCTAACATTGCCACACCGCAGGCATGAAACCCATGTTCATAAAAGGCTTGGTATGCAGACTTGATGATATTTTCACGAATACCCATAAATTTTTCCTTGACTAAGTATACCGATTGGTATACATTATATGAACAAGTAAACCACACGGTATACTTGTTCATATTATACAGGAAATTTTTATGCAATCACAAAAACTTAACTCAAAACTCTTTGCTCCCTATGAAAAAATACCGCCACGCCTACCCATAAAAAGCATTGCGATTGCTTGGCTTGGTGGATTTTTGGCGACATCAGCATTTGCCTTTACCCATTTTTCGCTGAGCAGGGTGCTTATTTTGGGGTCTTTTGGAGCAAGTTGCTTGCTTGTTTTTGCTTATCCTAACAGCCCATTTTCCCAGCCACGCAATGTAATAGGCGGGCATTTTTTGGCTACTTTGACAGGATTGGTGTGTATGACAGTTTTTGGCGTGCATTGGTGGAGCATGGCGTTGGCGGTGGGTACAGCGATTGCATTGATGTTGATGTTTCGTGTGCCACATCCGCCAGCAGGTTCAAACCCTTTGATTGTCATGCTTGGGGCGGTAGGTTGGGATTTTTTATTTTTGCCAACTTTATTTGGCTCTATGATTTTGGTTGCTACTGCTTTGATTTATAACAATCTTGGCAAAGACCATCATTATCCTACCTATTGGTAAATCCGTCCATTCTGACCTATCGCCAAAGCTGATTAGCGTTTGTTTTTTACATTCTCATCACTTGCTTCATAAATCGCAAGCAGTTCTGTCTGGCTTAGCATGTCTTGGGCAATGGTGAATACTTCTCGCTCTTCAAAGCGGATATGCTCATATAGAGCATCTGCTAAGTGCTTAACATCATCACATGTTGGGTTTTGGATGGTCAGTAGTTTTTCAATATGTTCATGTTGGGCGAGCATGGTGTCAGCAAGAGTCTTAGCGGCAGAGTCAGATTTGGCAAATATCACATCGGCAATTTTGGTCTTTTCTATCTCAAAATGTGTGGGAATTTGGGTGGTCAGATAGTCTTTTAACGCTGTCCAATGTGTGCTGATATCGCTAGGATTATCCGTGCAGGATTTGGCTTTGGTGGCGATGACCAGCCCTAGATGGTGCTGGCGAGATAAGGGCTGTAGGTGGGGGTGGTGTTTCATAAGTTTGCCTGATTTGTAAATTGAATTTTAGGGCATATCTGCCTTTGGTATTTGCAATGAAAAATGAGAGAAATTGTACGTTTTTCAAGGAAAAACGCAGGCTGATGGTCATTCCATAAGACAAGTGTTTAACGATGAAAAACAAGATTTAACCATTTTTCATGCAAAAATTGATTGCAATTGTCAAATTTTCATCTTATCTGATAAAAATGTCATCAATGGCGAGCACACCCTATTATAAAATAAAAAAACCACAAACACTAGGGCGATGTTTGTGGCAAAAACCAAAAAAAATGGTTTTTTAAAATCAATGGCTTACTGCGATGTCTTTTGACGGACAATCTGATAACGTCTGCCCAAATACCAAATCGGTGCTGAGATGATGTGAATCAAGCGAGTAAAAGGCACAAGCAGAATCAGCGTCGTTCCTAAGAACATATGCAGTTTATAAATGAGTCCTGCATCAACCACACGAGCTGCTGCACTCACTGGGCGGAGTATCGCCAAATCCTGAGCCCACCCTGCCAAAGACAGCATCAATACACCATCTTTGTGTTCAGGATAATGCCAAATGGTAGCAAGTCCCATTAAGAGCTGAACCAAGATAATCAGGAGTAACAATTTATCGCCAAATGACGAGGTGTGACTGACACGCGGATCGGTAAAACGTCGCCAAATGAGCATGAGCAGACCAACAAGACACATTACACCAGCAATACCACCGACAATAACTGCAACCAACTGCTTTTGCGGAGCGGTAATGAAACGCTCATAAATAAAATGCGGTGTCAGCATGCCAAAAAAGTGTCCTAATAACACCACAATGATGCCAATATGGAACAGATTGCTGCCGATTCTCATGCCTTTATTATTTAGCATCTGACTTGAGCCAGTTTTCCAAGAATACTGTGATAAATCAAATCTTGCCCAACAGCCCAAAATACAAACGGTCAGAGCGATATAAGGGTAAATGCCATACAAAAACACGTGCATCCAGTTCTCGGGGGTACTGGTGGTCATGGTTAGGGCGGCTATCATGATAACACTCCTTCACTAACGGTTTTATTGGTTTTAAAATCCACCCAATGCACAGGGGCTTCACCTTGGTTTTGGGTTTGTCTTGCTAGAGTTTCAGCGATACGCTTATCAGTTTGGCTAGATGGGCAACGCTCTTCTTGTTTGGCGGACATAAAGTCCACGACTTCTTCTTCCCATTCTTGGTCAATGGCTTCAAAAGTGGTGTCGTCCACTTTGTTCTTACCCATCTTGGCAAGCTCATCATCAATAAGGGTCAAGGGCTTACCAGCGACCTGCAAAAGTGCCTTAAAAAGACTGGCATATAAGCTACCCTTGTCCACAAGCCTTGCCCCAAGTAGGGCAACAATGTGGCTGACATCAGCAATGTCCATGCGAATGGCAATATCATCATCGGTTTGAGCCGCTTGGTATGCCAAAAACTCAAGGTACATGGGCAAGTAGTCAGGTAACTCTTTTACACCAATCTCAAAGCCCGCCTGCTCGTATTGTCCCATCAAATCCACCATGGCTTGCCCACGATCTCGGCTCTCACCATGCACGTGTTCAAATAGCCACAAAGATAAGCTGCGACCACGCTCAAACAGCCCATCATAACGAGACTGGGCATCTATGGCACCAAAATTGGCAAGTTCATCAATGAACTCATTGATTTCACGGCGAATCTCTGGACTAATCAGTACCGAATTTGTGACAATTTCTTGGCATTGAGTCAGTGTATCATCAGCAAATAACTCATCAGATGGATAGTCAAGCAAAAGGCTAATCACTTTTAATAAGCGAAAATCTGGCGTTTGGCTCATGGTCAATTCCTCCAAGTCTGTACTGTGTCAATCATCTCACGGCGGTTGGTTTTGGTTTGTCCAAACATATTGACATCATTGCCACCAGAACAGCCTGAACCAAAGCTAAATCCACAGCCATTTTTTTCAGCAAAGACATCGCTTAACGCTTCTTCGCGGTGTGCTGTTGGAATCACAAAGCGATCTTCATAGTTGGCAATCGCCAGATAGCGATACATCTCTTCTACTTGTAATTTGGTTAAGCCCACTTCATCAAGCACCGCTTGCACTTCTTGTTTTTCAACCAGTTGCAGGCGTTTGTAGCTACGCATGACAAGAACTTTGACCAAGTTCAAGCCGACATCTATGGTGAATATGAAAATACCTTTATGATGTATTTGCCACGTCTGTGCGAGCATTGTCTAAATCCCACTTG
>JBHCHC010000073.1:0-10945 GCA_041802645.1 Moraxella sp. | reverse complement strand
CAAAGGTCTACGTTTCGCCATCCGTGAAGGTGGTCGTACCGTAGGTGCTGGTGTTGTTGCTAATGTTAAGAGCTAATTAACAAACAACCCAAACTTAGCACTAAGATTGACAAACCCCTGCCAGAGATGGTGGGGGTTTTGGGTTTTGGAGTTGTGTGTCTTTATGAGCATCTCCAGTGATAAGCTTGTTTTTTATGAGTACAGTGATAAAGATGCTGGGTTTTACCAAGTCTATAATGACCGCTCACAAGGCTTGGCTTGGACAGTTGGGGTTTGTAATGATAGGTTAATTTGCAAAATTTTCTTGATACTCGATGTGTGAACATGGCGATATGCCATCTCATTTCATTAAGGCTGTTTTGTAAGGCGGTTAGCCAGATAGCTTGGAGTAAAGATAAGTGTTATTGTCTAATTGTATCAGGGCATGATGGCAGACCACCCAAAATATCAGCATTCATCTTATGGCTGTTTAGCAGAGGTGCTATCTTATTTATGAGCTTGGTGTGACCTGTATTTGTAATTTATGAGGTAATAATATACGGTGGGCAACCATAAGTATGACCATGACAGCATTTTACAAAAAGCCTAGCACATCAGCGAGGGCTTTTTGTAAAGTTTATGCATTTTTCGTGGTTTATCTATTGGTCAGATTTTCAGGTACGGCAGGAGCAACCAGTCGCTGCAATGACGTGCCATCTAATGCAATATCGCCAAACCTTGCATGCCCTAAGTTCCAGTCACTTACCGCCTGTTTTAAATCATCAACATCGCTTGCCACAAAATTCCACCAAATCACGGTCGGATGTGGCAATGGCTCGCCACCAAGTAACATTAAATGTGTGCCTTCACTTGCCCAAAGCTCAAGCTGATCGTCGGCATTTTGGCAGTCTGAAAGCACCGCCAACTCATCTTGCACGTAGCTTTGACCATTGATACGCAGCTCGCCCTCAATCACCAAAAAACCATATTCAAAGCCGTCTTGTTCATCAATCTCAAAACTGCCACTCACATCAAACCGCATGTCTACCCCCAGTAGCGGACTAAACTGTGTGGTTGGTGCGACATGTCCTTGATATTGACCTGTAGTCAGAATGTAGCGAACCCCATCTTTTTGCCATTCGGGAAGGGTGGGATAATGCTCAAAATTTGGCTTAATGTCTTGATTCATTGGCAGGGCAATCCACAGCTGTACCGCGTGCAAATCCTTGATGCCTTCCGGTGTTTGTTCGGTATGACTAATCCCTGTTTGATTGCCTGTTCCGGCAGTCATCAGATTAACCTGCTTTGGACGAATGAGTTGGCGGTTACCCAAACTGTCCTGGTGCCAGACTTCGCCAGCCAGCATCCAGGTAAAAGTCTGTAGATTGGTGTGCGGATGTAAACCAACTTGCAACCTAGGCGAATCATCACTAAATTGCAATTCATCAGAACCTGCATGGTCAAGAAAGCACCACGCACCAACGGTTTTGCGTTTGCCTTGTGGCAACAGCCTTGCAACAGGAATGCCACCAACATCTTTGGTGGCGGCGGTATATTTATCTACACTCATGGGATTTTCCTTGTGAGATGGATGAATTTTTTGCCAAACCTAAGACTTCACCTTAAAAACCTTAATTCTAGATATTTGATTTTAGAGTTTCATACATCATGGTTTAGACGTATTTATTAGATGTACTGCGAAATAAAAATTTTGGCTATACAAACCCTATGCTTGTTAGGTTTTTAAATTTAAGAAACATGATAAAATCGGTATTTCGCAGTGAGTCTATTATACGTCTATGAAAAGATAAATCATAGCTTAAAATATGAAACTTAATCTTCCATACTTGAAACACTGCTTTGCCATGGAGATGTACATAGCATGTACATTAATAATCCATGTAGGATATTTTGATGGCTCTGTCAGTTGTAACATGAAAGATGTGGTCAAGGCAATTTATCCCCATTAAATCAGCCAAATCATGCTAAAATAGTCGGATTTTCATAAGATTTACCAAAAAATAAAGACAACGATGTATGGCAGCTTAAATTTATCTGTTAATCTCTTAAAAATATGTGATGAATTATGTTGAAGAATAACCCTAATAACAAGTCCACCTCAAGCCAAGCCGAACCTCCTCAGCCTAAGCCATTTCCAACCTTATGGGTGATGATGCTGGGGGTAATGATTGCCATCGGTCCTTTGGCGATAGACGTGTATCTGCCCGCTCTGCCAACAATGGCACAAGATTTTGGGGTGAGTGTATCAGAAGTGTCTAGGTCTGTGCCATTTTATTTTATTGGACTGGTGTTTGGGCAGTTATTTTATGGTCCTTTCTCTGACCGTGTAGGTCGAGTGCTGCCCATGTATATCGGCATGACAGTATTTGTTATCGCTTCCATCATTTGTGCGACCGCAACCAACGAGGTGGTGTTGTTTGTGGCTCGGACTTTGCAAGCATTAGGAGCGTGCGTCACTGCCGTGGTTACACGCGCCGCCATTCGTGATACTTTAAGCCCTGTGCAAGGTGCTAAGGCATTTAGTTTGATGGTGCTTGTCATGGGATTGGCCCCCATATTGGCACCAACCTTAGGCGCTTTAATTTTAAGTTTTGCAGACTGGCATGCTCTGTTTTGGTTTTTGGCGGGTTATGGTGTATTAAACCTTATATTAACCAAATTGTTTTTAAAAGAAACTTTGCCTGTGCATAATCGTAACACCAAACCTGTCAGCCAGACTTTTGTGTCCTATTTGGATTTGATTAAAGATAAAAGTTTTATTCTACCAGCAGTGGCAGGAGGGCTACTTCAAGGCTCATTCTTTATTTATCTGTCCATATCTAGCGAACTGTTCATGGTTGGTTATGGTCTCTCCGAACGTCAATTTGCCATTGCTTTTGGTGCAAATGCCTTTGGTTTTGTGGCGCTTACACAAGTAAATCAGTTTTTGACCAATCGCTTTCGTTTGGTGCAACTGTTAAGATTTGGTGTGCTCATGCAGCTTAGCTCTGCTGCCTGTTTGCTTGTTCTGGCATTGACTGGGCTGGCTTATTTTCCACTTGTTTTCATGGCGATATTTTGTTGTATTGCAGGTCTTGGCTTTACTCAGCCGAATGCCACCGCCATTGCATTGGCATTTCAAAAGAAGCGTGCGGGAATGGCATCTGCCATGCAGGGTGCATTGCAGTTTAGCGTGGGGATTTTTGGCGGGCTGCTGTTGGGTTTGTTTGCCGTGAGTCCTGTGCTAAAGCTTGGCATTATCATGACCATTTTGGTGTCAATGGGGATGTTTTTGGTCTATCAGCTTGACCCCAAGATGGATTTATCTAAGATGGATTAAATAAGGGGGGATTGCCAAGCATTTAGCTTGGTTTGTGTCATTTATAAAGTTTATTTTGTTACCCTGAAGGCTTGCTGTCTTTGGTGTTTGCACGGCTTAGTTTTTGTACTCTGATGCATCATCTTATCAGACATTTGTTTGGTGCTTTGGTATTTTGTGCTTTCATCGACAATCTTGATGAATAAACAAAGCGAGTGATTGCCGCCCCTAGGCCAAGCGAGGCAGTGGTCATTGATAACACGAATACGCATGGTGTCTATCATGTCTGACGGTTTGGTGGGTGTTATGTAATCAACAAGCTTTTATCCCCCGAGCAAATAATTATCCCACAAGCAAATGATGCATACGGTCAAAATAAGAGATTAAAATCACCATAAGAGATGATGTGGATATTGCCCATAGCTGCAGTAATAGCACGTCAAAAATTGAATGTGACCGAGGTTCTACCTGCTTTGTAAAATGAAGTCATGTTGATGCGGTCATCCGTTGTTTAAATTAGCATTAGGGTTGGACAGGAATTTCATGAACGTGTGTTGATATTTTAATAGATGATGAGCGTATTAATACAACTCATCTGATGCATGAGATGGTCTTATGATGATGCGATGCTGTTACCAAAAACTACTTTTTTGTCAGATAAAAATTCGTTATGATAAGATGTTTATCTTTATCCATTAGAGAATTCCATATGAAAGTGATACATTTAACGTTGCTTGCTGCTGCCATGACGACAGCCATATCCGCTCACGCCGATGAGTTACCAACGCTTTCTCAAAGTCATTTTGATCAATGCCTAAACACCCTAAAAAACTCATCAGCCTTTCGTGGGTTGGGCGGTACTTTTGAGCGATATCGCCCTAACTCGCCTGATGCCACCGTTATTCGTTCGCTTAATTATCAGCCAGAATTTAAAAAAGATGCATGGGATTATCATGCATCGTTGGTGGATAGCGAGCGAGTTACTGATGGTCTAAAAGCAAAAAATGAAATGGCAGATGTGCTAAGACGCATTGAAAGTCGGTATGGCGTGAAGCCAGAGCACGTTTTGGGCGTATGGGGTGTGGAGTCTAATTTCGGTCAAACACTTGGCAAAAAAGATCTGTTTACCAGCCTTGCCACTTTGTCTTGTTTCGATCGTCGTCAGTCGTATTTTCGTGGTGAATATGCCGCTGCTTTAAAAATTGTACAAAATGGTGATATTCGTCCTGAGGACATGACAGGCTCTTGGGCGGGAGCATTTGGTCAGACACAGTTTATGCCCACCACTTTCTTGGAGCTTGCGATAGATTTTGATGGCGATGGACGTAAAGATTTGGTCAATAGTAAGGCGGATGCCTTAGCCAGTACCGCTAATTTTTTGGTAAAAAGAGGCTATCGCATGGGTGAGCCTTGGGGCTATGAAGTTAAGCTCAATGGGTATTCGGGTACCAGTGGTCGCACCAATAAAAAATCTATCGGTCATTGGCAAAACATGGGCTTGACATTGCCTGATGGACGTCCATTGCCTAATAACATGGCATCGGCAGGACTATTACTGCCTGCAGGTAGACAAGGTCCCGCTTTTTTGGTGGGTAAGAATTTTGACACATTTTACGCTTATAATGCCTCGGAGAGTTATGCACTTGCCATTGCTCATTTGTCCACGTTGATTGAAAATAACAGCCTTGACACTAATTTTGCCACCCCATGGCCGACTGATGATCCAGGCATCAGCAGACGTGAAGCTAAGGAGATTCAGCAGGCGTTAATCAATGCAGGGTATAATATTGGCAATGTCGATGGGATTATTGGCGATGGCACCAGAGCGGCGATTAAGGATTATCAGCGTCAAAGAGGAGTGACGCCAGATGGGCGAGCGGGACAAAAATTTTATCGCCTCATCATGAATCAACAAGGTGCGACCACGCCTCAAACCTCTGGTTCATCAGCCACCATTCACATTCGCCGAGGCAATGACGTACAAACAATATCACCAAGCACTCCAAATACTCAGTCTCAGCAAGAGCCGCTAACTTGGGGGTCGGTTAGTCAGAATTCTCATGGTGCTGGGACTGGTGGTGCTGTCATTTATCATCGTGTACAAAATCCTGATGGGACGACAAGATTAGTACCCGTCACACAGTAACGAATGGCTATCGGTATTCGTTTTATTATCCTTGATAAAAACCCCAAATCAAGTCTGATTTGGGGTTGTTTTGATTAAACAGATATCTTACAAAGAATAATACATTTCAAATTCTAAGGGGTGCGGTGCCATTTGTAAGCGACGCACTTCTTCGTATTTGAACTCAATGTAGCTGTCTATCCAGTCTTGGCTAAATACACCACCACGAGTCAAGAATTCACAATCGGCACGCAATGCCTCCAACGCCTCATCTAAGGATGCACAGACGGTTGGAATGAGTGCATCTTCTTCTGGGGGAAGGTCGTATAAGTTTTTGCTGGCTGGCTCACCTGGGTCAATCTTATTTTGGATACCGTCAAGACCTGCCATGAGTAGTGCTGAGAATGCCAAATAGGGGTTTGCCATCGGGTCGGGGAAGCGTGCCTCGATACGACGAGCCTTAGCACTGTTTACCGCAGGAATACGAATGGATGCAGAGCGGTTTTTGGCAGAGTAGGCAAGCTTAACGGGCGCCTCAAAATGGGGCACAAGACGTTTGTAAGAGTTGGTGGATGGGTTGCAGATGGCGTTTAGTGCCTTGGCGTGCTTGATGATGCCGCCAATGTAATACAAAGCAGTCTCAGACAGACCTGCATAGCCCTCACCTGCAAACAAGTTTTCGCCATCTTTCCAAATGGACTGATGCACGTGCATACCGCTACCATTATCGCCCATCAATGGCTTGGGCATAAAGGTTGCTGTCTGACCAAAACTTGCCGCCACATTGTGAATGATGTATTTCATGTCTTGGGTCCAGTCAGCACGTTGTACCAAAGTGCTAAACTTCGTACCAATCTCCATCTGACCTGCAGTAGCCACCTCGCCATGATGCACTTCTACAGGAATGCCAATTTGTTCTAGCAGGCGAGTTGCCATTGAGCGTAAATCTTGACCTTTGTCCACGGGTGCAAGGCTAAAATATCCACCTTTGACAAATGGGCGATGTCCTAGGTTTTGCCCATTTTGGTGCTGTCCACTGCTCCATGCCGCCGAATCGCTATGAATCTTAAAGCGAGTACCACTCATGTCAGTCTCAAACTCTACACCATCAAAGACAAAAAACTCAGGCTCAGGCCCAAAGTAAGCGGTGTCGCCGATACCAGTTGATTTTAGGTAATTTTCGGCACGTTTGGCGATGGAGCGTGGGTCTCTGTCATAGCCTTGTGCATTGGTTGGGTCAATGACATCGCACACCATTGCCACAGTCACATCGTCATAAAAAGGGTCAACATAAGCGGTGCTAGGGTCAGCAACAAGCTGCATGTCAGATGCCTGAATGCCCTTCCAGCCACCGATGGACGAACCATCAAAGGCTTGACCATCCACAAACCACTCATCAGGGTCATCTAAGACGATGTGTGCTGGAATGGTGACGTGTTGTTGCTTGCCTTTGGTGTCGGTAAATCGCAAATCCACAAAGACCGCTTCACTGTCTTGGATAAGTTTGACTGCTTTTTCAATGCTCATAAGCATCTCCTATATGATTTGCCATGATTGGCGGTTGATAAAAATATGATGACTACTTAATGATTAAATATCCAAAAATTCCAAAATACCCTGTGCTGCCGCTCGCCCATCAGCGATGGCGGTCACCACCAAATCTGAGCCACGAGTGATATCGCCCCCTGCAAAAATCTTGGGATTGGCGGTCTGTCCTGACAATGTACCTGCTTTGACAATTCTTCCTCTGTCATCAGTACCAACGCCAACTTCTGACAACCAAGGCATCTTGTGCGGAGTAAAGCCAAATGCCACAATCACCGCATCGCAAGGCAATGTCTCTTCACTACCTGCGATAAGCTTAGCTTGTTTGCGACCACCATCTGCAGGTGTGACAAGCTCGGTTTTGGCGATTTTGAGTCCAACCACTTGACCTGCATTATCAGTGTCTATGGCAAGTGGCTCAGCTTCAATGGCAATAGGCTGGGTATTGAACGAAAATTCCACGCCTTCTTCGCCTGCGTTTTGGTATTCTTTTTTGCTACCAGGCATATTGTATTCATCACGGCGATACACGCAGGTGACTTTGGTGGCACCTTGGCGTATCGCAGTTCGCACGCAGTCCATGGCGGTGTCGCCACCCCCTAGCACCACGACATTTTTGCCCTGCATACTGACATAATTGTCACTGTTTTTGCCAAGTAAGTGCTCAGTATTACCAATCAAATATGGAAGTGCCAAGTGCACGCCTGTGGCATCTTCGCCTGCAATATTTGCCTTGACCCCTTGATACGTACCCACGCCCAAAAACACCGCGTCATAGTCACAAGCAAGCTCGGATAAGCTTAGGTCTGTACCGATGTCACAGCCAAGCACAAAGCTGATACCCATATCACTAAACAGCTCGCGGCGGCGACTCATGACTGATTTTTCAAGTTTAAACGCAGGAATACCAAAGGTAAGCAGCCCCCCTATCTCGCTTTGACGCTCATAGACCGTGACCTGAACACCTTGTCGCACCAACACATCAGCACAACCAAGACCAGCAGGACCTGAGCCGATGATGGCAACTTTTTTGCCTGTTGGGGTCGCCTTCACTGTCGGTGTCCAGCCCATCTCAAAGGCGCGCTCAGTGATATAACGCTCTACACCACCAATGGTTACCGCACCGAATTCAGCGTTGAGCGTGCAATCACCCTCACACAGGCGGTCTTGTGGGCATACACGTCCACATACCTCTGGCAAGGTATTGGTACTGTGAGCAAGCTCTGCCGCTTCGATGATGCGTCCTTCTTTGGCAAGTTTTAGCCAATTGGGAATGTTGTTGTGTAGTGGGCATTTGTTTTGGCAATAAGGGTTGCCACACGCCAAACAGCGGTCAGCTTGCGACTGTGCCTGCGTATCGGTAAACACTTGATAAATCTCCACAAATGCAGTTTTACGTGTGTTCAGTGGAATTTTTGATGGATCAACGCGTGGCAGGTCGATAAATTGGTAAACATTTTCACGAGACATGGCTATATTCCTTTTTTCTTTGTCAATGGGTGGTTTATAAGCTTTCAATAAACGCACGAATATGTTGTGCCACTTGCGGGGCGTGTTGGTAAGCAAAATCGTGTTGCCCTTGTGGAATTATGTGCAAGTGTGCATGGGGCAACTGTTGTTTTAGGGCGTGCCCAATGGCAAGGGGACTAATTGGGTCGGCATCACCCCAAAGCAGTAAAACAGGTTGTTTGATATTCGCCAAATCGGGGCTTAAATCGTATTGGGCTTCTACAAACCATCTGGGCAGATGTGCCAAATTAAGTAAATAATCTTCGCGCCAATCTGCTGCGCCCAATGCTGATGTGTCCAAACCGCCTGATGTGGCAACCAAAACCAAACCTTGTACATAATTGGGTTTACGCAAAGCGGCTTGTATGGCAATGATGCCACCCATGGATTGCGCTACGATAATGGTAGGTTGGGAGATGTGGTCAATCACCCAATCGCTTAAGGTGGCAAAACTATGTACGCTGGCTACTTTGGGTTGCCCAGCAAATTCAGGGTAGGCTTGTAAGGTGCAGCGATAAGATGCAGGCAATAAGTTGGCAACAGGTTGCCAAAATGTTGGGTCACCTGCCGCACCCGCTAAAAACAATAATTGAACTGTTTTCATGATGTCTTTTGCCAAGTTTATGGGTTGGTCATTCATGCCTAACATAATTTGCTCATTACCTTTTTCGGGCATGGATGACCAGCCACAATATTCTACACAAAGAAACCCTTACGCCGTCACTTCACGCAATTCCATTACGGTGCGACGTTTGTGACCGAGCAATGCATTGATGTCATTGGCTTTAGGTTTTACCAGCACAAACTTGCTGACATGGTTTTCCCAATCGCCCAATACGTGCTCACCGATGCGACTGTGAGTCAGCTTAACGTGGCGTTCAATCAGACCACGCAGGTGTTCTTGGTGGGTAGGCAGATCGGTGATGCTCAAGCCTTCAACCATTTCGGGGTTGATGCAATCTTTAAATTTGCCGTCCATATCAAGTACGTAGGCAAAGCCACCTGTCATGCCAGCCCCAAAGTTGATGCCTGTTCTGCCAAGTATCGCCACCACACCACCTGTCATGTATTCACAGCCGTTATCGCCAATGCCTTCCACCACAGCACTTGCTCCAGAATTACGCACAGCAAAGCGTTCGCCTGCTTGCCCTGACAAGAACAGCTCGCCCCCTGTTGCTCCATACAGACAGGTATTGCCTGCAATCACGGCTTGATGTGGTAAGAAACTGACACCTTGATGGGGCTTGATGACAATACGCCCACCTGCCATACCTTTGCCGACATAGTCATTGGCATCACCTGTCAAGGTCAGATTGACCCCGCCTGCAAGCCAAACACCAAAACTCTGTCCTGCGGTACCGTCTAGTAGGATGTTATATTCGCTCTTGCCGCCACGGTTGCCGTGGGCTTTGGCAATCATGCCTGACAGACTGGCACCGATACTGCGGTCAGTATTTTTAACATCAAAGGTCATGGACACCGTCTGCTCTGTGTCACTATCAATGGACGCTTGATTGTTGGCGTAGGCTAGAATTTGAGCGTTGAGCTCGCCCTTATCAAAGGGTTCATTGGTCTGCGTACAGAATCTGGCACTGCCTTGTGGCACAGTGGGTGCATATAGCAACGACTCAAGAGCCAGTTTTTGTTGTTTGGCACTTTTACCTTCGATAATCTGCAACAAATCAGTGCGTCCTACTAGGTCAGTAAACTTAGTCACACCAAGGCTTGCCATGATTTCACGTACGTCTTGGGCGATGAATTTAAAATAGTTCATAACCTTATCTTTGTCGCCATGATAATGCTTGTTGCGTAAGGTCGCATCTTGGGTTGCTACACCTGTGGCACAGTTATTAAGATGGCAAATGCGTAGATAGCGACAGCCCAAAGCTACCATAGGACCTGTTCCAAAACCAAAGCTCTCTGCACCAAGTAGTGCTGCCTTAACCACGTCCAATCCTGTCTTTAAGCCACCATCAACCTGCAAGCGCACCTTGTGGCGTAAGTTATTCTCAACCAACGCCTGATGTGCTTCAGCCAGCCCAAGCTCCCATGGACTCCCTGCATATTTAACACTAGAAATCGGGCTTGCCCCTGTACCGCCATCATAGCCTGCGATGGTGATAAGGTCGGCATAGGCTTTTGCCACACCTGTGGCGATGGTACCCACGCCTGCAAGCGATACAAGCTTGACTGAGATAAGGGCGGTGGGATTGATTTGTTTTAAATCAAAAATCAGCTGTGCCAAATCCTCAATAGAATAAATGTCGTGGTGTGGTGGCGGTGAGATGAGCGTAGAGCCTGGCACCGCATAGCGTAACTGAGCGATATAGGGGCTGACCTTGTCACCAGGGAGCTGTCCGCCTTCACCAGGTTTCGCCCCTTGAGCGACTTTGATTTGAATGACCTCAGCACTCATAAGATAAGCAGGCGTAACTCCAAAACGCCCTGATGCCACTTGCTTGATGCGT
>JBHCHC010000072.1:0-3817 GCA_041802645.1 Moraxella sp. | reverse complement strand
GGAAGAAGATGAAACAACAGGTCATTCGTATGATGGCATTCTTGAATATGATAAGCTCCAGCCTAAATGGTGGCTTGTAGTATTCTTTGGTACACTAATATGGGGGTTGGGCTATTTTATCTTATACCCTTCCATCCAACCAGGCACTTGGAAAGGGGTGGCAACCGTAGAGGTTGATGGGCAACAAGTGCCTTGGACCTCAGAAAACGAACTTAATAGCCAGTTGCAAACCAACAATAAGGTTTTTACTGATAACTTCGAACAGAATATTTTGGCGAATGCCGGAGCAACCGAGGCTGTCCCTGTCTTGGCTAAACTTTCGGAGCTGCAAGCACAGCAACGCCAGAATGCCACCCCAAATGAGGAGTTGCAAGCTAAGATTGATGAGCAAGTAAAACTACTTGCTCCTTATGTGGATAAGTTAGCAGCAGATCCAGAGGCACAAAAAGTTGGTAACCGCCTGTTTTTACAAAACTGTGCTTTATGTCACGGCTCTAATGCATCAGGTGCAACAGGGTATCCTAACTTAACCGACAATGACTGGCTATATGGTGGTAAGGCAGAAGAAATTCTCTTAACTATTCACAACGGTCGTGTGGGTGCGATGGCAGCATGGCAAAAACAACTGGGTGAATCCGGTGTACGTGCAGCTGCTGAATATGTACTCTCTATTTCTAGTGGGCATGGTCCAAATGTGGACAATGGTGAGCTAAATCAATCACTGGTTACCCAAGGTAAGGCAATTTTTGAAGCCAACTGTGTTCTGTGTCATGGTTCAGATGCTAAGGGTTTAACGGCTTTTGGTGCACCAAACTTAACAGATGACATTTGGCTGTTTGGTGGAGATCGTGATGCTGTTCAAACCACCATTCGCCATGGTCGTGCTGGGGTGATGCCTGAGTGGCAAACCAAACTAGGTAACGAACGTATTATGCTACTAACTGCTTATGTCCGCTCTCTATCACAAAATCCCGTTGAGTGATACATAACTAAGTCAGATATTCAATTAAAAAGACCTTAATGCAAATTAAGGTCTTTTTTGTGATGTAGATCAGCATCTGTAGCTACTGCCTTTGTGATTTTGTAGAGATGCTATCTGCTGGTTTTTGATTCTGCCGATTGATTGTCAGCATGAATCGCTACTTGTAGCCAAATATTTGCTTGAATGTAGTCATGTACTTGGATTTGACGGTTTTGTTCATTACTTACCGCAGCGATGCGCACACAAAAAGACTCAGCATTATGCTCGCGTAAAATCACCACATCAAACAATGTGATGGGTACACCAAAAAACTCATCATGACTGATGCCGAGCACTTGCCCTTGGCACCACGCCTCATCCTCTTGCCCAAAAGTATCGCCAAATAGATAGATACAGCTTTCGCCAAAATTAATCTCCACAGGGGCGAGTGGTGTATTTTCATCGCCATCTTTGGGTGTCCATGCTTTAATTTTTTCATCGATATCATCTGGTACCACACCCCCATTATCTGCCACGATGTCGTTGAAAGCACGATGATAACGGATAGCCTTCGGGTTTTTGACTAACAATGTTTCGTCTTTATTGCTGGGTTCAACGTTATATGCCCATGCACTAAAATTGGCATAATAATTTTTTAAAGCTTTGTATTCATGGCGATTGACTGCATAAAGTTGATCAAACGCATAAATGGTTGTCCCATCGTTGGTTTTTAAGCGTAAGATGGCATCAGCAGTACGCTCGCAGCGTATCACCCGCTCAATTTGGCAGTTCATACCATAAGGGCTGTTTACCGCAGGATAAGCATTAATAAAGGCGGTAGGCTTACCATCTGTTATGGCAAGAATTTGTTTAATATGGCAAGGAGCATTCTCGCCCAGTAGCAGAGTTTTATGGTCAGTGCGTCCTGCAGTCAAACCAACAGGTAAGGTGGCGACCTCCAACATGGCTTGAAGCCAAGCTGGTACATCATCGGTGATGTTGTTGCTTAAAATTGCCCAATGATCGCCATGCCCTGCATTCTTATCACAAGGCAGGTCTATCTTTTGGGGCGGGACTTCATGGTTGTAGTTATAGCGAATGGTCATGAGAATTCCAGCAGAATAAATATTCTTTCTTTATAAGGGGGGTTTTGTAAAAATCAAGTCATGATAAATGAGCTTATTTGACATCTATTTTACGAGGTTGATTTTTATGTGTTTTTATTTGACAAGCCCAAAAATCTCCAAAAATTGACTAAAATGGTGTAAACTATGGCGTTAAATTTTTATAAGGCAAACCCTGCTTATGTTTCGACCCCTTGCTGTATTCATCGGACTAAGATACACCAAAGCTGAGCGTAAAAATGGCTTTATCTCTTTTATTTCGCTCATCTCCATGATTGGATTGACCCTTGGCGTTGCGGTGCTGATTACAGTGCTGTCAGTGATGAATGGTTTCGACAGAGAATTAAAAACTCGTATTTTGGGCATGGTGTCACAGGCAAGTGTCAGCTCCTATGAAATCATTCCTGATTGGCAGATGCTTGCCAAAGCGATAGAGCAAAATGATAAAAATGTCGTGGCAACTGCACCATTTATTGGACTACAAGGCATGCTGACAGCTCATGGTCAGGTGACAGGTATTATGGTCACAGGGATTGAACCAGAGCATGAAACACGGGTTTCTATCATCGGTGACCACATGAAAGAGGGGGATATTCACGCATTAAAGCCGGGAGAATTTGGCATCGTATTGGGCGAGAGCATGGTAAATTCCATGGGGTTGTCTGTAGGCGATAAAGTAACCTTGGTGCTGCCCGAGGCATCACCATCGGCAGCGGGCGTGATACCTAGATTTAAACGGTTTACCTTGGTGGGAACGTTTAACATCAGTCCTGAGATTGACAGTAGCATGGGCTATGTTGCCATGAGAGATGCTGGTGTGCTCCTTCGCCTACCTGAAGGAGCCCAGGGAATTCGTCTAAAAATGAATGATATTTTTAAGGCACCTCAAGCAGCTGTTCAAGCAAAAAACATCGCCCCTGAACGTTTGATGGCAGATGACTGGACAAGAACGCATGGCAATCTATTCTCCGCCATTCAGATGGAAAAAGCCATGGTGGGATTATTGTTGTTTTTAATCATTGTCGTGGCGGCATTTAATATTGTATCCAGTCTTGTCATGCTTGTAACAGATAAAAAGTCTGACATCGCTATTTTAAAAACTTTTGGTGCCAGCCCTAAACTTATCATGCAAGTATTTATGGTGCAAGGCATGATTATTGGTGTCATTGGCACGATAGCAGGAACGGTACTGGGAGTGACTTTTGCTTTGACTGTTAGTGATATTTTGGGTTTCATCAACAATTTCTTTGGGCTGCATTTATTTGATGCTTATTTTGTCAATTACCTACCCTCTCAGGTAAAAATCGGCGATGTTTTACTCATTACATCAGCATCATTTTTGCTGTCTTTTTTAATGACTATTTATCCAGCCCTTAGAGCATCAAAGATCCAACCAGCTCAAACATTAAGATATGAATAAAACCAATCAGCATAGTAATCATCATGACCATTATTTTAGAAGCAAAAAACATCAGCAAAATTTATGATGAAGGAAAAATCAAAACCTCCGTTCTGTCAGGTCTTGATTTGGTTGTTCGTCAGGGCGAGCGTATCGCCATCGTGGGAAGCAGTGGTTCGGGTAAGAGTACTTTGCTACATTTGTTGGGTGGTCTTGTCACACCAACAACTGGCGAGGTGTGGCTCAACGGCGTTTGTTTAAATCACTTAAACGAAACTGCACGAGGTCAGATGCGTAATGAGCATTTGGGGTTTATTTATCAGTTTCATCATT
>JBHCHC010000071.1:0-5254 GCA_041802645.1 Moraxella sp. | reverse complement strand
TATAACCTTACCTATCACAAATGACAACCTTTGTTATCATTTAAGCGATAAAAAAGCCAAACATTTTAAAGAAAATGCTTGACTTTTTATGTAGATTAACCTATAATAAACACCATCAAGCAAGGAGCTTGATTGGTAAGATGGTAGCCATCGTTACCATCAAAAAAACAAGGAGTAAACGATGAAAACGGCACTTAAACTAATCGTAATCATCGCCTTGTTAATGCTAAGCACACCTCTTGGTAATAACAAGAAAAGCCTAAAAGCGGTGCAACGCTCAAGGCAGGTTAGGTGGAAACGCCTAGCCACTCCTTATCTTTTATACTAACAAATCCACAGGAAAAAGTCAAATGCCAAAAGTTACCACAAACCCAAAATCACGCAACCAAATTCAGTATGACAGCGATGCCAAGCGTGGCGTAAAAATCAAGGGATTTAAACTGCACTTAGATGACATCGCTATGATTGAACAAGTTGCAGAGCGTCTAGGGTTGCCCCAAAATCAGCTCATTGTAGAAGCGGTTAAGGCATATGAAAAGGGGCTTGATTAACCATTTATATCAATGGTTCACAGCCATCATGAAGTTTTTTGATGGCTTCATTTAAAATCTGATTAGCCTTGATGACCTCTTGCTCTAGCTCTGCAATCACTTCATCATCACGCATGACACGGATAATTTTTAATTGCAAATTGGCAGGTATTCGTGGGTCAAAGCTCACAAAGTCGCACCATTTACGCCCTGTACACGCCATTTGCCACATCATCTGTGGCATGTATTCGCTTGGCACTTCGCCTGTTAAAATGGTGTTTAGGTGCGTGGTGGTGGCAGGGCATTTAATCTCAATCAAGCCATCATCACCAACTAAACCATCAGGACTTGCACCACTCATGGGAATGGTGGGGTGGTCTATCAGTCCACATCCCACCACAAATACCCCTGTTGTATTTTCATAATTAGCAATGGCAAGCACCTCATTATCAATACCCCATTGCATATCACGGCTGATGAAGGTTTCGCTGGGCTCGCCTGTGAGTCTTTCGGCAAGTAATTGGGTCAAAAGGGCATTTAATGCCTTGCCCTTTTGGGGTTTTGCTGATACATCTTTGATACGGCTTGCAGTGATTTTGCCGATACGCTCGGACTGCCAATCATCACTTCTTTGCAAGATGTTCATTGGCTATCCCCCTGTTTGCTCTGTAACAAATCGGCTTGTTGGGCAATTTGTTTTAGAGTGGCGGAATGCTCTGCCCAAAAGCGTTTTTTGTGTTCGCCTTTTGGTAGGTGAGTATAGGCTTCTTGCAGGGCTTGTATGCCACGGCTTGCCACTTGTTCAAGCAAAGGCAAATACTCGCCTTTAAACAGCTCATAATCGTGGTCAATAACAACTGCTTCACCTACAGGTATTGGATTAACAGCTTCATCAATGCGTTTTGCCTCGTCCTCATCATAAATACCACTAAACCCAAATGCCACCCTCGCACATTGAATCAATGCTTTATGTCGCAGCATTCTTTTTGGGTATTTTTTCCAAGGGTCAGATGTGCCTTTACACTCGTCCAAATATTCGGTCACAATGGTGGGGTGTGTACGGTCTTTGCGGTAAATCTTACAAGTACAGCTTTCATCATCTTGTTCAAACTGAATGCCATCGGTGAGTGGGTTGTCATTGATGATTCTTGCCCACCCATCCACTGATACAATAGGTGTAATACCGCCTTTGCTTGGGAATGCGTAAATTTCTTTTGTGAATGGATTTAGCTTGTATTGATTGGCAACAATCATCAGTGTCACCAGTTGCTCATCATTCGCCCCTTTAAACACCGTTTGCGTTAACGTATGTTTAAGGTGCTGCTCATCCACACCTTGCATGTTTAGGGTTTTCGCTAGGGCTTTTATTTGAGTGGTGACGATATTGCTCATCGTTCATCTCCGTTTTTTGTTAAGTCAATCAGCACCTGATCAGCATGGCTGATGTAGGTTTTGGCTTGTTGGGCGATCTGTCTATTTTCTTTTTGAGTCTGCTCGCTCCACCCAAAAATGCATAAATACGTGATGACCACTAAGGCGATGTAAGCAATCACACAGCCCACCAAATCAGATTTTTTCATACATACTCCAAATTCACTTCACGGTTTTGGTCACGCGTGCGAAAGTTATGGCGTGGTCTGCCTGTCATGTCTAGCAGGTAAACTATCTTGCCATACGCCACGGTGTCTCTTCGAGTCACCTTAAACACGTCTTTTTCGCCGATAAATCTTACCAATCGGCGGTTTTTTAGGTCTTTTAGCTTCATGAGAGCTCCTGTTGCCATAGATGATAAAACTCATCGCTATTGATGATTTGATGGGCGACATCTTTCATGTCTTGGGTAAGATGGCATGGCTCGTTATGCTCATCAAAGGCGATCATCGATGAAATGGTGGGTACCCAGATGTCATCCATGAATTCATGGCCCAGTTCTGCGATCATGTCGCCCCACCAGTTATTCATCGGGTAGCTGATGATGACCTGATGGGCTAACACTTCTTTTATTTCTGGTTTCATAATCGCTTCCTTAGCTTTGTACAAAAATGGCATAGACATCATTTTCAAATGCCTTGACCAGCTCGCGGGTCTTTGCTATCAGGCTTGCATCGACGGTCACAAAAATGACTTCATGCTGTTGTCCGCTTGATGTGCGTGCTTTGGCTTTGATGCCGTGTTGCTTGAGATGGGCTTTGATGGTTTTGCTAAGCATGGGGTTCTCCTTGGTTAATCTGACACTGGCATCAAACTTCGTCTAATGCCAGTAGCTGATTAGCTTTTTTTAGATTTGTATAATCTAAAAGTTTGGTTCCGTTATCTCGCACGGTTTCCTAACTGCCTGCTGTTAAATAGTGTACCTGACATCGTCTGCTTGGTATGGGGGTATTATACTCATATTGAGTAGATAAAGCAAGTATAAATATACTCAAATATACTTATTTTGAGTATATTTAAGACAAACGGTATTATATTAAAGATAAAAGGAAATTAGGGGCGTAAAAAAACCCCAAATGGGGCAAAAAAATAAGTCAAATACTAATAAAGTACTTGACTTATTTTATAAAGTTCTTTATAATAGCACACATCAACACAATGACGTGCTGATGAGCGTTGGGCTTAGACCTAACCAAAAATAAAGGAGTGTACGATGAAAACAGTCGCTAAATTGTTTGCTATCATCGTTCTGCTGCTACTAAGCTGTCCAGCTTACTAACGGTAGATGCCTAAGGTAGTTGCCGCTACTAAGGCAGGTTAGGTGGAAACGCCTAGCCACTCCTTAACTTTATTATGCCATGGTTTTTAGAATTTTCAAGGAGTTTTTATGAAAAAAACCGCCCAATCTCAGATTAATGCAAGCTACGCCTACGAAAAAAGAGCCTTAGAGCGTATCTCTGCCATCGTCCTATCGCCCCATGATAAGGATGTGTACGATGCCCTGCAAGTCATCAAAGCTCATCATGATGGCAATAGAGCAGGGGCGATAAAGGCGGCGATTGTTGAGTATGCTAATAGTATTAAAGTAAAATAATTTTTTTTTGACATTATTATTATCCTTTGGGATAATTACTCCCCAACAAGATAAATCTTGTTTTAATCATTCGTGGGAGCAAACTATGGCAACCGAATTTGGCAAAATGCTTAGAATCTTACGCATTGAACACAAGTCATGCTAAAGACCATGGCGGAAAATATTGGCGTATCAGCACCTTATTTGTCAGCGGATAGAAACAGGTAAAAAGCCTATCAACGCCAATTACTCAACAAAATTATTGATTATCTTGGATTGACTGCCGAACAAGCCAACAAACTTGTGGCGGTAGCAAGCACGCTTGAGCAGGATATTGTCATCAAACCTGCTAACGAGTGCGAAGCAGAACTGGCACTGATGTTCGCTAGAAAAATGGACAATCAGACGCTTGACATTCAAAAAATCCTAAATCTATTAAGGCAGGAGTAATCTGTGCTCAATCAAGCTTTACAAATCATAATAAAGCGGTTAGAGTTGCCCCTTTGAGTAAAAAGCAAATTCAAAGCTATGCCAAAATCAAACATTCAAGACTTTTAAGGAAATGATATGAGCAGATTGACAAGCCGCCAAAAATGGCGAAATAAGATGATAAAACGCTGTATTGATAACAAAATAGCGGGTCATGATATCTTGATTGGGCTTGACCATGCTGAACGTTATTTATTCCAGGATGAATTGATTGTGCCTTATGCTGGTCATGAACAAAAACTATTATTGATTAAGGCGATTAAAACGATCATTCCAAATTATGATGAATCTTATAAGTTTCGCCAAGCATTTGAGCCTAAAAGTTCAGATAAGCACTCATCTCATCTATGCCATAGTCAATAAGCTTGGTCATTAAATGTGTAGTACTCTCTGCTGGTAGGCTTTTAATGTATTGAATACATGCTTCTTTTTTGTTCTCTGGAATGGATTGTGATTGTTGAATTTTGATTTGTAGCAACTTCTTAAATTGCTCTGCCTCAAACTTAATCGTCAGAATATTTAAGATGGCGGACAATCCACCATCATCAAGCAAAAAATCAATGCCTTTATGGGTTATCTCTGTTCTATTAATACCGTGATTTCGCTCATAATCTCCAAGGGTTTGTGCGAAAATAACGCTATCCTTGGCAATCAGCTCATGTTGCTGTAAATAATAAAGATTGGCTAATAATTTCTTTGGATTTTGATTGAAATTATCATCAGTGTTAAAATTATAAGTATCTGGAAAAACACTTAATAACTTATGCAAGATATCAGATTGCATTTGTCTGTCTAATAACATCACCCTATCACTGACCAATACCCCATCTTTCTCGCTCATCACCTCCCCACCAATCAATACCTCGCCCATTTACCCACCACCTTGCCCACCAGCTCCCATTCGCTTTTGGGGGTCATTTTTTGTTCATGCCAATCAGGGTTTAGGGGTTTTAGGTACATGTCATCTGATGTATCACCGATGATGAGCTGTTTAAAGGTCGCTTCTTGATTGTCATTTTCACGCACCACCACCAAATCCCCATTTTTTAAATCCCAAAAGCCGACATTCGGCTCAACATAAATCACCTCACCAGGGCGGAACTCTGGCATCATAGATACGCCACGCACAGTCAGACAAAAGCCCCCAGCGGATAACCCTGCAGGACGTGGCAGATACTCAGTGTCCTCATCGAGCCATCCCACCGCTTCTGCCGAGCTCCACGACCCCGCC
>JBHCHC010000070.1:0-6843 GCA_041802645.1 Moraxella sp. | reverse complement strand
TTTATCCACACCTGTTAAGCGTTTGAAGGTTTGGTTGTTGTAGTGTTGTAAGGTTTCGTATCGCATGGTTGATTTGGGCATTGTTGGTGTGTGAAGTGGTGGTAGTATAGCATAGGTTTTTATTTCGCAGTGGGTCTATTGAATGAAGTTAATGAGTAATAACAATTTGAAATATTCAAAAATATGATATAATAGACGGCTTTTATTTGGTCTTTATGTACATACGCGACGTTCGTCCTGTTTCGACCATTTTATTTATCTAATTTATTTAAATCATTCTGAGATTTTATGTCAAACAATATTCAGCATTTACGCAACATCGCCATCATTGCCCACGTTGACCACGGTAAAACCACCTTGGTTGATAAACTTTTGCAGCAGTCTGGAGCTTTGGGAGAGCGAGCAGGTGAGATTGAGCGAGTCATGGACTCTAATGCCCTAGAAAGTGAGCGTGGCATCACCATTCTTGCCAAGAATACTTCGATTAAGTGGACGGACAAACGTACTGACACCACTTATCGCATTAATATCGTCGACACTCCTGGACACGCTGATTTTGGCGGAGAGGTGGAACGTGTACTGTCTATGGTGGACTGCGTATTGCTTTTGGTAGACAGCCAAGAAGGTCCGATGCCCCAAACCCGCTTTGTTACCCAAAAAGCCTTCGCTCGTGGCTTAAAGCCAATTGTCATCATCAATAAAATTGATAAACCTGCTGCTCGTGCTGACTGGGTTATTGATCAAGTCTTTGATTTGTTTGACAATCTTGGCGGTACAGACGAGCAACTAGACTTCCCTATAGTCTATGCTTCGGGCATCAATGGTATTGCAGGATTGTCACCTGATGAGCTTGCCCCCGACATGACCCCATTATTCCAAACCATCGTAGATGTTGTTGAGCCACCCAAGGTAGATGAAGATGGAGCATTTCAAATGCAGATTTCTAGCCTTGACTATAACAGCTTTGTGGGTGTTATTGGTGTGGGACGTATTCAGCGTGGACAGGTCAAAACTAACACGCCCGTGATTGTTGTGGATAAAGATGGCAATAAGCGAAACGGCCGTATTTTGAAAATTATGGGTTATCATGGTCTTGAAAGAGTGGATGTGGAGTCCGCACAGGCAGGCGATATTGTGTGTGTGACAGGTATTGATAACCTTAACATCTCAGACACTCTATGTGACCCTAAAGAAGTGGAGGCTTTACCAGCCTTATCGGTGGATGAGCCAACCGTTTCTATGACGTTTCAAGTTAACGACAGCCCCTTTGCAGGACGTGAGGGCAAGTTTGTCACTTCTCGTAATATTCGTGAGCGTCTTGATCGTGAGCTTATTCATAACGTGGCCTTGCGTGTAGAAGATACGGATAGTCCAGACCGCTTTAAGGTTTCGGGGCGTGGCGAACTTCATCTGTCGGTCCTGATTGAGAACATGAGACGTGAAGGTTTTGAACTTGGTGTGTCTCGCCCTGAGGTCATCATGAAAGAGATTGATGGTGTGATGTGTGAGCCTTATGAAAACGTGACCTTTGATGTGGAAGAGCAGCATCAAGGCACAGTCATGGAACAGATGGGTAATCGCAAGGGCGAACTTACCAACATGGAGGTGGATGGTAAAGGGCGGATTCGTATTGAGGCGACGGTGCCATCACGTGGTTTAATTGGTTTTCGATCAGAGTTTTTGACTTTGACATCGGGTACAGGAATCATGACTTCTAGCTTTTCTCATTATGGTCCGATGAAAGAGGGCTCAGTTGCCAAACGCCAAAATGGCGTGTTGGTTTCTATGGTGACAGGCACGTGCTTAGGTTACGCTTTGTTTAGTTTGCAAGAACGCGGGCGATTGTTTGCCAAACCACAGTTAGAAGTCTATGAGGGTATGATTGTTGGTATTAATGCTCGTGGTGATGACATGGTGGTTAACCCCACAAAGGCTAAGCAGCTGACCAACATTCGTGCCTCAGGTTCAGATGATGCAATTATTTTAACGCCTGCTTTGGAATATACATTAGAGCAAGCTTTAGAATTCATTGAAGACGACGAATTGGTTGAAGTGACGCCAAAGTCCATCCGTATTCGTAAAAAATATCTCACCGAGAATGAACGTAAGCGTTTTGGGCGTAAAAAAGACTAAAGCTGGCGACAGTGACTTGAGTTAAAGTCAATCTTGCGTCAGTTGGCGATTGGATTGACCTATTTAATGAATCAAAAAAAACATGTTATTGATGTATGAATTGGTATTATTAATATGATACATCATAAATTTTTAATTTAAATTTAATAAAGTGATGATATAATATTGTGTGTTTTTATGTTTTAAAATAATCATAAAACAATCATCGCAAAATAAAACGAATACGAGAGACAATCTCATGAGCATACTTCAAGAGTTTAAAGAATTTGCCGTTAAAGGCAATGTTATGGACCTAGCAGTCGGTGTTATCATTGGTGCTGCATTTGGTAAAATTACCACATCATTGGTGGATGACATCATCATGCCGGTGATTTCTGCCATCATTGGCGATATTGATTTTAGTAATATGCTAATCCCACTTGGTGATGTGCCAGCTGGTACAGCGATGACTTATGCCGCACTAAAAGAGGCTGGTGTGCCTGTGCTTGCCTATGGTAATTTCATTACCATTTTGATTAATTTTATCATATTGGCATTTATTGTGTTTATGCTTGTCAAAGGCATGAATAAGATGAGAAGGCAGGCTGAGGCCGCCCCTGAAGCACCTGCTGAGCCATCAGAAGAGGTGTTACTATTACGTGAAATTAGCCAAAAATTAAGCAAATAATCCAACTTAAAAACCCTTCATTGCTTCATCAGTGGAGGGTTTTTATTTAGTGTATTCTATTGATGATGAGAGTCATCTATTTTTTCAAAACGAACAATGCTCTCCACATGCCCTGTATGACAAAACATATCCATGACACCGGCATGAGTGAGCTGATAACCTTGTTGAGCTAGGCAAATGGCGTCTCGAACAAGAGTGGCGACATCACAAGAAACATAAACAATTCGCTTGGCCTGAAACCGCCCTAAATAAGCCATCACTTCCCATGCTCCTGTCCGTGGAGGGTCTATCAGCAGTGCATCCACTCGCCGAGCCCATGAGGCATCTGAGAAATCCTGGGTCAAATCCTGAACGAAAAAATGGACATTATGCAGATGATTGGTGTGAGCATTCATCTTAGCACGTGCAACCATGTCTTGGCTACCCTCCACACCAATGACTTGACCTGCCTTGCCGACGCATTTGGCAAGTGCAAGACTAAAATTACCCACCCCACAAAACAAATCAAGTACCCGCTCACCCTCTTGTAACTTCAACAGCTGACTAACCAACGTAACCATCTGTCGATTGACTGACTGATTGACTTGTGTAAAATCCATGGGGCTGTTTTCTATCATTAAGTCAAAGTCAGGTAGGCTATAAAATAGACCGCCCATGGGTGGTGTGGTATGACTGTTGGGTAGTTGATGGGTGTCTTTATCATCAATGCGATGAATGCTATGCACTCCTTGCGGCTGTAAAAAAATTTGCCAATTTTGTAATTTCCCGAAGTTTATGAGAGTGGCTTGGTCACCATCAGATAAGGGTTTGATGTGACGAATGATAAGTGCCACGCTCGGCAAAGCTTGGGTGTTAGAAGTGATCAGCTCCTCGCCTGTGGCTATCTCCAAGTGAGTAATACTGTCTTTGCCCATCAGTTGCCGTAGGGTGTTTTTAGGTCATTTAAATGGTTGCCTACTCGCTTATCTAAAATGGGACATATGTCAATGTCGGTTAAGAAATTACTTGCTCGTTCTCGAAAGCCAATGATGAGCCTGTCTGATTTTGGCAGATATCGCACACCCAGACGAGCTCTGGTGCGATAGTGGGTTTGGTCACCAACGATGGGAGGTAGCCATGAGCTTGGTATCAGATTTGATTTGATGAGTTGGTGTTGTAAGACAGAATGTTTGTGCTTGATTTGTTCATTTGCATCAAGATGTTGTAAGGTGCAGCCACCATAAACCCCAAAATAAGGACAAATGGGTGTGGTGCGATGAGGGCTTGGAATGATGATGTCTAAGCCTTCTGCTTCGTCAAAGTTTTTTTTGGATTTGGTTAGTTGTGCAGTGACTGTCTCATTAGGTAGGGTAAAACTGACAAATACTTTTTTGCCCGATTTTTCTGCAAAACGCTGGTCATAAGTGGCGATGCCACGCCCGTCATGAGTTAGAGCGGTAATGTCAAGTGTCATGGGAGGGGTGTTTATAGAAGTTGGGGTAGATGAGGATTTTTTAGATGGTCGATGTTTCATGGACTTATACAAAGAATGTCTGGTTGGGCGATATTATAGCATTATTAAAAATGAGTATTGGTATTTTTGATTTTTGAGTTTATAATAATAAACCCAATCTGTATTTTTGGAAAACCATGACTAATCTGCGTGGCATTAATCACTTCGCTGCTATAAATAACTGTTATCATGCCAATCTGCATAAGCAGGAATCGGCTGTCTTAACGGGTCGTTGGTTGTGATGGTGCTTGTTAGTCACGAGCCGTTTTTACAGTCCAAGGCTCAGATGCTCATCATGCCCGTCAGTACAGATGGTAATATCTCCCATCCTGTAATAGCACGCTGTAAACGTCTATTTGCCGACAATTATGACCAATATCAGAAAAAAGCAATGGGAGGGGAGTTGGTACTTGGGGAGGCGTGGATATGTCGTTTGGCTAGACAGACAACAGGTTTAGACATACAGACAGGCGGGGCGGAATATATTGCAAATCTCATCACGCAAAAATTCCCTGAACAGCCAATCAGTGTGAGGCTGTTTAGACGGTGTTTGGTCAGCCTAAAACCACAGATTTACGAGCTTATGCGATATAAAGGTGTTAGGCGTGTGGCTATTCTGGGGTCAGCCCTCGTTGTCAAGGATATGCCCAATCAAGAAAGTGGTGTGATAGAATGGCTAACTGCCGAAAAGGTGGTAAAAATATGTCAGGAGGTGCTAGGTGATGTGCCAAAACTGACAATTGAAGTGTATTTTGGTAAAAACATCCAATTGACCAGTTAATAAAAACGCTTGAAAGTTGGTAAAGTTTGGGCTATAATGCACCCCACGTTGCGAACGTGGTGGAATTGGTAGACACGCTATCTTGAGGGGGTAGTGCTTCACGGCGTGAGGGTTCAAGTCCCTCCGTTCGCACCAAATATTTAGCAGTTGGCACTTATCCCTTTAGGGGGTTTTTTATTGCTTGTTCAAATTTTTGAAAATTATACTTGACAAGGCTGAATTATCTGCTATAATAGCGGTCTAAATTGATGCGGGGTGGAGCAGTCTGGTAGCTCGTCGGGCTCATAACCCGAAGGTCGTTGGTTCAAATCCAGCCCCCGCTACCATTTTATCAAATCCTTTTTTATCTACTTGTGATGTTTGGGATAATAACAAATAAGTTTTTAAATCAAGGTATCTTATCCATCTGAATTACCATCAGACTTTAAAATGGTTAAGATTTCGGCGAGCAAAGTATTTTAGCCCACCAATGTTTTGTGGGTTTTTTTGTATTTGTTATTTGCCAAACTGCCAAATTGTGCTTTAACATAGGATTACCCAAGCCAAAATGAAACCATCTAGCAAGATTGCTGAACTGACCCAAATGATTGCCCCCGCTGTTCATGCTTGCGGCGTAGAACTGTGGGGGATTGAATTCATGCCTCAAGGGCGTAAATCATTACTTCGCATCTATATTGAAGTAAATCCAGAGGCGCGTGTACGTGGCGAGCATGTGACCATTGATGACTGCTCAGCAGTCAACCATCAGGTCTCAGGCGTGCTTGATGTGCATGATCCCATTGCAGGCGAGTATGTTCTGGAGGTGTCAAGCCCTGGCTTTGACCGCCCACTGTTCACACCAGAGCAAGTGTCTTTATTCGTTGGCGAAATCATCAGTCTGCGTCTGATACATGCCATTGGTCAAGGTGACAGCAAACGCCGTAAGGTGGTAGGTCGCTTGATGGAGGTTAGTGACATAAGCATGAAGGTTGTCACCGAAGACAAACTTGAATTTGACGTCACTTTTGATAATGTTGATAAAGCCAATTTGATTTATCAAGACTGATAACTGTTAAGTTGATGATTTGATGTTGACTGCCATCTTTTATGATATATTTGATGATGTTAACCAGTAGGAGGTGGCTGTTGCCATCAGCAAATCATTTATTTTGAATTAAACAACTCTAAGGATAAGCAATGAGCCGTGAGATTTTGACTGTTGTTGAGACTGTCAGTAACGAAAAAGGTCTTGACCCTGATGATATTTTTCAGGCGATTGAGCAAGCACTGGTTTTCTCAACCAAGAAAAAAGTCTACACCGACCAACCTGAGGTGGCGTTACGTGTTGCTATTGACCGCAAAACAGGCGACTACGATACTTATCGCTATTGGACGGTGGTGGCAGATGAAGACCATGAAATGCCAGCTTGCCAGCTTGCCATCAGTGATTTGGATAAAAATCAATACCAAATTGGCGACATCGTTGAAGAGCAAATTGAGTCCATTGAGTTTGGACGCATCGCCGCAACACAGGCCAAGCAAGTTATCATCCAAAAAATTCGTGAAGCTGAGCGGGCACTCATCGCCGATGCTTTTGAGGCACGTGTGGGCGAGCTCATCACAGGTGAAGTCAAAAAGGCAAGCCGTGATGGTTATGTCATTGATCTTGGCGATGGGGCGGAGGGCTATCTTACCAAAGATCAAACCCTGCCCAGAGAAATGCTGCGTCCCAAAAATCGTGTGACAGCACTGCTGACCAAAGTGAATCGGGATGGGCGTGGCTCACAACTT
>JBHCHC010000069.1:0-7055 GCA_041802645.1 Moraxella sp. | reverse complement strand
TGATGTGGTCTTTGAAGTGGATTTATTAAAATCCCAAGAAATTAATTTGGATTATATCCTAGAGCTGATTTTTGAGCACAACAAAAAAACCAAGGACAAAGCCATCATCATCGATGAGATTCGCCGCCTGATTCGCTCAAGCTTTGACCATCGTGCCAAAGAAAGCTTGATTGTGGACTTTATCAATCAAACTGACCTTGATAACCTGCCCGATAAAGCAGGCGTAATTGAGTCGTTTTATCAATTCGCCCAAGGCGAGCAGAAAAAAGAAGCTGATGAGCTCATCACCGATGAAAATCTCAACAGCGACGCTGCCTTACGCTATATCGCCACATCACTAAAGCGAGAATACGCCAGCGAAAACGGCACAGAATTGAACGACATCTTGCCGAAAATGAGCCCGCTCAATCCACAATATCTCACCAAAAAACAAAGCGTCTTCCAAAAAATCGCGCAGTTTGTGGAGAAATTTAAGGGCATTGGTAATTTGACAGGGCTATTAAATAAGGAAAATGACTGATGGCACAACATCCGTTTTTGGAAAACTTACTCAATGGGCAGACGGTTGAGTGGAAACCGTTGGGGGAGGTTGCTGTTATAAAAACAGGGCAAGCTGTAAGCAAGCAGATGATTTCTGATAATAGTGGACAATATCCAGTTATCAATAGCGGTAGGGAGCCTTTAGGATTTATTGACACATGGAATACAGAAAATGACCCGATAGGAATTACAACTCGTGGAGCGGGTGTAGGTTCAATTACATGGCAAGAGGGTAGGTATTATCGGGGCAATTTAAACTATTCTGTTACCATTAAAGATAATTTACAATTAAGTGTAAGATATTTATATCATATACTTTTGGAATTTCAGCATGAAATTCATGTGTTATGTAGCTTTTCAGGCATTCCTGCATTGAATGCAAGTGAATTAAAAAAATTATACATTCCAATCCCACCCCTATCGGTGCAAACCAAAATCGTCCAAATTTTGGATACATTTACCACTATCACCGCTGAGCTCACCGCTGAGCTTAACATGAGAAATAGGCAATATCAATATTATCGGGAGAAGCTCTTGACATTTGATTTTGAAGCCGTACAATCCGTGGCGACAGCGAGCGACAGCAGGGCAGTGGCGTGGAAGATTTTGGGTGATGTTTTTGATATTTTTGCGGGTGGTGATGTTCCTAAAGAAGCATTGTCAGAAACTAGGACAGATGAGTTTAATATCCCAATTTTATCAAATGGTATCGGAGCCAAATCATTATATGGTTGGACAAATCAAGCTAAAATTCATAAACCAAGCTTAACAATTTCAGCACGTGGAACTATTGGTTGGACAAGTATTCAAAATAAACCATTTTTCCCAATAGTTAGGCTTTTGGTTTTGACCCCAAAAATTGATGTTAATTTAAAATACCTTTATTACTATATGAAAAATATAGAAAATCACTATAAGGTAAATGAGAGCGGAATACCACAATTAACCAAGCCAATGATTAAAGATATTTCAATCCCAATCCCACCCCTATCCGAACAAGCCCGAATTGTCGCCATTTTGGATAAATTTGACACGCTGACCCAATCCATCACCGAAGGCTTGCCCCGTGAGATTGAACTGCGTCAAAAGCAGTATGAGTATTATCGAGAGGCTTTGTTGTCGTTTTAATTTGAAGCTTTTGGTGTGATTTTTGATACCACAGTCATAAAAATATGATAGAATTTGTTTCTATTTCCCACTTTATTTCCCACTTTGGAATTTTGTTATGGCAACTTTTGACAAACACAAACAAGCCCTGTTTTGCAACGACAGCCAATCCATCGCCGACTATGAAAAAGCCATGAATACCGCAGTAAAAGCGGTCAGTGATTGGCTAAAAGATGAAAAGGTGTGTACAGGCGGTAGTATTAAACAGTTGCGTTCACAAATCAGCTTTAACCCAAGTAAAGATGGCTTAGGACTAGAGGGTGCCTTAAATCGTGCCATTGATCTGTTTTTGAACAAAAGCCTAAAAGTTCATCACCCACATTCATTGGCACATCTGCACTGTCCAACCATGGTGACTTCACAGATTGCTGAAGTACTCATCAATGCCACCAACCAATCGATGGATTCATGGGATCAGTCGCCAGCAGGCTCGCTCATGGAGGTGCAGCTCATTGACTGGTTGCGTCAAAAGGTTGGCTACGACTCAGGTGATGCAGGCGTGTTTACCTCTGGTGGGACGCAGTCTAATTTGATGGGTGTGCTGCTTGCTCGTGATTGGTGTATCGCCAAAAATTATCAAGATACAGAGGGTAATCCGTGGTCGGTGCAACGTAACGGCATTCCTGCAGACGCCATGCAAAAAGTCAAAGTGCTATGCTCAGAAAATGCTCATTTTAGCGTCCAAAAAAACATGGCGATGATGGGCATGGGTTTTCAGTCGGTGGTTGCGGTTGCCTCGAATGCTCATGCACAAATGGACATTGATGCTCTGCAAGCAACGATTGATAAATTACAAGCTGATGGCAATATCATTGCGTGTGTGGTGGCAACGGCAGGTACCACTGATGCAGGAGCGATTGATGACATTCCAGCCATTCGTAACATTACCGATGCGTGCGGTGCGTGGTTGCACATTGATGCGGCATGGGGCGGAGCGTTGATTTTATCCAATCAATATCGCCATTTCTTAGCGGGGATTGAGACGGCGGACTCTATTACGTTGGATTTTCACAAGCATTATTTCCAGAGTATTTCTTGCGGTGCATTCTTATTAAAAGACAAGGAAAATTACCGCTTCATGCACTATGAAGCTGAATATCTAAACTCTGCGTATGATGAGGAGCATGGCGTGCCAAATCTTGTGTCTAAGTCATTGCAGACTACCCGTCGTTTTGATGCGTTGAAACTTTGGCTGACGGTGGAGGCTTTGGGCGAGGAGTTGTACGGCTCTATGATTGACCATGGCGTCGATTTAACCCGTGAGGTGTCAGATTATATCGAGGCAACAGATGGTATTGAGATGTTGATTGAGCCACAATTTGCGTCAGTGCTTTTCCGTGTGTGCCCAAAAGATTATCCGGCGGAGTTGATGGATAGTCTGAACCAAAATGTCGCGGATGAATTATTTGCTCGTGGTGATGCCAATATTGGCGTAACACGTGTCAATAGTCCAAAATATGGTGATGTGCAATCTCTAAAAATGACAACACTGAGCCCGATTGCCACTTTGCAAAACGTAAAAGCATTACTAGATCAAGTGCTGAGCGAATCTGAGCGTATCAAAGACGACATTAAAAATGGCACTTACACACCACCGATTGATTGATGTTTTTGAATAAACTCTAAGCCCAATCGTTCTAAATAACTTAGGAAGATTGGGCTTATTATTTGGACAAATGAGGATTGGGCTAGAAGACAGCTTGGCTGGCATGTTAGCAGGCATAGGCACAAACTCATCTTAAGGTGCAGAAGGTCACGTTTGACAGCAATTATCACTGGAGGGCGGATGGTTGTTTGGTATTCATCAGGTCGCCACAAGGCTAGAGTTGCTCTATACTGCTCGTTTTTGTGGATTTAATGACATGAGATTTACGTAAAAAGCTGACTCAAGCCAATGTAAGGCATCTTTGTGAATAAAATCACAAAAATCAGACCTGCTGCCTAAGTACGATATGCTGGATTTTGGGGTATTAAGATTATTGAGCCTAAGAGGTGGGATAAGTGTGTGTATGTTGTGATGAGTTCCAACAAAAAACCGATTAAATGATTTAATCGGTTTTTTTGGGTTATTTTGCGTCTTTATCCAGCACTGTCTCTTCGGTGGATTTCCAGTTGTAGGCACCATAGAGAATCATTTGCATCTGACGGGTGCAGTGCAGTAACATATCCTCTTTGGCTTGTTCAAGGTTGGTATCGTTAGGTTTAGAATCTTCTTCATCTTCTAGTTTTGGTGCATAGGTCAAGTCTAGCCAAGCAATAATCCAAGAAAAACTCAGATTTACCCCAATTTCTGCCAACAAATAACGGTCATTGGCACTGACGTGTTCAAAGGCGGGTTGTAGTGCCAAATCTTCACTCATGACCTTAGCAAAGGTCTTAATCTGCTCACCGATGGCACGACGCACCGCCTCAGAACCGCCGAAACGTTCGGCAGCGATGAATTGCCAATAACGTGGCTGAGCATCAACCGCTTTAAAAAATAGCTGTACGCTTTTGGCGATTTGACGTTCAAAGGTGCGTCTCTTACCAAATTGCATGTGTTCACGCAAAGTTGCCAAGGCATCACCCAATACATCTTCTACGAGTGATTTACCGAGCTCTTCCATGTCATCGAAGTGGCGATAAAAAGCAGTAGGAACAACACCAACTTCACGCGTGACTTGACGTAGGCTGATGGAACTAAACCCTTGACCCATCATGCATAAATCAAGTACCGCATTATAGAAGGCTTGACGGGTTTGGCGTTTTTTCTCTTCACGAGTTAATGCTTTGGCTTCTCTGGTGGGTTTAGTGGTTGTGGTCATGGAGCACCTTGTAATAATAAATATTATAAAAAACCAAAATCCATGGTTATTGCGGGTTTTGGAGCAAGATGTGTCTTTATTGTGGATCTAAACCGATCAATCAGACACGCGTTTTTTCATCATCAAAATCTGAGTCGTCGCCATGTGAGGTAATTCTGTAATGCTTTTACCAATAAGACATCAACAAGGATTTTGATGATAAAATAATCACCATCATCACATCAAATTGTGAATGGTTGATGACGTGGGCGTTATTATAGCATATTTTTATGATTAAAAAAGTGCATTAGCAAACTAACTGCGACATCATGATGGCTGTCACGGCGAAGTTGGGTGGTGACATCGGCGAGTTTGTTGATTTGCTCGGCAGGGTTTTGTAGGAGTTGGTGTGCATGGTAAGCGATGTGCTCGGCGGTGGCATCATCTTGGATAAGCTCGGGTACGACAGCTTGTCCTGACTGATTATAGGATAAAATGTTCGGCAGGGCAACATAAGGGATTTTGACCAAGCGTTTGGCGATGGCGTAAGTGACCGCATTGACTTTGTAAACCACGACCATGGGGCGATGTAGCAGCAGAGCTTCTAAGGTTGCCGTGCCTGATGCCAAGACGGTAAGCTCACAAGCATTCATCACAGTTTGTGATAGGCTTAGCCTGTAAGGTGACTGCTTTTTAGGGTCTGTATCAACACCATCTGTATTCATGGTGCTATAAGACTGACCAAAGACGATGTGACATCTGCTTAGCAAATGTGCATCATGAGTTTTGATGAGTGATTTGACCAAATGAGCATGTTCATGGCTGACCACAGGAAGGATGAAGATGAAATCTTCATTTGACTGAGCGAGCTTGCTCATAGCACCGATGAGAAGTGGTAAAATGGCTTGAATCTCGCTGGTACGAGAGCCTGCCATGACACAGATGGGGCGAGTAGAACGATTTTTTAAAACCGCCAACTCAGAAAAGGCAGGAGTATAATCCTGTAGAAACGCCTGATAAATCTCATCTTGGGGGCGACCGTCAACAATCAATTTGTCCAGCAAAGGATGACCGACACAAACAGCAGCATGTCCGTGCTTTTGGTAAACGGCTGTCTCAAAAGGAAATAAACACAGAACAAGGTCGGTGGCGGACTTGATGCCATGAATGCGGTTTTCACGCCATGCCCATACGCTGGGACTGACGTATTGTACACAAAAGATGGGTTTGATGATGGATTTTTGTTTTAGAGTTTTGGCAAGGCGTAAGTTAAAGTCGGGCGCATCAATCCCTACAAAAATATCAATGCCAATGCCTAAAAACGCCTGTATGATTTCTTTTTTGGCAAGGAGCAAATCAGGCAAATGCTTAATCACCTCGCCAATACCCATGACTGAGAGACGCTTCATGTCAATCAGGGAATCAAGCCCCTCCTGACGCATGAGATCACCGCCTACACCCACCCAACGAACATGAGGGCAGATGGCGTTCATTTTTGCCATAAAATCCGCTCCCAATGCATCTCCTGATACTTCTCCGGCAACGATGCCAATGGTTAAGGGGTTATCAATGGGCAGACATGATGAGTCAAAAGCGTGAGCGATGTCAGTCATGGATGGGCAATCAACGTTCTAGATATTGGATTTTGCCTGCGACACCATCCCACTTTTCATGGTCTGGTAGTGCGTCTTTTTTCTCAGTGATATTTGCCCATTCGTTAGACAGCTCTTCATTAATCTTGATGAATTCTTCTTGACCTGCGGGGATTTCATCTTCGCTAAAAATGGCGTTGGCAGGACATTCAGGCTCACAAAGAGCACAGTCGATGCACTCATCGGGGTTGATGACTAGAAAGTTTGGACCTTCATAAAAACAGTCCACAGGGCAGACTTCAACACAGTCGGTGTACTTACAAAGAATGCAGTTATCAGTTACTACAAATGTCATGGCGTTACCTTAGATTTGTGTGGTTGTGGCTTTGGTTTGGCTGCGATGTTAAGCTGCCAAATCATGGCGGACAAACGATTGTTATTAAATAACAGCTGTTTCATACCTTCATATGATGGCGGTAGAAAAGTTAGCAAATGGTGTATATTTTATACTTTTTGACAGATTTTCTCAAACCTAAGTGGGGGGATTATTATGTCAAAACAGAAAATCTTTGTTAAAAAATGGCAAAAAGTTGTAAGTATTAAAAGTGATTATTGTTACGCCATAGCGATGAGGGTGCGATGCAAATAAATGCAGGCATGATTTGGCAGGCATTAAACGAATAAATGTAGGTTAGCTTACCTTGGTTTGTTATTTAAATCACAAAATTACCCATGTTAGCAAAAACACCTAGGGCTTCAAGGCGTTAAGTCAATGAAGTTTTGGCGAACAGATGATTTTTGTGATTGTCTAAATTGATAAAGCTAAAAAGCAAGGCATGATGCCTTGCTTTAGGTGGAATTTTGTATCACATTGGGGCTTAAACCGTGGGGGCTGTCTTGCCTTGCTGAGCCAATTTGGCGACTCTGTAACACTCGTCAATGTGATCAAAGGTGATTTTTTTGAAAATCATAT
>JBHCHC010000068.1:0-4034 GCA_041802645.1 Moraxella sp. | reverse complement strand
TATTTTATCATTTTGGGCAACAGCTGGTTTTGGTTCTATGGGGCGACTTTTTTAACTCAAACCCCAGCGTTTAGCAAGGTGATTTTACATGGTAACGAATCAGTTGTCATTTTATTATTAACCCTGTTTTCTGTCGGCACGGCACTGGGATCGCTGCTGTGCAAAACCTTAACCAAAAACCAAATCAGCCTAAAACTCTTACCTCTTGGCATTCTTGGGCTTAGTGTTTTTGCCATAGATTTATATTTTGCTCTAAACAACGTGTCCATTGCCGTCCCAGAAAGCAGCACTTATAGCGTCGGTCAGTTATTTGCCATGAATGGCAGCATTCGGGTTTTTGCTGATTTGTTTTTGTTGGGTTTATCAGGTGGCATATACATCGTGCCATTGTACGCCTCGATGCAGGCTTATGCTCCCATCAACCATCGCTCACGCATCGTTGGGGCAAATAACATCTTTAATGCAATGTTCATGGTAGTCTCTGCCATTTTTGCCATCTTAGTTTTAACAACATTCAAACTCTCGATTCCACAGCTCTTTTTTATCGTGGGTGTGATTAATGCCATTTTTGGGATCTTTTTATATTTAAAATTAATGCGTTATAAAGACAGCATGACCATGGCAGAAGATGGTGGTATGGGCGTCATGTAGGATATATTTACATAAAAGTAACAATTTGCCACCAAAATATTGCCCAACACATATAGATAATTAAGATGGACACTTTATAATTAAACGAATTTTATCTCCACAGTTTTGTTTTAAAAGAGCCAACATGAAACATCTAAAAACCCCAAACCCTTTAACCATTAGCAAACTGGTATTAACCACCTTAGCCTTATCCTCTTTACCTGCCATGGCACAGTTGAACATCCAAACTGGTCTTGCCCCTGCCATGCGTGGCGAATTGACCCAACCCATCCACCATGCAGGAACTGCCAACCTACTTAGTCAGAGCGTGGCAGGCGTACCCAGCATCAGCTCCAGCATTTCAAACATCAAGAGCATCAAGACCATTACCATCGATGCCAACCAAAGTGGCACGACCAAATTGGATGTTACCTTAATTGATGACTTCATTGAGAATGTCTCACCTAATGCTCGCCATTATCCCCCCAACTTCCCCAATCGCACCGCCGAGTTTGTCACAAGTGAGAACGTCAAGCACCTCTCGGATTGGCTCGAGCCTTATGCCAGTGCCTCTGATGCGACCTTAGATGTCATTTTACGTGCTGCCAAAATCAACGGCATGGCTCGCAACCTAAACATCGGCACCGACTATACCCAACGTGCCAACAAGTACATGGCAAAAGCCGTCAGTCTTGCCCCTGATGATGCTGAGACCAACTTTTTATACGGCATGATGATTAGTGAGGGCGGTGGTTTCATTGAGGGGCAAAAATATCTCAAAAAAGCTGCCAATCTTGGTTATTTAGAAGCAGAGCAAAGCCTTGCTCAAGCAGAGTTACTCTCCGATAATCACACAGGTGCCATCGCTCGTCTTAGAGATTTGCAAACCAAACATCCCGATAATGCCCAAATCGCCGAACAAATACGCATCATTGAAAATGGCGGTTATTATATTTGGAATCTCAAAAACGACAACCTAAATGTCAAACCTGTTCATTTAGCAAACAATCAGTAACCATCACAACTCAAAAAGCAGTAGCTTTAAAATAAAAATCTGCCAAATCTTTCTTTTGGCAGATTTTTTATGTAAAATGAGCATTTTTAAGACAATCTTGTCTTGGCATCACTGGGGTATACCCAACATTGCTTTTTGCCAAAAGTCACATAAAATTGTACGTTTTTCTAAGTTAAGACAGATTGATGGTTATTCTATCAGACTGATTTTTTAATGCAGAAAAACAAATTTAGTCATTTTTAATGTATCAAACAATATCAACGCTCAGCAAGCATGTATTGTAAACTTATGTAGATCATGTGGGCATCCTCTACACCATTCATTACTGCTTTTATTTTAGGCAATACATCATGACCTTCACTCCCAAACTTGTCTTGACCCCTTTAAGTATCGCCCTCATGATGGTTGGCACAGGGTGTAGTTCACTAAATCCCCCCAAACAAATTCATTCTAAAATCATCGAAACTCATCGCAGTAACATCACCACCAGTCGCCAAGTCAGTGGTGTGGCAAACAGCATTCTCTTATCATCAGGACTCACTCAAGATGAGTGCATGGCAGAATTTGATAAATGCCTTAGTAGCATCGAAGAAGTCTTATCTTTTGGTAATTCACCCTCCCTCGCAGATGAAAAGCAAAAAAATATCACCAAACCCGCCCTTGCCTTACTCTCTGAGCTCTATTACACCAAAGCCCTAGAGCTTGGTGAGCAAGATGGTTGCAAAAACTTTAATCGCCCGCCCATTGATCCTTATTATGCCAACGCTCCATTATCAGACAACGAGCAAGCCGATCAAAACAGACTTCGTCAAGCCTGCCTATCCGCCAAAAGACGAGCCATTAAATCTAGCATCAACCACAGTTATGGCTACCTATTCTATGACAGCTTAACAGAACAAAAAACCACCTCGCCTCTTGTTAGCGAAAGCGACATTAAAGCCCAAGACTTATATCATGTAGCAAGCAATACCTTAATTGGTGAAATCTATCAGCAGCAGCAAGGTGTTTTTGCCGATGCTAAACAACAAGGCATGAATCTAAGCCCAGCCAAATACGGTCATGTACTGGCAAATAGCTATCAGACCAATGACATGACGGTCAATCTCTACCTCAATCGTGACTTTGATGATTTGACAAATTCAGAAAGTAGCAGTTATGATGATAACAAACATCTGCTCTCTGACTTAGTCTCTGCGTATGATTCACGTTTGGCAAATTTAGATGTTACCAGTAGCCGAACGGGTTTGGGCGTGCCTTATGTTGGTGTGTTATCCGACCGCCAGACCTTTACTATCAAACAGCTTGTGAATCAAACTCCTACCGAGTCACACAGCAGCCATGATGCAGTTACCTTAAATGACATCAACGACGACGCCTCACGATTTAATAGCACATCAGTGAGTGTCGATGTAGATAAACCCAAAACTAACCCCACAGGCATAAACTCATCCGACACTGATACCACCAGCGATAACAACCTCTTATTTGGTCATGACCTTGATAGCATCGCTGGTCGTATTCATCCAACAGGATATGTACTGCTGACAGGCGTGGTCAAACCCCGAGGAGAGAATTTAACAGAAGTGTTGTCGTCTGATGTGTTGGATATCCATTTTTTTAACCCTTATCAGACCAAAGAAGTTGAGATTTTAGACAAAAATTACCCTCTGTCTGCAAACTATTCGGCCGGCTATGCATTATGGCTTGCCGAAAATCAATTTCAGGGCGTAAGCATTTTGGGCATGCTCAATAAAAACAACGCCATTTTGCCACGACTATTCATGTTGAAGCCCTATGACCCCAACCAGAAGGTTATCATCATGGTACATGGTCTGGCATCTAGCCCTGCCACATGGGTGAATTTGACCAACAATCTCTTTGCCGACCCTGTGCTGCGTGATAATTACCAAGTATGGCAAATTGCCTATTCGACCAATTTACCCATGCTTGAAAACCGCCATCAAATTCATCAGCTTATTAATGCTACCTATCAGATGACCGACCCTAAGGGCATACACCCTGCCAGTCGCAATAGCGTGATTATTGGGCATAGCATGGGAGGCATCATGGCAAGAATGCTCGTTTCAGATGATGATTTGCTGCCACGACTCGATACTTTAAATAAACCTGTTCACGATAACAACAAAACAAACAATGAAGAGCTGACCGGCATTCATGATACCATGCAAAGCGACTCAGCCATCTCGCCCACCATTGATGACAAACTCATCAAACAGCTACTTACCGATGCTTACCAAGACAATTTTCATCATCGTTTTAACTTACAATCCCTGCCGCAGGTAGATACTGCAGTATTTATTTCCGCTCCTTTTGCTGGGACTGATTATGCTGATCGTTGGTTCACTCGTTTTGCCCGTCGCGTGGTGCG
>JBHCHC010000067.1:0-3472 GCA_041802645.1 Moraxella sp. | reverse complement strand
TTTTTATCAATATACTTAAAAACCTTTCATGCTAAGAGGGGTAACATAAAATATCGATAAACCCTAGGGCGTGTTGATATTTCAATTTAAGTGAAAACCCAGATAAATATCCATCTTTTTAGGTAATAAACTTAGCAATATCATGATATTGATAAGTTTATTAACGGTAAAGGCGAGGGTTGAACTATTTTTACCATAAGCATATCCAGCATTTAATACCCAATATTTTTCTTAAGGCGTGTGACATATTAACACACCCCAAATAATGCATTGATACTTTTAAAACAAGCAAAAGTAATTTAGATGATTTTGCTTATAAATTTGTACATGAAAGCTGCCTAAATCCAAAAAAATATTTGCCCTAAACCCTAAATTTCATGTATCATTAGCTTATTTTTTAAACTGAATTGGGACAGCCATGACCGAGCAAAATACGAACGCCAATGATAGTATCAACTTAGACACCAGTAAAATCTCCGATTTACGCACCAAAATCGATGCCATTGACGAACAAATACAAACACTTATTAACGAGCGGGCCAGCATAGCCCAACAAGTCGCCATCGTCAAAAAACACCACGAAAATCACCCTATTTTTTATCGCCCAGAACGTGAAGCTCAGGTGCTAAAAGCCGTTATGGCGCGCAACACAGGACCACTCTCTGGTGAGAAAATGGCACGCTTGTTTCGTGAAATCATGTCAGTATGTTTGGAGCTGGAGGCGCCACAAAAGGTTGCCTACCTTGGACCTGTTGGCACATTCACTCATGCCGCTACCTTAAAACATTTTGGCAAAGCAGCGACCACTGTGCCACTTGCTACGATTACTGATGTGTTTCGCGAGGTGGAGGCGGGTTCCGCCATGTATGGCGTTGTTCCTGTGGAGAACTCATCAGAGGGCGTGGTCAATCACACTTTAGATGCTTTTTTGGGCTCTGGTCTAAAAATCATTGGTGAGGTAGAGCTGCCCATTCATCATAACTTTTTGGTGGCTGAACATACCAAACTGGACAGCCTAAGCCGAATTTACAGTCATCAGCAGTCGCTGGCCCAATGTCGTCATTGGTTGGATGTGAATTTCCCCAATGTGGAGAGGGTGGCGGTATCCTCTAATGGCGAGGCGGCAAAACGCCTGCAGAATGAATGGCACTCAGCGGCGATTGCAGGCGATGTGGCAGTGGCAGAATACGGACTTCACAAGCTGTACGAGAACATCGAGGATAATCCTAACAACACCACTCGCTTTCTTATCATCGGACATGAATTGGTTGCTCCTAGCGGTCAGGATAAAACCTCTATCGTGGTATCTAGCCCCGACCGTGCTGGTGCATTGATTGAAATCCTAGAACCCCTAAAGAAGCACGGTGTATCGATGACAAGCATTGAGACTCGTCCTGAGCGTCCGAATAAATGGGCGTATGTGTTTTTTATTGACATGAATGGACATATTAATGATGAGAATGTCAAAAAGGCGATTGATGACATTGCCAAATTGGTAAAAGATGTGCGAGTATTGGGTTCATATCCCAAGGCGGTTCTGTAATCCGCCTTATTCGTGCACGATTAATCATTCTTTTAAGGAGGGTGTTGATGAATGTTCAAGACTTACCAAAGCCCCTACAAATCCTATTTGAAACCTCCAAAACCAAACGAATAAAAATTGAGTTTGCAAAAAACGAAAATAGCTTTACACCTAACACTGTCAGTAAAGTTGGTGGCGTGGGGTATTTGCCGCAGGGTGAGAGTTATCCCACCCAAAAAAATGGCAAACCACTGGTGTTATTAGCACAATTAAACTTTAAACAAATCAGCGAGGCGGCAGATATCAGCCAGCTGCCCCATGCATTGCCCAAACAGGGAATCTTGCAGATTTATATTGCTGTGGATGCTGATGACGGTGTTTATGGCTGTGATTTTGACGATTATTTACCGCACGATAAATATCAAGTACGGTTTTGGCAGGATGACAGCCTACCCATCAATACTGAGGCTTTAACCAAAGCAATCCAAACCCTAAATGCCATGGATACAGACGCCTTACCGTTTAATTATGACTATGAATACGACATGAGATTTGAGCTGACAACTCAGTCTTGTGGCTATACTTCATGGGAGCATAAGCAGTTTTTGGAGGGCATGCCAGAATTGCCAAAATTAAATGGTATGGATCTTTGGGAGTATTGGAGCAAAGTCGTTGGGGTGGATGATGAAGCTTTGAGCGATTATGAAAAATTGGCAGGCAGTCAAACTCATCAGTTGCTTGGCTATCCCAATTTTACCCAAACAGACCCACGAGAATGGCACAAAGAATTACAAGAGCACATTTTGTTACTACAAATTGAAACCGATGATAGTATAGATGATAGGGGCTGTGTGGATATCATGTGGGGCGATTGTGGTGTGGCGAATTTCTTTATCCACCCTGATGATTTAAAAAATCAAGATTTTTCAAAATTATTATATAATTGGGATTGCTGCTGATGTTTGAAAAAGTTGCTGTCATTGGCTTGGGACTGATTGGTGCTAGTATCGCTGATGCTATGCTGGGCAGGGGCTTAACCAAACAGGTAGTGGCCTGTGATAAGAACGAAGAGGGTTTGGTACTGGCACTGGCAGATGGTTTGATTGTGGCAGGTTTTGCGGACGTGCAAAAGCTATTTTTAAATCATGGGGACGTGGAACTGGTCATTCTTGCGGTACCAACCGGAGCGATTGCATCGATTGTAGAGGTATTGGCTGAGCTAAAATTATCTAAAAATATCCACCCTCATGTTATCATCACGGATGTTGCTAGCACCAAAGCAAACATTTATCAAGCGGTATTAAAAGTCTGTCAAAAATGCGATGTATCAAGTGATTTTTTAAATTTTGTACCAAGTCACCCTATTGCAGGGGCAGAAAATAGTGGGGTGCAGGCTCGTAATGCCAAACTCTTTGAGGGTCGTCAGTTCATCATTTGTAAAGATGATACTCCTACCGCACAAGATAAATCCATCGATAAAATAAAGTCCCTGTGGCAAGCCATCGGTGCAGAGGTAAGCATCATGACGAGTCAAAAACACGATGAAGTACTAAGCCTAACCAGTCATTTACCTCATTTGCTGTCTTATGCATTGACTTATCAGCTTGCCAAAGATGATGAGAATTTAAATATTTTTCGCTATGCGGCGGGTGGATTTCGCGATTTTAGTCGCATTTCGGCAAGTAGCCCGATTATGTGGCATGATATTTTTGTTGCCAATAAAAAGGCAGTTTTATCCGCTCTTGATAGCTACCAAGATGAGCTAAATTATTTTAAGTCATTGATACAAAACGAAAAATCTGATGAACTTTTGGCGACTTTGAGCGTTGCCCGCCATGCTCGTCGTCATTTTGGGCATATGCTCGCCAAACCAACCAAGGATACCACCATGACCAGCCAAAGCTACCGCATTTCTCCAAAAAACGCCATTTCTGGCACGATTACTGTTGC
>JBHCHC010000066.1:0-4071 GCA_041802645.1 Moraxella sp. | reverse complement strand
TAAATTTAACGGTGTTACTGCCAACTTTGAACTACACTTAAAAGAATGTGAATGGCGTTGGAACAAAGATGTTGATGAGTTACAACGCCATTTATGGAGTTTGATTAAGTGAGATTTTTAACTTTGATAGTCTAGAGCCTAAAGAATTAAGCCGTTTTGAAATTCATGTTGATGGCTTTGCGGCATTTGAAGATTATCAAATTTTTGATGGCGGTATTGCCTACACCCATACCGAAGTGCCTAAAGAATTAGGCGGTCGTGGTATTGCTAAATTTTTAATCAAAACCATTTTAGATGATGCTGCCGCCAAAGGCTTAAAGGTGAAACCTGTTTGCCCGATGGTGCGTGCCTTTATTGACAAACACCCAGAATATCAGCAAAATACGCTAAATTACCCTTGAAAACCATAGATTGTTGAAGTTGCAATTTTGCAACGATAGGTTTTGGTTTATCATAATTGCAATCAATTTAATAACACCCATATCATCAGTGTCATAACTTAATTTAGGATACCGATGATGAAAACTTTTAACCCCACCCACACGAGTAGCAAACTTCAAAGCGACTGGCTGTATTTACATGAGCAAATGCCCCCTGAAAAATGGTATCATTTGCCAAGTTTTTGTACCGCAAGCACATGGCTTGGTATGCACCAAAGTTTACGCCGTGGGCAAGGACAGATTGAACAGCTCAATCAAGACTACCAAAACGGCTCGCTTGAATGGTCGGAATATCGTTATCAGCTTTTGGGGTTTGCTCGCTCGCATTGTGGGCATTTGCATGGTCATCACGGCATTGAAGACCATCATTATTTTCCAAAATTGCGGCGGCGTGAACCCAAATTGGACAAAGGCTTTGATGTGCTTGATAGCGACCATCAGCAGATTGAACGTCAGCTTGACCAAATCCAAACACTGCTTGGTCAGCTAAAACAGCAAGAAGCCAACGACCCAAAGCTTGGCGAACAGTTATATCAGACAATCAAAGACAGCGGAGAATGGCTATATCGGCATTTGACCGATGAAGAAGATTTGGTGATTCCGATTTTGGCGTTGTCTGAGCAGTATCGTTTGACTTAACAATAGGGCATCCTGACATTTCATAACACTCATTACGATTTGGTAATCATTTTAGAAATGAAATAACGTTTTTGCATTAAAAATGGCTAAATCTTGATTTTCATCGTCAAATTGCTTGTTGATATTTCAATATCAACTGCACAATTTTCCTTGAAAATCTACGATTTTTCTCATTTTTAACTGCAAATACGAAATATCAGAATGCCCATCAACCTACAAAGCGTTGTTCTTTTGGGGCGACGCTTATTTGTATTTCTTGGAGTAATTTATGGCAGCAGAAGGTGCCAGCCAACTGGTTTCAGTCGTGGCTTTACTGGGCAGTGCGGTCATTGCCGTGCCTTTATTTAAACGCTTAGGGCTAGGCTCGGTGCTTGGCTATTTGGCGGCAGGGCTTGTGATTGGTCCGTTTGGGCTTGGGCTATTTCACGACCCGCAGTCCATTATCCATGTGGCAGAGCTTGGCGTGGTGATGTTTTTATTTGTGATTGGTTTGGAGATGAAACCATCGCATTTATGGAGCTTGCGCCATCAGATTTTTGGCTTGGGCAGTATGCAGGTTGTTTTGGCTGCCTTTATTTTGACGCTGGTGGGGATTTTTGGTTTTAATGTGCCGTGGCAAGTGGCGTTTGTTTGTGCGTCAGGCTTTGTGCTGACTTCTACCGCCATTGTCATGCAGGTACTGGGCGAGCGCAACGAGCTAAACAGCCCAAGCGGACAACGCATGGTGTCTATCTTATTATTTGAAGATTTGCTGATTGTGCCACTTTTGGCGATTGTGGCGTTTTTAGCCCCAACTGACCCAAGCCATGTGGCAAGTGATACGTCCATTTGGAAACAATTAGGCATTGCTGCTTTATCCTTGGGGGCGCTAGTTGTAGCAGGTCGTTATTTGCTTAACCCTTTATTTAAAATTTTGGCAAAATCCAAAGCCCGTGAAGTGATGACCGCAACCGCCCTTTTGGTCGTGCTTGGAGCAGCCTTACTCATGGAAGAAGGGGGCTTATCCATGGCGATGGGGGCATTTGTCGCAGGGGTGCTGTTGTCTGAATCCAGTTTCCGCCATCAATTAGAAGCCGACATTGAGCCGTTTCGTGGTTTGCTTTTGGGCTTATTTTTCTTGGGCGTTGGCATGGCGCTGGATTTAACTGTCGTTGCCCAAAACTGGAAAATCATTGTCTCTGGCGTATTTGCCTTGATGTTTGCCAAAGCGGTGGTGATTTTTGTGGTCGCCAAACTTGCCAAAAGTAGCAACGCTGAAGCGTCTGAACGGGCGGTAATGATGGCTCAAGGCGGTGAATTTGCCTTTGTCCTATTTTCGGCTGCCGCTTCACAAAAGGTGATTGACGCCACCGTCAATGCCAATATGACGGCGATTGTGGTGTTATCTATGGCATTAACACCTTTGTTTTTGATTTTGTACAATAAATTTGTGCTGCCACACCTTAAACAAAGCGCCACAGAACGTAAAGATGACGACATTCACGAACAGCATTCGGTGCTGGTGATTGGTATGGGGCGTTTTGGGCAAATCGCCACCGATATTTTAAGAATGTGCGGTTATGATTTAACCATCATTGACAAAGACCCTGTGATGGTGGACGGCATGACCAAATACGGCATTAAAACGCATTTTGGCGACGCATCACGCCCAGAGCTTTTGATTACCGCAGGGATTGAAAAGGCGGAGCTGCTCATCGTTGCCATTGACGACAAAGAACAAGCGCTACACATCACAGAATTTGCCAAAAAACTCAACCCAACCATCAAAATCATCGCCCGCACCTATGACCGCCGTTATACGTTTAAGGCACATAAAGCAGGCGCTGACTACACGGTGCGAGAAACCTTTGATTCCGCCGTACGCACAGGTCGCACTGCCCTTGAAGTCTTAGGCATGGAAAAAAGCAAAGCCGATGAAATTTGTCGTTTTTATTTTCATGCTGACCGCACTAAAGTAGCCAAAATGGCACCGCTGTATAATCCTGAAGATGCGATTTTTTCTAATCAAGAAATGCTCAACGCCGCCAAACAAGGCGACATCAAAACCGCTCAAGCCATTGCCGCCCTAATGCGTGGTGAAGTGGTCGAATGGGACGATGAACCAGATGAGTTAATCATCAAAAAAGGATAAAAAACAGGAAATAAAATGCCGTTTGAGAGTTTGGACGGCGTTTTTTTATTTTGATAAGCTTTTTAAGTAGCCTAAAACAAAATTTAGCAAAGCGAAAATTACCCCACCGCATAACGCCTACATAAAATCTCCTCCAACGTATCAAACACCCATTTTACCCGAGCCGATGTTACCGTTTGATACGGACGATAGAGATACAACTCCCATTCAGGCATGGATAATTGCGGAAACAATCGCACCAAACGACCATTTTTAAGATACGGCTCAATCAAATAATCCACTAATTGCGACACCACTCGCCCAGCGAGCGCGGCTTGAATTTCGGCATAAACATCATTGCTGACAAAATGCGGCTGCTTGGGGATGACTATTTGCCCTTCGCCTGTATGCCAGCCCCATAATCTGCCTGTGTCTAAATTCACTAAATTACTTATCGGAAACCGTGTAACCAACTCATCTAAATTTTGTGGTTTGCCCAAACGAGCCAACAATTCGGGCGAGGCAACAATGGTTTCAGAAAAACGAAAAATCGGTTTTATAATATACCAGCGATAAAGTGTTGGGTTTGGTCAATCATGAAACCTTTACATTAAGCTTGCTTGACCCGCAATTTAAGCATTTATATGCTTAATTTAAATTGAATAAAATACCGTTTAAATGCTTTTGTTCAAACGGCTTTTTTATTGTGATAAATCGTTCAGCCTGCCTGAAAATACAAACTCAAAATAAACCAGTCAATGATTTAATATCATCAATGCTCTGTTTCAAACTCATGGTTTCATTATGCAAAATCGCATATCGCAAACTTTCCATACACAAACTGGCACAAATAAATGATTGATAATGCAAAGAATGTCCCAC
>JBHCHC010000065.1:0-2620 GCA_041802645.1 Moraxella sp. | reverse complement strand
CTGAGCCAGCATTTCTACCACTTCGCCATTGCTGATACTGTTATTTAAATCATCTCTTAGCTCATTGGCAAAGTCATTAAAGGCTTTAATCTCTTCCACATTGGCAGGATTTTCTAGCACGGCATTGATGCGGTCAATATGCGTATTGGCGATTTGAGCAATGTCATTTGCCCATTCTTCCCAATGACGACGATTGCCCACTTTTTTGACAATCTTTGCATACAACGCTTTTTCAATCTCACCCACTTCAAAGCTAAATCCAAGCTGAGTCTGGGGTGGTGCGTTGTTTTTGCCAATGCTGTTGCTTGATTTGGCTTTTTGACTGGGTTTGTTTGATGATTTGGCTGCCTTAGTGACGGTGTTACTTACTGCCACTACTTCCATTTTTGATGCATCACGACCATTTAGTTCAAGCTTATTAATCATCGCATCAAAACGGTCATCATGCGAGCGTAAAGCATTTAGCACCTGCCAAACAACTTTAAAAGGCTCATTTTGGTCTAATGCTTCATCCGCTTCAATACCTGCTGGAATCACCACAGGCAAAATCACATAGCCCTTAGTTTTATTCGGAGCTAAACGCATCACACGTCCTACCGACTGCACAACATCAATCTGCGACTGACGTGGTGTCAAAAACATCACCGCATCAAGTGACGGTACATCCACCCCTTCTGACAGACAGCGGACATTGGATAAAATGTGGCAGGTATTATCAGGCAATTCCTGCTTTAACCAATCAATTTTGCCTTGTTTTTCGGTGGCATTCATACTACCGTCCACGTGTTCACACTCACACGCCAACTGTAAATGTGGTGGAATTACGGCATTGGGGTCTTTTGCCAGTAATTGTTTTATCTCAAAGGCTTGGTATTCCTTAACCACTTCTGCAAACATCTCAGAAATCAGTTTTGATGACACTTTGTGTTTAGAACCTTTATAATCCTTTTCAATCACCTGACAAAACGCTACTGCACGCTTCATCGGGTCGTATCCATTCTCAGACTCAGCCAAGCCATGCTTGGTTAGAGCTTTCCAACATCCCACAATCTTAGACGCATCACTGACATTTAATTCATTGTTTTCATTGGTTAGAATCGCTTGCAACTGGCGGTTAATATCTGCTTCTTCTACCGCAAGCACGACCACTTTATAATCCACAAGCAAACCTAATGCCACCGCCTGCGAAAAATTAATCACAAACAGCTCTTTGCCATACAGCTTTTCATCATCCATAGAACACAGCTGAACTGATTCGGTCGCTTTGGCAGTATCGCCATAAATTCGTGGTGTGGCGGTCATATACAGACGTTTCTTGCCCATGACATTGTCATTGTTATGCACCATGACAAAGGCTGATTCATCTTCACCGTCAAAAGTTGCCCCTGTGGTACGATGAGCTTCATCACAGATAATCAAATCAAATTCATCCAACCCAAATGACATCTGAGCATCGCTAATCACTCTTAGCGAATGATAGGTTGAATACACCACCGTCATGTGTTCGTCATTATGCAAGGCTTGTAGTGTATAAGACAGGCTTTTTGGATTGGTTGTTGCAGGAAAATCCAAATCCGATACAGTGGCAATCACCAAATCATCATCAGATTTTTTCTTCTTACCCACATCGCTATCAGAACACACCGCAAAATTACGCAAGGGAATGCTTGACTGCTGAGTCCATTCATTTAACGTCTGACTAAGCAGAGCAAGGCTCGGTACTAAAAATAGTACCTTTTTTCCTTTGCCTGCCATACGCTCAGCAATTTTTAATGATGTAAAGGTCTTACCAGTACCACACGCCATGATGAGCTTGCCACGGTCAGCCGTTGCCAATCCATTGACCACGTGATTAATCGCATCTATTTGGTGTGGTCGTGGCTGTTTCTTTGCCACCAACTCAATGGTATGCTCTTGATAAAACTTATTCCAATCCACGACCGACTGCTCTAGCTCTGACAAGCTGATTGTACTCACAGGCGGTTGCTGATTTTGCACCATGTCAATGGCGTTGTCCGTCCAATCCGTTACCGCACTCACTACAATGCGATAACTAAAATACGTCTTACTTGACGCACTCATAAAGCTATCAATATCAGATTTTGCCATTTTGTGCGTACTGACATAATTTTTGCATTGAATGGCATGATGCTCACCTGTAAAGGTTGTCGCTACCAAATCAATTCCTGTATCCTTTTTGCTATCCAGCCCAAGCTCATTGCCATACTTTTCCACCCATTTAGCATAGGTCAAGACATCTTGATATTCCGTCTGAAACTTCGGTTCGTTTTTAAAATAAACAATCATCAAATCTTCAAATAACGTCCCTGAATCTCTTTGGGTATGGCTGATTTCACGGTACTTATCAAGGATTTGTTGTAGAGTGATGGGAGCTTGGATAGTCATATAAAGTCCATATTAGATTTTTAAAAATAAGATGTTGATTAGTATATCATAAATTCTTAATTGGTAATTGCATGAAAAAATGACAAAAAAATAAGCCCACACTTGTGAGCTTATTTTCCCACTAGCCTTAACGGCTAGTTATTTTGTTATTAATCCATTCGGCGATTTCAGTTGCCACCCAAAGGGTTTTGCCACCGATTTTTACTTTCTTGGG
>JBHCHC010000064.1:0-19125 GCA_041802645.1 Moraxella sp. | reverse complement strand
GTATGACGACCATTATTACTATCAAAAGGAGATTTTCTCACCAAACGATGTACGCCTATCTCCGTACGCAACCAACCAAAGGCATAATCACCCTTTACTGAAATCGTTGCAGACTTAATACCCGCCACACCGCCTTCACTGACCTCTAACACTTCCGCCTTAAAGCCATGACTCTCACACCAACGCAAATACATACGAAGTAGCATCTCTGACCAGTCTTGAGCTTCGGTACCGCCAGATCCTGCTTGTATATCAAGATAGCAGTTATTAGCATCCATCTCGCCACTAAACATACGCTTAAACTCTAAGTCTTCCACGCTTTTTAGGGCATCATCAAGCTCAGCTTGGACATCTTCAAGTAGGCTCTCATCCCCCTCTTCAACCGCAAGCTCTAACATAGCCAAGGCATCTTCTAGCTTGGCATTTAAACCATCAACCACTCCCACAATGCCATCTAACACCGACTTTTCTTTGGAGATTTTGGTGGCAAGTTCAGGGTCATTCCAAAGCTCAGGGTTTTCAAGCTCTAAATTAACTTCTTCTAAACGTTCCTTTTTACTTTCAACGTCAAAGATACCTCCAAAGTTCTTTGCCACGAGCATGCAGGTCTTTGATTTGTTCTTGATAAGGAGCAATTTCCATGATGAATACCTTAAATAGTCAATAGTGTATATAAGCGAGTAAAAAACTCTTAATATTATAGCAAATTTTAACAAAAATGGGGGATAATTCGTCTAAATCTCCTGTTTTGCGACCTTAAAATGCGATGCTTGTTTTTGGCTTTTTACCACTAGCATCTCCCAAAGTTACAAAAAATTGATTGAAAATTTAGACATTTATTATATTTGGCTTTATAATTAGTTCTTGTGCCGATAAATCTTAGGGATTTATGCTTAAGTAATTTATGCTTAAGTAAGTGGCTTGATTGAAAAGTTTTATTTCATCCATTTATTAATTTTATTATTTGAACAGATGAGAGTACTATGGAGATTACCGTCAATGGCTATTATACGCTGATTTTGGCAACGATTGTGTTGCTCATTGGTCGGCTTTTGGTCAAAAAAATCAAATTTTTAGAAGACTTTAACATTCCTGAACCTGTGGCAGGCGGTCTACTTGCATCAGTTGTCATCATGAGTCTCAACGCCATTTTTGGTTATAGTTTTTTATTTCAAAGAGAATTACAAACTGCTTGTATGCTGATGTTTTTCTCATCGATTGGTTTGTCAGCAGATTTTAGTCGCCTAAAAGAAGGTGGCAAACCCTTGGTTATCTTTACTTTAGTGGTTGGTGCATTCGTCGCTCTACAAAATGGCGTGGGTGTTGCATTGGCATCGGCATTGGGGCTTGACCCCATCATGGGACTGGTGGCAGGCTCAATTAGCTTAACAGGGGGTCATGGTACAGCTGGAGGCTGGGGAGCAACCCTTGAAGATGACTATGGTTTGGCAGGTGCAACAACCATGGGTATTGCAGCAGCGACTTATGGACTGGTGGCAGGCGGTCTGATTGGTGGTCCTGTAGCAAAACGCTTGATTAAAAAACTGGGCGTACAGCCAATCCCCGTCAGTGACAACCGCTCCGAGGTGGAAAAACTTGCTGACGAGCAGTCACTGTATAGCACCCAGCATCATCTTGAGGATGACAACGCCAGCAAGACCATGTTTGAAAAGCCTGATAACATTCGTTTGATTACTGCCAGTTCTATCATTGAAACCCTAACATTATTTGCTGTATGTTTGGTTGCTGCTGACATCATGACGAATGTGGCAAAAGACATCGAGTGGCTTGCTCAGCTTAAAGTTCCGACTTTTGTATGGGCTCTTGCCACGGGTGTGATATTACGTAATGTATTGACCACCATGTTTAATTTTGACATGTTTGACCGTGCCATTGACGTCTTTGGTAACGCCTCTTTGAGTTTATTTTTGGCGATGGCACTAATGTCCTTAAAGCTGTGGGAGCTGGCAGACTTAGCGGGTCCTTTGGTTATTATTTTGGGCGTTCAGACCTTGGTCATGATTTTATATGCGTATTTTGTGACCTTTAATATCATGGGTAAAAATTATGATTCGGCAGTGCTGGCAGCAGGACATTGTGGCTTTGGACTGGGTGCGACACCAACAGCCGTCGCCAATATGCAGGCAGTCACTGACCGTTATGGTGCCTCGCATAAGGCATTTTTAATTGTGCCGATGGTGGGAGCATTCTTTGTGGATTTGATTAATTTGGTCATTTTACAAGGCTATTTGGTACTGCCTTTCATGAAATGATTCACTCTTTTGATATTTATCTGCAAAAAGAGCGTCTGTTGGACGCTCTTTTTAATGAAAAAAAAGACTTCCACCCAAAATAATCACACAGAGAACCCTTGACCAATCCACCTTAACTGCTTTTTAACTCCAATTCCACCCATCAGAATTTAAATCGGACAAACAATGGCATAGACCATGACGACCATACTAACTTAGTCAACATCAATGCTTTTATTAACTCAAAGCCTACAGTTTTTGGCTTCACGCTTTTAAATGTTAAAAAGCTGTCGTTTATATCAATCCGATGACCACACTTTAACATCGGATGAGCAGCTTCATCAAAGCCTTTTTGATTAAAAGTTCGTGACGTGACTGCTTATCACCACCCTCTTTTTTTCCTATCTTTACAATAAAAAATGGCAAATGTGATTTTTTTTGTTAAAATACCTGCCACTTTAAAACCTTGACTGATGGAACTTATTTATGGCAGATAGCACTCAACACCCTCTTCTTGACATAGACCCAATTTTGTTTGTGGCGGACTTACCTTTTATTCATTATGAAAACAACACTTTATTTATAGACGATGTCAGCACAGAAACTCTTGTCAAAACTTATGGTACACCACTTTATGTCTATAGTAAAAACGCACTGCTGACGAACTATCAGGCTTATGTAAACAGTTTTTCCCCTTTAAAAAATGTGCATATCTGCTATGCCGTCAAGTCCAACTCAAACCTTGCTGTTCTTGCAACACTTGCTAAGGCGGGGGCAGGTTTTGACATCGTTTCTATTGGGGAGCTGGCTCGTGTTCTAAAGGCGGGTGGACAGGCACACAAAGTAGTTTATTCTGGTGTAGGCAAAACTGCCAGTGACATCACCACCGCCTTAAATGAAGGTGTGGGATGCTTTAATGTTGAGGCGATGAGTGAGATTGAACTCATCAGCGATGTCGCGGTTAAACTTGGAAAAGTCGCCTCCATCGCCCTACGCATCAACCCTGATGTGGATGCCAAAACTCACCCCTACATCTCCACAGGCCTAAAAGACAACAAATTTGGCATCAGTCATGATGATGCTTTAGATGCTTACCGCTTTGCCAGCTCTCTGCCAAATCTTGACATCGTCGGTATAGATTGCCACATTGGTTCACAGCTTACCCAAACACAGCCCTTCGTGGATGCATTGGACAAGCTCACTGAACTCATCGATGGCTTATATGATGTTGGTATCAGATTGCGTCATATAGATTTGGGAGGTGGACTTGGGGTGCGCTATATCGATGAGATGCCTGTGACTGTGAGTGAATATGCTCATGCTTTGCTGCCCAAGTTATTAGCTTTACAAGAAAAATATGGCTTGGGACTACATCTAGAACCTGGTAGAAACATATCAGCGAACGCAGGCGTGCTACTGACCACCGTGGATGTTCTAAAACCTACCGAGCATAAGAATTTTGCCATCGTCGATGCTGCTATGTCTGAACTCATTCGCCCTGCCTTATATGACTCTGTCATGGCAATCATCCCCACTCATACCCATCCAAAGCAAACCCTTCCTAAGACATGGGACATTGTGGGGTCAGTGTGTGAATCATCTGATTTTTTAGGCAAAAACCGCCTGCTTTCGCTTGATGTTCACGATACTTTGGCAGTTACAGGAGCAGGGGCGTATGGCTTTGTCATGGCAAGTAATTACAACAGCCGCCCCAAGCCTGCCGAAGTCATGTGCGATGGTGGTACACATCGTCTCATTCGTGAGCGTGAGACCTTAGAGGATTTATGGCATGGCGAACATCTTTGACAAACCCAGTCAATATTTACACAAAGCACAAGCCAGTTACAAAATCCAAAATGACAAAAGATAGTTTAATGCTAGGCAAGGGAAATTTAGAAATCATGAAAATATCGCTTGTGAATTCTTAATAAAATCAATATTTTAAAACTTATTTTTACCTAATCGTTTACAGGCGTTTTGAATTTATTTATAATTAGTTTTGTAAATGACTTTCTTTTTGAAAATAAATATACTTTTATTATTGGTCACATGAGGCTGTTTTTATGAAAAAGCTAAGCAAACTTGCTCTAACCTCTGCACTATCGGCTGTATTGCTGTCAGGCTGTGCCACCACCACCTTATTAGAAAAGGATTCGGGAGGCACTTACACCACCACTCAAAAGAAAGTATTGGTTAATGATGTCGTGGTTGCATTTGGTAAGCCATCATTACAGTTGCCAAACATCCCCTCAGATGCGGTCGTGATTGTCGGTCAACGTCATAGCTATGTCTTGACAGAAGGCGGTACTCGCTTTAATAATCTAATTACTCGCCTCGACCCTCGTTACATCAATCTAACCAAGGGGCTTGATTTCTATTCTGCCAACAATGACGGCAGTTTTACTGGCGAACTTGCCTTTAAATACACCAAGCTAAAATCAGAAATCACAGATAATGACTTAAACTTCTTTTTACAAAACGGTGTTAAAGAGTGTTCAACCAACAGCGAAAAAGAGATGGGCGCTCAAAGTTTCTGCTTTAACATTTCTCTAAAAGGTCTGTCTTATCCTGCTGTTAGCAATCAAGCCAGTCTACGTGCCTTGAGCAAAGCTTATCCTGTTACCATCTACACCAACGAACAAACCACCGCTTATCGTCAAGGCGAGAGCAATCCTGTCGAGAAACTTGTATTATTCCCCTTTGCTGCCGCTTTTGATGTGGTGACTCTGCCCTTTCAAATCATTGGTGAAATCTTTGATTGATTTAAACAAGTCTCTACCAACAGAAAGAGTGTACCAAGGTACGCTCTTTTTTTGACTTCAAATTTGTATGATGTTTTTATGTGGCATTAAATATGCTTGTGAATATTTCTTAAATCAATGCTAAAGTATTATGTTAAATAAATTGAGTCACCCCCAAACCTGCAATGTTTTGATTTGTCTTTACTTTACCAATTTGCTACAATTTACCAGAAAAACAATCCCTTTTGTTTTTCATTGACTATTTTGTTTTGGAAAATCAATGAAAAATTCCTTTTTAGATAATTTTTTTAAATTATCAGCACACAACACTACCGTAAAAACCGAACTCATCGCAGGCTTAACCACCTTTTTTACCATGGTGTACATTGCTTTTGTCAATCCCTCCATCTTAGGCGTCACAGGCATGGACATGCAGATGGTATTCGTCACCACCTGTTTGATCACCGCCTTTGGGACGATTGCCATGGGATTATTTAGTAATTTGCCCATCGCTCTTGCACCTGCTATGGGGCTTAATGCTTTTTTCGCCTTTGTGGTTGTCTCAAAGATGGGCTATTCATGGCAAACAGGCATGGGGGCGATTTTTTGGGGTTCGGTAGGACTGTTTTTGATGACGATTTTTCAAATTCGTTACTGGCTCATGGCAAGCATTCCATTGGGGCTGCGTGTGGGAATTGGGGCTGGTATTGGGCTTTTTATTGCTCTGATTGGTTTTAAAAACATGGGGCTCGTCGTCGCCAATGAAGCCACTCTTGTTACCGTGGGTAATTTGCACTCACCCACACTGCTAATGGGTATACTGGGCTTTTTTATCATTGTCATCATGGCAGCTTGTGGTCGTCATTCTGGCGTACTAATTTCCATCGTAGTCATCACTACTCTTGCATTAATATTTGATGATAACATCACTTTTTCAGGGCAAATTTTATCCCTACCTCCAGCACTGACGCCCGTCATTGGACAGGTGGATATCATGGGGGCTCTTGATGTAGAACTGCTGGGTGTGATTTTTTCATTCATGCTTGTCAATCTGTTCGACTCATCAGGCACACTCATTGCTGTAACAGATAAGGCAGGTTTTGCCGACAGTCAAGGTAGATTTCCCAAGATGAAACAAGCCCTGCTTGTAGACAGCACCAGTGCCATGCTTGGATCATTTATGGGGACATCTGCCATCAGCACCTATATAGAAAGTGGTTCTGGTGTATCAGTTGGTGGTCGTACAGGTCTTGTGGCGGTGGTGGTTGGATTGCTATTCTTATTAACCATCTTTTTTTCACCTTTAACTGCCATCGTACCTGCTTATGCCACAGCAGGATCGCTGGTTTTTGTCGGCATTCTCATGGCAAGCAGTCTTATCAAGGTACAATGGGATGATTTGACCGAAGCAACGCCCGCTTTCATTACTGCTACCATGATGCCTTTTACATACTCCATCACCGAGGGGATAGCCTTTGGTTTTATCAGTTATTGCGTGATAAAGCTTGCCACAGGGCGTCATAAGGAAGTAAATGCCCCTGTTGCAGTGGTCGCATTGTTATTCTTGATTAAATTTGCATGGGTAGGATGATTCAATTTTTATCAAACAAGTACCCATCTGATAAAAATTTATGAAAACTTCAAAAACTACTTGCATTTTTTGTGCAAAAAAGGCATAGTTACACATTCTTTTTAATAACAATAAGGTCTTAGTTATGGCAGATAAACTTACCGTTGGCTTGGTTGGTTGGCGTGGTATGGTCGGCTCGGTACTTATGAATCGCATGGTAGAAGAAGGTGATTTTGCACACATTACGCCTGTCTTTTTTTCCACCAGTAATGCAGGCGGACAAGCGCCCAACTTTGGCGTGGATGCAGGTACCCTAAAAGATGCAAATGACATCACCGAACTTGCCAAATGTGACGTCATCATCACCTGTCAAGGCGGTGATTATACTAAGGCTGTACATAGCAAACTGCGTGACAGTGGCTGGATGGGTTACTGGATTGATGCGGCAAGCTCACTACGCATGGATGATAACGCTATCATCATACTAGATCCTGTAAACCGCAGTGTTATTGACGAAGCTCTAAAAAATGGCAAAAAAGACTTTATTGGTGGTAACTGTACCGTAAGCCTTATGCTTATGGCAATTGGCGAGCTATTCCGCCGTGACTGGGTGGAATGGGTGTCTGCCATGACCTATCAAGCCGCCAGTGGTGCAGGAGCTAATAACATGCGTGAACTCATCACAGGCATGGGTGTACTGCATGATAGCGTGGCAGATAAGCTTACTGACCCTGCCAGTGCCATCTTAGAGATTGACAAGACCATCGCCGACACTCAGCGAAGTGACGGTTTTCCAAAACAGCACTTTGGAGCGGTACTTGCAGGTAGTTTAATTCCTTATATTGACAGCCAACTTGAAAATGGTCAATCTCGTGAGGAGTGGAAAGGTCAAGCCGAAACCAACAAAATCCTTGGTAGATCTGACAGTGAGCTAATTAACATTGATGGCATCTGTGTGCGTATTGGTGCCATGCGTTGCCACAGCCAAGCTCTGACCATCAAGCTCAAACAAGACATTCCATTAAGCGAGATTGAGCAAGCCTTGATTGATGCTAAAAATCCTTGGCTGGATGTCGTTCCCAACGACAAGTCTGCCAGCATGGCACGTCTAACTCCCGTGGCGGTTACTGGCACGCTTAATGTTGCTGTTGGTCGCTTACGTAAGATGAACATGGGAGGCGAATATCTAACAGCCTTTACGGTGGGCGACCAACTGTTATGGGGTGCTGCAGAACCACTACGCCGTATGTTGGCGATTATTCAAGGGCGAATTTGATAAGCAAGTTTTACCTTTGTATTTTATATTTTTAACAGACCCACTTTATTTGTTAAGGTGGGTCTTTTATGATAATTCCCCTCATATTTAAATCTTTATCACATCAAATTCTTTATTTCTTTTTTGTATCTGTATTGTAAATTCTGTTATTAATATAACGTCAGTCTGATGCTTATTGGCATTTTAATCCCTTATATTTGCAAATTATCAAAATAGAACTAGCATTTTTTGCCATATTTTGTTATAAATGCATCATAAAACCGTTCTGTTTGGCGGTTTCTCTTATTTTTACACAGATCACCCGTTAAAGGATAGCTATGTCTTGGCATAAAACTCATCGCACTACTTTTATTTATCAAGCAGTGCTTGCTTCGTTGTTTGGTATGGTAAGCCTAAGTGCTTCTGCCATGAATCTAGGTCAAGCCAACATCAAATCGGCACAACATGAGCCTTTATCTGCCACGATAAATGTTACCAATATTGATGCGGCAAATTTCCATGCATCAGTTGCCAGTAGTGATATCTATCGCCAAATGGGACTAAGTGCTGATGCCCAAATTTCTGTCACATTCACCCCAACCTCTAATAATGCAGGTCAAATCACACTAACTTCTAACAAACCCATTACCACGCCATTTGCTGACGTGGTATTGAACTTAAATAATAACGGCAAACAAGTCATTGAACCTCAAACGCTGCTCATGCCCTTGTCCGCCAACAATGCATTTGTTCTTCCAGACGATAAAGCCACTCAAGTTGTGACCGCTGAAACCAAGCCCAATCTGCCTGAGGTCAGCCCAACTGCCGAGCCTATCATCATTCACGAGACCGTGCAAATTGATGAGCCGATTGTTGAGAGCGAAACTACTCCTTTGGTAACGCAAAGCATGAATGATCCCGAAACCACGCCTGACAGCCTTGTTAGTGAGGATACTATTCTTTCCAAAGAAAAGACCGTTTTGTCGCAATTAACTCCTGAGGGCACAAACAAGCAAATCAACATCTTAACCGAAGAAATCGTTCGTCGTCCCATTTCCGCTGGACAAACATCCACACCGATCCTAACTCAAGAACCTTCTACACAAGAAGAACCTATTATCGCCCAAGATAGAGTTGATGAGGCTTCTAGTAGTCAGGCATCTGACACCACCATGGATGCCCAAACAGGCGATGCGGTTTATGTTGTCCAACACGGTGACAGCCTTTGGGCGATTGCCAACACCATCGCTAAAGCCAATAATATGCAAATCAATGAAGTCATGAATGCCATTCATGAAGCCAATCCTGATGCTTTTAATAAAGGCAATGCCAGTCACCTAAAAACGAACGCCAGTTTGTCCCTACCAAACTATCAAGTAATCCCCTCACAAAAGGCGATTGCTGAAGCGATTAATGCCAATCGAGAAAACAGCAAAAAAGCCATGGTTGCCAGTAAAAAATCTACCAAGAAGAGTGACCGGACTACTGGCAAGGCATTAAAAGCTGACGCCTCAAAACGCAGCAGTCAAATAACTGCCAAGCCTGCACAAAAAGCACTGCCTAAGGCTCAAATGACCTTAGTAACGCCTACACAGCAAGGTAAAGCAACAGGCACCAACAATAAGTCTACCCCAAGTGCGGTTGCAGGCGGCAACAACCTAGCCAACACTCTCAAGACAACTCGTCAGCAAACTGCTGAACACGCTAAGCGTGTAAACAGCCTAAACCAAGAACTTTCATCAGCCGCCAAAAAAGTTCAGTTGCAAAACCAAAAACTTGCTGACTTAGAAAATCGCTTAAAAAGCCTTAAAGAAAACAAATAATCAACAAGGGCAATGCCCATCAAGCCTGCTTATTTGGCAGGCTTGATAAACGGAGTTCTTATGGAAACCATCATTTTTGCTATTGGTGCGGTTGTTGTGCTTGGGATTGTGGCATTTTTTGTCTTAAAAAAACTACAAACCCAAAAAATAAAGCTGCCTACCACCCCAAAACTCAATCTACCCTCCAAACAAGACAAACAAGACAAACAAGACACCGCTCCAGTAGTTCCAACGCCTGCTGTGGCAAGCAATGACCTTAGTGTCGCCGAAGCCCACATCAACAATCAAAATTATCATGAAGCCATCAGTGAACTTAAGCGTGTACTAATGATTAATCCACGCCATGGTGGAGCCCTATTAAAATTATTACAGACTTATGGCATCACCAAGCAATACCATGCCTTTAATCAGCTTCATCAAAAAATCCATGAAATTGCTGATGGTGAAACCATTCGTGAAGCAGACTTTTGCAAGTCTTTACTTGAAGAAGAACTAACAGGATTGGTTGCACCAACTGTACCATCACAGTCAGCCTCCACGCCTATCACCCAAACGGTAGCTGAGACCGCAGTGGCATCCGAGCCTATCCTTGATAAGGGATTGGATTTTGAGTTTGAATCTTCCGCACCATCAGCATTAGACTCAACTGTTATCACACCCTCCCATGAAGTCAATGATGACAGTAATATTTTTGATTTTAATTTTGATGTAAATTCAGATGCATCAGCCACAAATGAAACGACAAACTCTCAATCTCAACAAGTTGATGTAGATTTTAATACATTACACCAACCTGAGGTACAAACCCTCGTTTTACAACCAACCACTGAACCGACGTTAGATTTTGATGATCTGTCTTTTGATGAGCCATCTAGCAGTCCTGCCATTCATGATGAATCTGCCGCTGCATTTGATTTATTAAGCGACGAAATCAGCCAAGAATTAAGTAGCGAACAAAGAGTCGAGTCATCTTCTGATTTAGATGATATATTGGATCTCAATGATGATTTAAGCAATGAATTTGATCTTGATTTTTCATCAGACTCAGAATTAACCACGCAAAAAACTAACGAACTTCGATTTGACACACCCTCCATCTCTACAGCAAGTGAGCCCATATCAGATCTGACCACAGATTTATCAAGCAATGCCACTCATAAATCAGATGGCGGTTTAGACTTTAATCTTGAGGTTGATGCAGAGTCTATCGCCACTTCTGAGTCTATCAGCACCTCATCTGCACCCTCTCAGTCTGATGAATTAGAGTCTGACGATTTGGTATTTGATGAATTAAAATTTGATGATGACTTATTGAATGTCTCACCCGCTCAATCCCCATCAGAATCGGCAAGCACTCCAACAGCTGAACTTAACGATGTTGATTTTGACAAGCTTGAAATTGCTGATCATAAACTTGATAATTTTGATTTTACATCTGATGACAGCACACTACATGCAGACAGCCATTCATCGCCATCACTTATAGCAGATACTGACCGTACTGATAGTAATGACGATTTTGACTTTGATGATTTTGATACATCGCTAGATTTAAGCGATACAACTACCGCCCACACTAAGAGCGAGCCTAACACTCAAACTACTGACCTAGAAATAGGGTCAGACACTGGATTGACATTAGACTCTGACCCTACCTTGATGTCATTAGAGTCCAATGTGGTTGACGGCTTGGCTTTTAATGAGCTTGATTTGCAATTAACCGATCTGGATACTGCCGATGCCAAAGCGAGCTCATTAGAGGCTGACGACTTCACTCTTGATGATTTTGAGGCGGACATCGAATTTAAGTCACCAACTGAAGTTACCTTTGACACTACTGACATCACACTTGAGGATAAGCCTCTTGACATCAAACCAGACATCCAGACCTCTTTGGATGAGTTCAGTTTTATGGACACTCCAGCTACTGAGAGTGTATTCACATCTGATTCTGACCCTCTTCAAGAGATGCCAATCGCACCCATTCAGACAGCCACCTCCTCTGAAATTGGTTTTACTGATGGACTCTATAACACAGATGTCACCTTAAATCTTGCCAAACAGTATCTTGACCTTGGCGAATATGACAGTGCCAAACGTTTGTTAAATGAAGTTATTCAAACTGGCGATGCCAATCAACAACAACACGCTCGCAAGCTGATAAGTCAAATAGCGTGACTCATCTGCACAATACCAAAGGCACACTCCGCGTGTGCCTTTTGCTTTTTTACAAAAATCATGCTATGATTCGCTTGCAAAAATGGCAGCTGTCACCTCATAAATAACTCACATCATCATGCACACTCACACTTACCATCAAAATGACATTCACCTCATCTATGCTGGCGGCACTTTTGGCAGTCATGGCTCACCACTATCGCCATTACCCGCCCAGAAATTCTTACCTATCTTAACTGACCTACTCAATACTCGCTTGGACAGCACACAGGTCGTTTTGAGTAATGACCGCATTAAAGATAGTAGTGCTCTTAATCCCAATGATTTTGTCTATTTTTATGAACTTATTTGTCATGCCTATCAACAAGGTGCTAGACGCTTTGTCCTTATCACAGGTACAGACACGTTAAGTTTTTTGGCAAGTTTTTTGGCAAATGCCTTTGTTGATATGGGGCTGTCTCTTGTCATTACAGGAAGCATGAATCCTTTGCTGATCGCGGATAATCCCACCTATCAAATCAATCAAGACAGTGATGCTTGGCACAATCTATCAGAAGCCATCATCGCCTGCCGACACCACCAAGGAGTCTTTGTTCAGTTCTATCATCAGACCTTTTGGGCATATAACACCCAAAAAATTGACAGCCAGCACATCAATGCTTTTCATGGTCTTCTTATAAGTGTGTCAAGACCCGTAATGAAGCCCATTCACACCAAACCTATTACCTACATTAAGGAGTGTGCTGACATCACTGACATTCAGAGTATCTTTTTGTTGCCCAACCACGCTTCTCATATTGCATTGCAACTTGCCAACATCAGTCATGAAACTGCTGCTGTAATATTAATTGCCTTTGGTGCAGGCAATCTTCCAAAAACAGATGAAATCACAGCACAACTTAACCGATTGCATGAACGAAATATTCCCGTGGTCTGCACCACCATGTGTGCCTTTAATGGGGTTAGCTCCGCCTATGAGGCAGGCTCATGGCAATACAGTCACCACGTCTGGTCAGGTGGCAACCTAAGTATTGCCGCCATCTATGGGCGTCTGTTGTGGCTTGCCCTCAATAACGCACTACAAAGCAGTAAGTGGTGAGCCCATGCAGCAAATTTATGCCGCAGGTATTGAATTTATCGGTACACATTATAGAGGTTGGCAACGCCAGCAAGAAGTGGACAGTATTCAAGCACGTCTTGAGTCTGCTCTCTCTAAAATTGCCAACGAACCCATAGAAGTCATCGCTGCGGGGCGTACAGATGCTGGCGTACATGCAGGAAATATGGTGGTACATTTTTCCACAACCGCCAAACGCACCCCGCACCAATGGCTCCGTGGAACCAATACTTTATTGCCAGATGACATCGCTCTTAGATGGGTAACTTCCATGCCTGATGACTTTCATGCACGTTTCAAAGCCATCGCTCGCCGTTATCGTTATATCACGCTAAATCAACCATATCGTCCCGCTATCTTACGTCATCAAGTGACACACTTTTATGAGCCGCTTAACATAAATAAAATGATACAGGCAACCACTCATTTAACAGGCACTTTAGATTTTAGCAGTTTTCGCTCTTCTTTGTGCCAATCAAACAAACCGGTCAGAGACATCCATCATATTCGCCTACTCCAACATGGGGCATATTTAGTATTAGACATTCAAGCTGATGGCTTTTTGCATCACATGGTGCGTAACATTATGGGGACACTCTTTGCAGTAGGAACAGACTTACTTCATGTTGATGACTTACCCTTTCTTATTCAAGCTAAAAATCGCAAACTATTACCCCCCACTGCTGATGCAGATGGTCTTTATTTTATCAATGCCTACTACCCTGAAAAATTCCAAAAACTATTACCTAAATCTGCATTGACCCCACTTTGGCTTGGTTTGTCACATTAATCACCATCAAAAGATAAAGCTCCTGAATTTATCCACCAAAGCAGAAACTGGTAATGATTTGCTTTTTGATAAAATTTCCACTATAATGTCCACTTTATTCCAAACTCACACAATTATGGCAAAAAAAGACGATATCATCGAATTCGAAGGCGAAGTCATTGACACGCTCCCAAACACCTTATTTAAAGTCCGCCTTGATAATGGGCATGAAATCATCGCCCACATCTCTGGTAAAATGCGTAAACATTATATTCGTATTTTAACAGGCGACAAGGTCAAGGTTGAAATGACCCCTTACGACCTATCCAAAGGACGCATTACTTATCGTGGCAAATAAAACCACCACCCTTGTTTTGCATGGTTTACACCAAACCAGTCTTATCGTTTATCCGCTTGCTAGACACATTCGGCGAGCGGGTTTTGTGACACATACACCCAGTTATCAAAGTTTACGTCAAGACATTCGAACTCACGCCAAGCGTATTCATGAGCATCTATTAACCCACCACGAACCCACACAACCTCTAAATCTGGTGGCTCATAGCTTGGGGGGTCTCATCATTCGTCAGTTCTTACATGATTATCCAATGTGGCAAGTCCACCGTTGTGTCTCATTGGGTACGCCACATCAAGGCAGTATTTGTGCCACTTATGTGCGTCGTACACTACCGCTACTTGTGGGACAGTCTTATCTTGGTGCATTAGATGGAACTTGTCCGAGCGTACCAAATGGGGTGGAATTTGGCGTGATTGCAGGGAATAAATCTCAGGGACTGGGACTGCCCTTTTTATCCTACCATAACCACCGTTATCACACCAATCACGCTCATGACGGCACTGTCTTTGTGTTCGAAACCCAATTACCTTGTGCTACCGACTCTTTGGTGCTACCTGTGACTCATACAGGTATGCTAACCAGTCGTCTTGTTGCCAATCAAATCGTACATTTTTTAGAGCACGGACAGTTTTTACATGACAGCAGACAGGCTTAATTTACTGCCGTCTATACCATTCTAATGCTAGGCAGATGCCAATCATAACGCACCGCCAACATTCGAACACCAAAGACTGTTACCAACATGGCAAGCTCACACACCCATGACACCAACCCCAATCCTCCCAATCCCAAATAGGTAAGCGAGCCCAAAATACTGGCAGTAATATAAATCTCTTTTTGTAACACCATGGCCAATTCTTGACAAATCATGTCACGCATGATACCACCGGCAATGCTGGTCGTGACAGCCATCATTACCGCGATGAGTGGGTTTGCCCCCATCGATAATGCCACCGTCAAGCCAATTACACTAAATGCTGACAGACCAATGGCGTCAAACAGCTTTAGCACAACATCTGCACGTGCTGATGGGCGAAAAAACATCTGACACAAAATAGATGTCGTGGTAATGGCGAACACGTAATTTAAATCTACTGTCCAGAACAATGGATGACGGTCAAGCATGACATCACGAATGGTTCCGCCTCCAATGGCATTAACCATGGAAACCAAAATGCAACCAAATAAATCAAAACCCTTACTGATGGCAAGCATCGTCCCTGCCACTGCACAGGCAATTACTCCTATAAAATCAAGAACATAAATGAGGTTTGCTGTATTAATTGAATCAACCAACATCATCACATCCGCTTATCATTAAACCCAGTCATCACATTAGATCAGATTAGAAGCCCAAAGTCATACAAGCAACCAAACCATCAAAGTCCAATCTCGCCAATGAAGGGTAAATGGCGATACTTTTGTTCATAATCTAGACCGTAACCCACAATAAAACGGTCTTCTACTTCAAAGCCTAAAAATTTTACACTCATTTCTATCTCACGACGTGAAGGCTTGCTAATCAGCGTACAAAGCTCGATAGAATTTGGCTCACGCGTCTTCAAAATATCCACCACCTTTGAGAGGGTACGACCTGAATCAATGATGTCTTCTACGATTAGTACATCTTTACCACGAATATCGCCATCTAAGTCCTTTAAAATCTTTACATCACCGCTAGATACCGTTCCTTTGGCATAACTCGATGCGGTCATAAAGTCAAACTCATGCGGCTTATCAATAGCTCGGCACAAATCTGCCATAAAAATCACTGAACCACGAAGTAGTCCAACCAAAATCAGCTCTTTATCACTTTGGGTATAATGGGCGGTGATTTGCTTGCCAAGTTCATCAACCTTTTGGGCGATATCCTGAGCACTAATCATTACGTTCAATTTAGAAGTTGTCATAAGATTGCCTTTTGAAAATTTACAGTTCATTTAAAATAGGATTGATGGTTGGGATTTTATTGTCTTTATTTTTATCAAATTTAGGGTTAAACGTCTGCACTTTTGGAGCAATGGGCAATCCCATCTTGGCAAGCTCATCACTAACGCCCACTTGGATATTATCACCTTCAAACAGTCGCTCCTCGTCTGTCCGCTCAGTTTTTAGACTTTCAAAATCGAACAATGCACGGTCTGCAAGCTGGCTTGGAGCAACATTTTGTAGAGCTTTGAACATACTGGCTAAGCGTTTTGGGTGGGTATTATCCCATTCACGCAGCATGTCGTTTATCATGGCACGCTGTAGGTTTTCTTGACTGCCGCACAGCCCACATGGAATGATGGGAAATTGCTTATAATTGGCGTATTTAATGATGTCTTTTTCAGCGACATAAGCCAACGGACGAATCAGCACATTTTGCTTATCATCAGAGAGTAAATTGGGTGGCATGGCTTTTAATGAACCCCCATGAAACAGATTCAAAAAAAACGTTGCCAAAATATCATCGCGATGATGACCCAACGCGATTTTAGTCCCCCCAACCTGCTTGGCAAAACCATAAAGCGACCCACGTCTGAGCCGTGAGCAGGCTGAGCAATAAGTCTTACCTTCTGGGACGACCGACTTAACGATGCTGTATGTGTCTTTTTCTAGGATGTAATGGGCAATACCTTGTTCTGATAGGTATTCGGGCAGGATATGCTCAGGAAAATTAGGTTGTTTTTGGTCGAGATTGACAGCCACTACCTCAAAGTTAATCGGAGCAATTTTCTTTAAAAACAGCAAAATGTCAAGTAGCGTAAAACTGTCTTTGCCGCCAGAGATGCACACCATGACCACATCGCCATCTTCGATCATATTAAAATCGCGAATCGCCCATGAAACTTCTTTTCTTAGTTTTTTTTGTAGTTTTTTAAAACGAGCTGATTTGATACCATCATTAAAATCATGACCGTCATCATCATCAGGTTCAATCTGTCTTTCATTATCTTGGGATAGAGCATGAATGATGTCTAAGTGGCTGTCTGCGTCATCTAAAACGTCATTAAAAGGTTTTGTGTTGTCAGTCATGGCATTTCTCAAAATATTACAGTTTAACTTAACAGAATAAACCCACCATTAAGATTTTGGTTTGATGGTGTATTTTTTGGATGCATCTAATGGTGTATCATCAATGGACATACCAACCAGCTTACCATTGATTTTCTCATAACGTATTTTGGGTTTGTTTGGTTTGACAGGCTCATGAGCTTCCCAAGTTACTTGGCGATTATCTTTTGATTTGCCTTTAAAATGCTGTCTTTTGTCAAAAGACTTATCAAAGAATTTGGGCTTATCATCATGTGATTTTTTGTCATTATCTTTTTTGACTTTATCTTTAAAGCCCTCTTTTTGAAGTCGTGAATCATCTGATTTATCTTGATAAAGCTTATCAGAAGGTCGGTAAGATGGCTTGATTGGTTTGCCTTTGAAGTGTTTAGAGGCTGGTTTAAAACCATCATTTTTGCCTTGATGATTTTTAACATCATCTTGCCACTCATCATTCACAGCATCAAAAATACTCTCAAACTCATACACTCTCGCGGTCTGGTTTTTATGGGTAATTTTAAAACTTTGATGAATGGGTTTTTTTGGGTTAAAATCCACGCCAATGGTCTTATCTGTCATCTCCACCACGTCATAGCGATTTTTCAATTCATCATCTAACACAAATTTGGTAAAGTTATTGCTAAAATATAGCACACCGCCAGCACGAAGTCGGTTCATGGCACGACTAATCAAAGCAACATGGTCTCGCTGCACGTCAAACGTTCCTTTGAACTTTTTGGAATTTGAAAAAGTAGGTGGATCGATGAATATCAAATCATACTGCTCGGTATTGGCTCTTAACCAACCAAAGACATCAGCAGCGATGAATTGATATTTTGGTAAGCCGTCAGGTGTTATGGCGGTTAGATTAAGCCCATTAAGAGCAAAATTTTGTTTGCCCCAGTTAAGATAGTTGGCGGACAAATCCACGCTGGTGATGCTTTTAGCTCCACCTATGGCTGAATGCACACTGGCGGTACAGGTATAAGCAAAAAGATTGAGCACATCTTTGCCGCGACTTTCCTCTTTGATCGTCTTGCGGATGTTGCGATGATCGATAAATAGACCCGTATCCAAATAATCAGTGAAATTCACATACAGATACGCCTCATGCTCACAAGTAACCATCATTTTTTTTGTGCTTTTGGGCGTCGTTTTTGGTGTATTGGTCATTGCCTGACTGCCTCATGCGAGTCTTAATAAAAATACGCTCACGCTGAACATTAAAAACATCACGCACCGCAGAGAGTACCAAATTAAAACGAGCCTTTGCCACATCGGTAGGAATTTGCTTGGGTGGGGCATATTCTTGCACATGGATTTTGTCACCATACACATCGATCGCCACATTATAGTTCGGCAAATCAGCATCATAGATTCGCATGTTGCTGATGTGGTTTTTTTGGGCGTATTTTTTTAGATTGACGATGTTTTTTTGGAGACGGTTAATGAATTCTTGACTGTCAGGGTTATCAATGTCTTTTTTGGTGAAATTAATAATCAGATTGTTCGCCCAATAATCACTTTTAGCAAAGTCAATCGCTCCATGACGAAAATATACCGTCAATGCCCCATTGTGGCATTTTAGGGTCTTAGGCTCAGCAATCGGTAAGGTGTCGGCATGCTCTACATGACTTGCCAGCACCGCCATGTCAGCTCGTCCACAGGTACGCAGACCATCTGCCACAATCAGCCCCAGACCGTGATATAGAGGTTTGATAAAGTCACTATCGCCCAGACGTTCGCCATAAGGTGGATTGGTGATGACAAGCGGATAATCATTGCTGATTGTGCTTAGGATAGGTCGGGCTTGGGCAAGTGGCCGCTGCTCTAAACGAATATACTCAGCGATCGGAGCAAGTGCTGATGCAATGAGATTCTTATGACACGCCTTGATGGCATTAGCATCTGCATCCAGAGCAAGGGCGATAAAACTACCATCTGCCAAGTTTTTTTTGAGATTATCAAGATTGTCATGAAAATCACCCAAAGCATCATTTGCCAAATCTTGCCAAAGCTCATCATC
>JBHCHC010000063.1:0-6967 GCA_041802645.1 Moraxella sp. | reverse complement strand
CAATCGGCTACAAAAAGGTGAGCTGACCGAAGTTCAGGTTGAGCGTATTAATCAGTGTCTTGGGCTTGATGTTGGGAGTGATGCCAGCTTTGAGCAGAGTACCATTCATTTATACCGCCACCTGATCGGGCAAAAGATGGCAGAAACGACCCGTGCTATCGATCAAAATGTTCAAGATGTTAAAGGCGTCATTGGCAAAGACAGTGCTGAACTCTATCAGTTCATCAAGCGACTTGCCGATTCAGGGAAATACCATGCTGCTACTTTACAGTTATACGCTTGTAATCAATCCATGAAACTAGAAACCCCAACAGTGATGCTTTTTTGGCGATTAGGACGTTTGTATGAAGTGTTAGAACGGACGATTTTATTAAAAGAAGAGTGGCAAGTGACCGCCAAAGAATTTCGCCTCCTCATCACCCAGCTGCCTGAAAATACTCGCTGGCGTGAACTTGAGCGACTTGCCAATCAGCTTGCCAACTCACAGCAATCTGATGTTTTTTGGGAAATCAGCAATGAATTTCAAACCATCTTGGCACAAGGGGTCTAATCATGAAATTACAAATTACCCATCAAACGAATTACTTTTATCATGAACTGGCTCAGCGTAGCGTTCAGTACATTCGAATGATACCCATGAGCTTGGCTCACCAAAGCATCATCACGTGGCAAGTAATGCTGCCAAAGGTTGCCAAAGCACAAGTGGATGGCTTTGGCAATGAGTGGTTGGTACTAAGTCGTAATGAGCCACACGATAATTTACAAATGCAAGCCTCAGGCATTGTTGAGATTAACCCTAAGACGCCTTACATTGCCGATAATCCTAGTGTGCCTTATCTATTATTTACTGTGCCAACACCTTTAACCACGTGTAACGAGGCGATGAGAGTCTTTTATCGGCCTTATCTAAAAGATTATCATCAAGCCTTAAGTGCGGATAAAAAGCTGATGCTACAGCAGTTTGCCCAAGCACTACTGCAACAGATGCCTTATCAAAAAAACGTCACTCATGTCGGCACAACCGCCATCGAGGGATTTGGTCTGGCCATGGGTGTTTGCCAAGACCACACGCATGTTTTTATCGCTTGTTTGCGTGATTTGCAGATTCCTGCTCGCTATGTCTCAGGATATTTGTACGAGTTTGGAGGTCAGCACATGGCAAGTCATGCATGGGCAGAGGCGTGGATTGATGGCAATTGGTATACTTATGATGTCTCCAATCAGCATTTTAGCCCAGAGACCCATGTTTATGTCGCCATCGGTCGTGACTATCTGGATGCCGCCCCTGTGCGAGGTGTCAGAATTGGGGGTGGTTACGAAAACCTATACAGCCAAGTATGGATTGGTCAGGTTCATGAGGATTGATGCGTCTTATATGTCAAAGATGGTATGGCTATTGAATTTTTGCCCAAAGTCATTTATTATAAATAGGCCATGATTTTATTGAGAGATGCATGACTTATTGCGTTGCCATTCGCCTAAAAGAAGGCATGATTTTTGCCAGTGACACCCGTACCAATGCTGGTATTGATAACATTTCCACTTTTCGCAAGATGTATCAGTACGGCGTAGAGGGGGAGAGGTTTTTGACTTTGCAGACAGCAGGGAATCTTGCCACCAGCCAAGCAGTATTTGGTAAAATCCAACAAGCCATCAATCATCGTACTGATAATAATTTACATAGTGTTGCCACCTTATATGAGGCGGCACAAGTCGTTGGTAGTTGCGTGCGTGAAGTGACGCAATATTCACAAATACTTGCCCAGGATTTAACAGGCTTTACCAGTAGTTTTATTTTGGGTGGACAAATCAAAGATCAGCCACCAGAGATTTTTTTGATTTATCCTGAGGGTAATTTCATCAAAGCAACGACAGACACGCCTTTTTTTCAGCTTGGCGAGTTCAAATATGGCAAGCCGATTTTGGACCGCTCGTTGGATTATCATTCTAGCCTGCAAGATGCCCTAAGAGCCATTTTAATCTCATTTGATTCAACCTTGCGTTCAAACTTGTCTGTGGGATTACCGATTGATTTAATGGTCTATCAAACCGATAGTCTAAGACTGCCCATTGGCAAACGCATCGATGAGGACGATGAATACTTTAAAATGCTCAGAGGGCAATGGTCAGAGGGGCTCAAACAGATTTTTGCTACGATACCAAACTCACCAGAGGATTACTGGCTGTAGTCACGAATTCACATGAATTAAGAGGAGTTTTCCATCAAGCCCAAGTCAGACGAGCTAAAGTGTACCAGTGACAAAGTGTCTAAGCTTTAGCGATGTTTGCCATCATAAGATTTATCTCTAGCGAGCGTGCATCATTGTTGGTTTGTTGATTTAATCAATCGCTTTTTCTGGTGATATTCACAAGCCATCTCATTAACAAGGTAATCACCACCATTATACCTGCCAAAAACACCCCAATGCCATAATCACTGGGTTGGGCAGTCTCATTAAGAAGTACACCTGCCAATATCAGCAGTCCCAAAAATAACAAACAAGCACCACCCACAACCATCACTAAATAACCGATAAAACTAATCTTCCCTTTGGGTGGCGTGCTTGTGTTAATTGAATGATGTTTGGGCTGAAAGGATGCGTCTTTTGATGGTGTGCCAAATTTAATAGACAGCCAAATAAATGCCATCATGAACCCTGCATAAAACAACCCGCTTATCACACGACCACCAAAAAGTGTCATCAAGCTAAGCACAAACAGCACCAACGCTCCAATCATAAAAATCGGAATCAAAAAGACACCTAGCCATGCATATTCGCTTGAGTTTGCCAATGTCTTTGCTGGTGTGATAGTGTTTACTGGTGTGGCAGTGTTTGTGGGTGTTATCACAGGCTTTTTGGGCAATGAAGGGTGTAATGCAGGTGGCTTGCCTGCACGATGAGTAAGGGGTGTGAGTGGGGTGGCTTCAATGATTTTTTGATGAGTGGTTTTTGTGGTGGTTGGTTTGGTGTGATTGGGTGTGAGCAAAGTACCTAAGGGTTGCACATCTGTTGTGATTTCTGTCTTTGGGGCGGTGGTTGTCTTAGGCGTGTGCTTTTGGGCATCCTGTGCTGTTGGTAGTATGGGCGTGGCTGATGCGGTTGGCTTGGGTGATTGTTTGGCTTTAAAGGGACTGCCGATTTGCGGCGTCAAAAAATCCAATAACCCAAAAATGCCTTTTTTGGTATGTTGTATTGTCTTATTTTCTGAACGTTTGTCGTTTTTTAGATGGGATAAGCTGCTTGGGCTGATTTTCCATTGGTCTTTTTTGTTCATGCTTTTTTGTTCATAAAAGTTTGGTTCTGTGTGAGCTTTTGGGTGTATTGTGACATCAAAAGCTGCTTTTTTGGTTTATGGGTAGGGCGTGAATGTTGTCAAGCTTTATACGTCAAAGCAGACCGACTGCCTGACAAGGCCACGCATTTTACCATAAAATTAGACGGATGTTTTTGATTGGTGGGATTGCAAATACCAATATCTTCGCTGCCCTAATAGATGGTAGTTAGCCTAGCCTTTTTGAAAGTCATGTTGTGGCTTTGTCGGATTACTCTTTGGTGGTGTGGGTGTCTTGATGTACGCCTTCGTCTTTGTCATGTGGCTGTATGGGGCGATATTGAGTATAGGCATACGATTGTTCGGCAGCTTTGTTGTACCACTCTGCTGCTTTGACATAATCTTGATGTACGCCTTGACCATTGGCATACATTATCCCAAGATAAGATTGAGCGTCAGCATTTCCTTGATTGGCAGCTTGACTAAACCATTCAAAAGCGGTGTGATAATCTTGTTGCACGCCTAGACCTCGATAATACACCATTCCAAGATAAAATTGAGCGTGCTCATCCCCTTGTTCTGCTGCTTGACTAAAATAGGTAAATGCCTGACGATAGCCATCATCAGTACCAAGATTGTAATAATACACCCCTTGATCAAAGGCAGTATTCGCCATCGCTGATAGCGACAGCAGTATTCCTACCACCAAAGCAGATAATTTTTTCATAGTTTATATTCCATAAATAGATTGATTAACTGGTAAATAATATCATATTGCCAAAGTGTTTTGCTTGGACAAAAAGGCGCCATTCATCAATAATGTATAACTAAGCCGACCATTCCACTTGGCAGAGAGCAGATTAAGTGGTGTATCGTCTTTGAGTTTAGGCTTGTGTTTGCATAAATAACTGTAAATTTCTGCCATTGATTGTGTTATGTTGTGATTTTAAATATTTAACAAATATGTACTATAACATCATGATATGATTAATTTTAAAATTCTTCAATTTATCTCATCATACGGCCAAACAAAATCTTTGGGTCTTAAATCAGCGTAGCCGTTAAAATAAATAAAATACTGCCCAATATTTTCAACACCATAAATATTGCCGCAGCGGTTTAATTCTCTATCACGCAGCTGTTTGACCAGTTCATATTTTTCTTGATTATTTGTGGCGACAGGATAGCTATAGGCAAGCTTGTATTGCTCATCAATCAACTGTTGATAAAACTGATTTTTGTTCTCGCTATCTTTCTGCGCGATACTAAACGCCAAAGTCGCCTGTTTGCTCTCATCCAAGGGCAGATTGGACTGTCTATCATTCATCGCTTGCATTGCCAGACTTGAAGTATCCAAACAAATAGAGATGGCAACATGCGCCTTTTCTTCTTGACTTAAATCCAAAAAAGGATAGACAAGCGTATCCGCCCAAACCCTCGCCCCAGCACCCATCAGCATGAGTATCGCAGCAGCACTGATTTTTAATTCTTGTATTGTGGGTAGCCTGATATCAATAACCCTGTTGATTTAGCTTACGATATTCATCACAGCCTTTTTGGCTACCATTATCACAGGCTTTGCCATACCACTCTTTGGCAAGCGAGTAGTTTTGGCGTACGCCATGACCTTTTTTATACATCACCCCAAGATTAGATTGAGCTTTGGCATATCCTTGATTGGCGGCTTTGGTAAACCAAGCGACCGCCTGCCCATAATCTTGGCGGACGCCTTGACCTTGATCATACATCAACGCAAGATTATATTGAGCTTCACTAATCCCTTGATTGGCGGCTTTGGTGTACCATTCAAAAGCCTTTTGATAATCTTGGCGTACACCATAACCATGATCGTACATATAGCCTAAATTTAGTTGAGCGTCTGCATCCCCTTGATTGGCGGCTTTGGCATACCATTCAAAAGCCCGTCCATAATCTTGGCGGACGCCTTGACCTTTGTAATACATCACCCCAAGATTATGTTGAGCTTTGGCATATCCTTGATTGGCGGCTTGACTAAAATAACCAAACGCCTGACGATAACCATCATCAGTACCAAGATTATAATAATACACACCTCTATCAAAGGCGGTATTTGCCATGACCGATACGGACAACATAAGACCCAAAATCATCACACAAAGCTGTTTCATAATAAATGCTCCACATAAACTGCGGTTATTGTAACAATAATCTTGCCGTCTGGGCAATAAAAACCCATATTCTGCTGTCAAAATGCTATAATAGCCACATTTTATTTGCCAAATTTTGGAAAAATCATGAGCGTATCAGCCAATAACAACACCACACATAAGCCACACAATCCTGATAATTTTATCCGCACACCACAGGGCGAATTTGCTTATCGAGATACCCAAAGCACCAATAAAGCACGCTTGACAGAGCTACTCAAACAGCGGATTTTGTTCCTTGATGGGGCGATGGGTACAGAGATTCAGAACTATAAACTCACCGAAAGCGACTATCGGGGTGCTCGTTTTGCCGACATCACGAACGATGTCAAGGGCAATAACGACCTGCTAGTCCTGACACAGCCTGACATCATCAGCGCCATTCACAAAAGCTATCTGGAAGCTGGGGCGGACATCATCGAGACCAACAGCTTTAATGGTACGCAGATTTCGATGGCGGATTATCACATGGAACATCTCACCTATGAGATTAACCGTGAAGCTGCCCGCCTAGCTCGCCTAGCCTGTGATGAATACAACGCCAAGACGCCTGATAAGCCCCGCTTTGTCGCTGGTGTCATCGGCCCAACTTCTCGCACCTGCTCCATCTCGCCTGATGTCAATGACCCTGCATTTCGCAATGTGACCTTTGATGAACTGGTGGATAACTACACCGAAAGTACGCTGGCACTGATTGACGGTGGGGCGGACATTATTTTGATTGAGACGGTGTTTGATACGCTCAATGCCAAGGCGGCGATTTTTGCGGTGACGGGCGTATTTGAGATGATTGGCTTTGAGCTGCCGATTATGATTAGTGGTACGATTACCGATGCATCGGGGCGGACACTGTCAGGGCAGACGGCAGAAGCCTTTTATAACTCGGTACGCCATGCCAAGCCTATCTCGATTGGCTTTAACTGCGCTTTGGGGGCGGATGCACTTCGTCCACATATCCAAAGCTTATCCGATGTCTGTGAGACCTTTGTGTCAGCACATCCCAATGCAGGCTTGCCCAATGAATTTGGCGAATATGACGAAACAGCCACCGAGACCGCCACGATGGTACAGGGCTTTGCCAAAGCAGGGATTGTCAATATCGTCGGTGGCTGCTGTGGCACGACACCAAAGCATATCCGCACGATTGTCCAGATGGTGTCGCCCTTTACCCCACGCACCATTCCTGAATATAAGCCCGCCTGCCGTCTGTCAGGGCTTGAAGCCTTTAACATCACTCGTGATAGCTTATTTGTCAATGTCGGTGAGCGTACCAATGTCACAGGTTCTAAGAAATTCTTAAGACTGATTAAAAATGAAGAATACAGCGAGGCGCTCGATGTCGCCCGAGACCAAGTAGAAGGCGGTGCACAGGTCGTGGACATCAACATGGACGAAGCCATGCTGGATAGTAAGCAGGCGATGATTCATTTTGTCAATCTGATTGCGTCCGAGCCTGACATCAGCCGAGTGCCACTGATGATTGACTCATCAAAATGGGACATCAT
>JBHCHC010000062.1:0-7965 GCA_041802645.1 Moraxella sp. | reverse complement strand
GTATCATGATGGCTTAAGTTGTTTGCTTAAGCAAGGCTGACTATTCTATCACAGTATTTTGTGTTGTCAAGCGGTTTTTTATTAGATTCACTCTAATCCAAATGAGAATAAGCAGAAAATTCAATTTATTGCCCATCTCAAATACTGGTGGCGATGAAGAGACTTGAACTCTTGACCTTACGATTATGAGTCGTACGCTCTAACCAGCTGAGCTACATCGCCGTTACAGGGTGCGAATTATACAGATGATTTGATTCGCTGTCAACACTGATTTTATACTTTTTTAAAAGAAATGGCAAACCGATAAGCCGGATTCTGTCTTGGACAATCATTCATCTAGACGCATGATCGCTCATGCGTTCAAGCAACCTACCCGTATCCTAAGCGGGCAACTCATTGGATACCTATTTGGTCTTGCTACACGTGGAGTTTACCTTGCCATGAACTGTTGCCAGTCATGCGGTGAGCTCTTACCTCACCGTTTCACCCTTACCTACACAAATATGCAGGCGGTCTATTCTCTGCTGCACTGGTCGTAGGCTTTCGCCTCCCAGCCGTTAGCTGGCACGTCGCCCTATGTAGTCCGGACTTTCCTCCCTCTGCTGTCAGCAGACGGCGATTGTCTAGTTTGCCAAATTTTATTATAACATACATCAAACATTTAAGGTGACATAATTTTATTGGTCGCGGGCCCAAAATGAAAATTCAACCAACATACATAGCAAAACATTAATAATATAAAGTAGACATCCTTAGGACAATTGACTTCACCAGCGACCACTCAGACTGCAACACCAAAAGAGCTGGCTAACACCCCCAGCCCTCCTGTAAAGCCTTGACCAAGGGCACGAAATTTCCATTCACCGTTGTGCTTATAAAGCTCACCAAAAATCATGGCTGTTTCGGTGGAACTATCTTCTGACAGGTCATAACGTGCTACCTCGCTACCACCCTGAGCGTTGATAATACGAATATAAGCATCGCCAACTTGACCGAAGTTCTGAGAACGAGCTTGACCTTCATAAATGACTGCACAAAATATTACCTTACTAACATCGCTTGGTATTTTGTTCAAATCAACTTTTATGACTTCATCATCACCCGCACCTTCACCCGTGCGGTTATCGCCCATGTGCTCGACCGAACCATCGGTAGATTTTAAATTATTAAAAAAAATAAAATCGCTATCTTGTCGCACTTTGCCAAACTCAGAAACCAAGAAAGCCACTGCATCCAAATCGAACGACTGTCCATCTGTACTGCGTGGATTCCAACCAAGCCCCACGGTCATTTGTGATAAAGTGGGTGCTTCTTTAGATAAATTAACATTACCGCCTTTGGTTAAGCTGATTGCCATAAGTCTTCCTTTTCCTTAATGAACACATAAAAAACAATGATAATATAACAAAAAATCCCAATTTTACCAATTCTGTTTTGTTAATATATGTATCACTCTTACCCAAAGCTCTGTTTGGGGGAATTCTTTTTGCGATAGTTGATAGAAGCAATCACCGATGCCACGATAAAGGCAACACCTATTAATCCTGTAATTACCTCTGGCACGTGAAATTTCATCGAAATTAGCATGATAAGTGCCAATGCACCAATGGCATAATGTGCACCATGCTCTAAATAAACAAACTCATCAAGTGTGCCTTTCTCCACTAAGAAAATAGTCATTGAACGCACAAACATCGCACCAATAGCAAGACCAATCATAATAATGACGACATCATTAGTGATGGCAAACGCTCCAATCACACCATCAAAACTAAATGATGCATCAAGCACTTCTAAGTATAAAAAACCTGCAATACCACCTTTGGCAATCGCTCCTGCCACTTCATTTCCATCAGGCCCTGTCTCGTGACTATCGCCTTCTAAAAGCGTAGACAAGACATTAACTCCCATGTAAATTAGTATGCCCCATACCCCTGCCATTAGAACAACGGCTTCTTGTGCTTCATCTACCCAAGTCAATGAAATCATGAGTGTCACAATCGCAACAAAAACACTCATGGCATCCACTTTGCCAAAGCGAGCCAGTTTACGTTCAAGCCAACCAAACCAATGAATGTCTTTATCATCAAACACGAAATTTAAAAACACCAGCAGTAAGAACATGCCTCCAAAAGCAGCAATTTCAGCATGATGCGCCATTAACTTTGCAGAGTATTCTTTGGGATTATTTAAGGCTAGGTTTATCACTTCGCCCATGCCCATGTCTGCTGTAACCGCTACAATGACAATTGGAAAAACCAAACGCATGCCAAAAACAGCAATGAGCATGCCCACTGTCAAGAAAATGGTTTTCCAAAATTTATCCCAATGCTTTAATACCGAAGCATTAACCACCGCATTGTCAAAAGAAAGCGAAATCTCCATTAGGGCAAGCACAAACGTGATGAATAATGCTGACAACATGGCAGCCATGCCACCATGCGTAAATCCCCAATACGCTGCCCCAATCATACAAACGATCGTGAAGACGATATCAAAATAAAAATGCTTCAGGTTTTTCATCATAGATGATAACTTCCAATTAATAAAAGACAATGTACAAACATCATCTGTTGTTTTGTTAAGGCTTTATGCCCATGATTTGCTGATATTTTCTAAGCAGTTCTGCTTCGCTTTCGTCATGCTTAGGATCTTTAGGAATACAGTCTACGGGGCAAATATCCACACATTGAGGTGTATCATAATGCCCAATACATTCCGTGCAAAGATCGGGGTTGATGACATAAATATCATCGCCTGCTGAGATGGCTTCGTTGGGACAAACTGGCTCACACACATCGCAATTAATGCATTCTTCGGTGATTTTTAACGCCATGAGACCACCTAGTAATCCTTGCCCCATGCCACAAGCATGGTTTTGGCTGCCAAATCTACATTTAGCACAATGTCTACATGCCACGGAATGAGACGCTCTTCATCATCAATACTCTCTGATGTTGGCTTGATATAGATAATCTCATGAGCGGGGGACTCAAATATTTCTTTAATCATGCCCAAGTTCTCACCCTCTTCATTAATAACCGTCAACCCCACCAAATCCGACCAATAATACTCATTCTCACTTAATGCTGGCAAATGAGACTTATCCACCCAAACACTCACACCATTCATGGTCTCTGCCATGTTGCGGTCTGGCACTTCTTTAAAACTGGCTACCAGTCCTGCACCTTGCTCTCGCCATTCATTTACCGTCAAAGGCTTAAAGCCCGTGGCTGTCTTCATGTACCATTGAGGCATATTAAAAATATCTGAGCGATTGTCGGTTAGGCTAAATACCCACAGCCAGCCTTTAATGCCATAGGGCTTTTTTAGGGTGGCAATCTGAATAAGGTCGTTAGGATCAGGTGTTGATGAAATGAGGGTCATGACAGTAGGATAAATATAATCGGCAAGAGTGAAGCGAATGATTTGATGAATTTAATGCTTTTTTGATGACTTAACAATCGATGAATTTAATGAGTGATACAAAGATCTCTTACTAAATAAAGATAATTAAACTACAATCCTTATTTTGGGCATTTTATCAATTAAAATAATGGAAAAATCAGGCTGCTATAAGAGATCCGTTATTAATTGAAATGCACAAAAGCCGGCTTGTATGATTTTCTCATCCACACTGATGTGGCAAGAGACATACAAACCGACTCAGAATATCAGCGATTAGGCTTTATTTTTGGTTTTTACCAATTGGACAACGCGATCGGAAGGTTGTGCTCCTTTGCCAATCCACGCATCATAAGCATCTTGGTCAATACGAAATGCTTCTTCTTGACCACGAGCCAATGGATTAAAGAAACCGATTTTTTCAATGTGACGACCATCGCGTGAAGCACGCTTGTCGGCAACAACGATTTGATAGAATGGACGCTTTTTTGAACCGCCACGAGCTAGACGAATAACAACCATGATAATTCTCTCTTGAATTCATTAAAAACACATTTTGCAAGAAAAAACTGGTCGCCAAAATATGAGGATGAGCCGATGGCAAAACCAGATTTATAAAAAAGACCCTAATTATACCAATTTTTATGATGATTTTAAAGTAATTTTTCAAAAATTTCTAAAAACATGATTTTGTGTTACAATACTTAAGCACATCTGTTTTTAGCGGGAATCTACCCGCTCATCATTGTTTATTGCTGCCCTTCCTTATTATGAAAAAAAACCATCATTACTGGCAATTAAAAATCAGACACGCCCTAAATTCCAACACTTGGCAAACAGTGAGTATGGTTATTTTTATTGTTTTTGCCAGTATCGCCCTGTCCATTTGGTTGATTTGGCGAAGTTTATATCTACCTGAGATTAAAAACCACGCCAGTTATTTAGTTAGTGAGCTCAATTTAATTGACAACGCCAATCAATCCTTCGCCAATAATCCCGCCATGCTCACTTGGATTTGGGATAACAGCCACATACAAATCATCGATGACCCAAACGATTTTCCAGTAGTGAATGATAAGATAGTCGCTGATTTTTTTACTGATATTTTTGCCAAAGAAGTCAGCCAAGAACTTGGGCGAGATGTCAAAGTTTATTTTAAATTTAAACCAACACCGCAGTTATGGATTTGGGATAGTAAATATCCAAAAGTGTGGCTACGTGAGCCTGTCATTCATTATTCGCAATACAGCGTGGGACTGCTTGCAGGATTTATGTTTGGTTTGCCAGTTTTAACCATTTTAGTTAGCCTTATCTTAGTACGCAGATTAAATCGCCCTCTTAAAAAACTCGAGCGCACCGCCAATGATTATATCAACTTAGGGCACGCAACCACTTTGCCTGAGGTTGGCTCAAACGAGATTCGTAAAGTCAATACCGCCTTTAATCGTCTTTTTTACACACTGCACCAAGCCCAAAAAGAACGAACCATCATGCTCGCCGGCATCAGTCATGACCTAAGAACTCCACTTACTCGCATGAGACTAACCGCTGAAATGCTGCCTGATGACTTTTTTAGAGAAGGACTGGTGTATGATATTGAGGACATGGATGCCATTTTGGAGCAATTCATGTCATTCATGAAAGATGGTTCAGACGAGGCAGTTCGTCCGACCAATTTAGAGATGATTTTTCATGAAATCAGCGTGCAGTTTAATGACGTGACTTTTATTTATGACAATCGTGTTGGCGAGGAGGTGATGGTGCGCCCCTTATCGGTGAAACGCTTGATTGTCAATCTCGTTAATAATGCTGTACGTTATGGGCGTGAACCCATTCACCTAGGAGCAGTCATTAATACACATCATGCTGATGACATAGATTTGGCAAATAACGCTCGTCACACCCCAAGACGCATCCTTGCCATCAGCGTGCGAGACGAAGGTGAGGGCGTGGCAGAGAGCGAACTTCATCGCATCATGCAGCCCTTTGAACGTGGTGAAACAGCTCGAACCACTCAAGGTAGCGGACTTGGACTTGCCATCGTCAGTCGCATCGCTCATCTACACCAAGGAGAGGTGATTGCTCGCAATCATAGTAATGGTGGTCTAGAAGTATTGGTAACAATCCCACTTGTTGATGATTTGGATGCAAAAGAAATTCATGATGACGAAACATCCAACACTTCCTGATGTTTGGCGATGCAGCTGACTCACTTATGACTATTATTTATTGATAAAATTTAGACAATACATCTCTATCAAACATACATTATTTTTTGCCAATCTCAGGGGGTAGTTGCTGAGTGGTGTTAGTAAATTCTACAGGTGCTGTCAATCGAGCCTTGGCTTGCTCCAAATTTTTATCTGTGCTAGGTACAAGCAAAAGATAGCCAAGTAAGGCAGCATTGGCAAGTACCAATAAACCAAAAAGATAGGGCATATTAATTCCTAAATGATGTATGATGTGACGACTCATGATTGTTCATCTTGACTAAGCTGCGTTAGCCATCATCCTTGACCGGCTTTAATATTTAAAAGAACCAAGGAAAGGACATGGTCTCAAGAGACGCAAAAATTTAAGCTCAAAGCAATACAAAGCATCTGTCACTTAAATGCAATTTATTTTAACACAATCTCATTAAAATATCATACCAATCATCGTCAATCAATGCCGGTTATCGCAATTGCTTCACGCTGCACACCTAGCAACTCGAAGATGCCAATACGGTCAATTCTCTCAACGAGATTCACTGATAAGTTTTTTCTCAGTCTTAACGCCTGTCAGCTCATCAGCAACGATCACCACACCCACCTGCTTCACAGGCCATTCCATGGTGAATCTTGCTCCATGCAAAGTCGGACTCTCATCCACACTCATGTTACCACTAAACCAAAATGCAATACGTGACACGATAGACAATCCCAATCCATAACCTCCAGATGCACGCGTGCGACTGTCATCTAAGCGTGCAAATGGGATAAACACCTTCTCACGGTCAGCCTCAGGAATACCTTGACCATCATCTTCTACCATCACGAACGCCATGTTCTTTTTAATACCAGCGCGAATAACGATGGTGTTTTTAGCATAACGCAAGGCATTGCCTGCTAGGTTTTGTACCACTCGATGAAGATACCGCCTGTCTGCCATGACCACCACTTTTTGTGCGGGTGGATAAATTTTTACATGGATGGGTTTGCCCAAAGCATTGGTTTCTCGCTCTATCTGCTCCAACATCTCTTTTAAGCAGACCATCTCCCAATCCATTTTGGGCGAGCCTTCCTCCAATTTAGCATAGGTTAGAATTTCATCAATCAGCTCATTTAACGAAGCAATATCTTCATCGATATACTGTTTCTGAACTTGTCGAGAATCATAATCATCTTCATCAGCAAGCATATCTACAGCAAAACGAATGCGTGCTACAGGGGTTCTAAGCTCATGAGAAACCGCACGAGTCAATTCACGTTGTGACTCAATAAGCCTCTTAATGTGTCGCGTCATGGCATTAAAAGTGGAAGAAAGGCGAGCAATATCATCATAACCTGCCACTTGGACCATGGTATCAAGCTTACCCTCGGCAACTTGATTTAATCCCATTTGCAATAACTGTAAACGTCTTTCTAAAGGGAATATTAGTGCATACACTCCAATGCTTACTAATAGCAAACAAATCAGCGCCACACTGATAATAATGTCCAATGAAAAAATGTTAAAAAATGGGATATTTACCACCAATACCTCATTGGGCACATTGGATGCTATCATAACCGACAAGTGTGTATTTTGATTATCATTATCAAAACTAAGTACAGCTTTACCTGAATTGAGTTTATCAAACTGCTCTCTATCCAATGCCAAACTTGCAAGCGGTGTTAGTGTTATTGGATAACCAAAGGTCTGGCTTAGATCAGCCAAACGTGCTTGCTTTTGCTCCAATGATGGGTATTTTCTTAAATCTCCGAGCAAAAAAACCATGGCTGCATGAATTTGTCTTTCGCTGATGCGGTCAATTTCAGCAACCAAAACATTTTGACCATCATCCACCACATGATAAATCATCACATGGCGATTATTATCATTGTGACGAACGACAGATTTATTTTCTTCTAAGCGTTCTAACTCTCGACCTCTGAAATCAAATTCATGAACGGGCATGACATGAACTTCCGAACCTAATGCCTGACTGGTAGCAAGAAGCCATGGTTCTTTGCCTGACTCTGACTGGATATCATAAGACTGCGCCCCCAAAGAGAATATGGCGGTGGCTACTGATTCACGATAAGATTGAAGTCGCTGCTGAGTGATTGCTTGCATGAGGAAATAACCAAAAAAAGCAACCAGAAAACATATCAATAATAGCCCAGCATAAATACGAAAAAAAATACTGCGTTCGATGATTGATGGAAGTGCCATACCATTGACTTATATTATCAATTTAATTGGGGCTGTACTAGATTAGCCTAAATCCCACACCATTTTCTCAATACTTTAAGCTGATTAGATGGTGTACCATAGTTAAAACGAAACTCACATTCTTTGATAAAAAGATGAAAGTGT
>JBHCHC010000061.1:0-7749 GCA_041802645.1 Moraxella sp. | reverse complement strand
ATCCTAAAAGGTGAAAAAGCAGGCGACATTCCTGTTTATAGTGCCCAAGAGCTTGAACTGATGGTCAGCAAGAAAAACGCCAACGAACAAGGCTTAACCGTTCCACAATCTGTTTTGGACAAAGCTAAAAAAGTCGTAGAATGAGCGTGGTAGGACATTAATATTGACAGGGATGACTTAGATTTTTGTCAATGATTTTAATTCACTAAAATACACGCCAATTCATGGGCGTGTATTTTATTTTTGATTGGAGTGGTTATGTCTTGGATTGCCTTTTTGGGGGCGTTAGAAAGCGGTCTAATCTATGCCATCATGGCACTTGGAGTACTGATTTCTTTTCGCATTTTGGATTTTCCTGATTTGACCGCTGACGGCAGCTTTCCTTTAGGTGGTGCAGTAGCGGCAGTGGCGATTGTTGCAGGGTTTAATCCGTGGACTGCCTGTCTGTTCGGCATGATGGCAGGTGCAGCAGCAGGTGTGGTAACAGCATGGCTAAATGTTAAGCTTGGTATTTTGCATCTATTGGCAGGGATTTTGGTGATGACCGCCTTGTATTCTGTGAATTTGCGCATCATGAATGCACCAAATTTGTCTTTACTTGGCGAACCAACCGTTTTCACACCATTCATCGATGGCAATAACGGCACTTGGGTGCGTGTGGTGGTGGTTGCAGCAGTGGTGGTGGTTGCCAAATTGGCACTAGATTGGTTTTTTAGTACCGAAACAGGACTTGCCATGCGTGCCACAGGCTCAAATGTCAAAATGGCACAAGCTCAAGGCATCAACACTTCATGGATGATTGTCTTAGGCATGGCGATTAGTAATGGTCTGATTGCTTTGTCTGGTGCATTATTTGTGCAGACCCAAGGCGGTGCGGACGTATCTATAGGTATCGGGACGATTGTCGTGGGGCTTGCAGCGGTCATCATTGGCGAGAACGTTCTGACTGCTAAGCGTATCTTTTTTATCACGCTTGCCACCATCATTGGTGCGGTGGTTTATAAACTCTTTATTCAAATTGCCTTATCTAGCCAAACACTAAGAACCATCGGCTTTGGACCTCAGGATTTGAACTTAGTCACTGCCATACTGGTAGTGCTTGCCTTGATGTTGCCGAAGTTTCGCTCACGTCTTGCCCTAGCTTTTGGCAAACAAAAATAAGGAGATATCGCCATGATGCAAGCAACCGACTTACGCCTAACTTTCAACCCTGGCACTCCTATCGAAAATCCTGCCTTACGCGGGATTAGTCTAAACATCGCTGATGGTGAATTTGTCACTGTCATCGGCACAAACGGTGCGGGTAAGTCCACTTTTTTAAATGCCGTCAGCGGAGCGATTCGTGTGGATAGTGGCTCTATCGTCATTAATGGCACCGATGTCACCAAAAAACCCACACATTTACGCAGTCATTGGGTAGCTCGCGTCTTTCAAGACCCGATGGCAGGAACGTGCGAAGCCTTGACCATTGAGGAGAATATGGCACTTGCCTATAAACGAGGGCTATCTCGTACTCTAAAAGGCTCGTTAAATGCATCTAACCGCGAGCTGTTCCGTGAAAAATTATCGGTGCTAAAACTGGGATTAGAAAATCGCCTAACTGACCGCATGGGACTACTCTCAGGCGGGCAACGTCAAGCGGTGAGCCTTTTGATGGCGAGTTTACAGCCGTCCAAAATTCTACTCTTAGATGAACATACTGCCGCCCTTGACCCAAAAACCGCCGCCTTTGTACTAGAACTGACTGACACCATCGTAGGCGAGAATAAACTTACCACCATGATGGTAACACACTCCATGCAACAGGCTTTAACGCATGGTACTCGCACAGTCATGCTGCATCAAGGTCAGGTGGTGCTTGATGTGTCAGGTGATGAACGTAAAGGCATGACAGTGCCGGATTTGCTTGACATGTTTGAGAAAACTCGAGGCGAAAAAGTGGAAGATGACAGCTTGATTTTGGGCTAATCCCTCCTTTTTTCTTCCATAAAAAAGACTTAAAGGCAAATGGTTGTTTTTAAGTCTTTTATGTTTTCATCCTGTCATTTTAATACTCGCTTTTGCCCCCTTCTTGCTTCTTACTGTTTTTTTAATTCACATTTTATTTAAGCTTAGTGTTTATCCAAAAATTTCCCAATTTTAACAAATTGATGGTAGAATTATCCATTTTTAGTTAATCAGAGTATCACATGAATCAAAACATTGCACGCCTTTTGGTTACTTGTGCCGACCAAGCAGGCATCGTTCAAGCCGTCTCTGGCTTTTTATACCACCACGGGGCAAACATCATCTCACTTGATCAGCACACCACCGAAGCCTATGGCGGTAAATACTTCATGCGTGTGGAATTTCACTTGGACGACTTAACCCACAAAAAACAGACCTTACTTGACACATTCGCCAAAAATGTCGCTGATAAGTATCATATGACATGGCGACTCTCTTGTGGGTTTGACATCAAGAAGGTGGGCATTTTGGTTTCAAAAGAAGACCACGCCTTGCTTGAGCTTTTATGGAGATATAGTCGGGGGGCGTTACCATGTGAGATTACCAAAGTTGTCTCCAATCATGAAGATCTGCGTGGTGATGTTGAAAGTTTTGGCATCGAATTTATACACATTCCTATTGATAAAGACGATAAAGAGAAGTCTTACAGCAAGATCGATGAAGTCATGCAGGGCAACGACCTGCTGGTATTGGCTCGCTACATGCAAATCCTGACACCTGATTTTGTTGATAAATGGGAAAGTAAAATCATCAACATCCATCACTCTTTTTTGCCTGCCTTTGTGGGAGCAAATCCGTATAAGCAAGCTTTTGATAAAGGTGTCAAACTCATTGGAGCAACCGCCCACTATGTCACCAGTGAACTTGATGAAGGACCCATCATCGAACAAGGCGTGGAGCGAGTCAGTCATGCGTTTGAGGTAAGCGAACTTCGTGAACTGGGGCGTCAGATTGAGCGAGAAGTATTGGCTCGTGCTGTCAAATGGCACTTGGAGGATCGCATCATCCTAGATGGTCATAAGACGGTGGTTTTCGACTAAACCATCAAGGGTCATACACTAAAAACCGAGCGACTGGCTCGGTTTTTTATCATCGCATAAGATTAACGAGTGCGTGGGCAAACTTCGTTATCAGCAAAGAAATATTTGATTTCGCGTTCAGCAGAGGTGGTGCTGTCAGAACCATGGGCAGCATTCTCATCAATGCTGGTAGCAAAATCAGCACGGATAGTACCAGCGGCTGCTTCTTTTGGGTTGGTTGCACCTAGGATATCGCGATGAGCCAACACCGCATTTTCGCCTTCTAGCACAGAAACGACAACAGGTCCTGATGTCATGAATGACACAAGGTCATTAAAGAAGCCACGCTCTTTATGTTCTGCATAAAAACCTTCAGCTTCTTCCTTTGATAAATGTTTCATTTTAGTAGCGATGATTTTTAGACCATTCTTTTCAAAACGAGAAAAAATCTCACCGATGTGGTTAGCACCCACAGCATCTGGTTTTACAATAGAAAGCGTGCGTTCGATAGCCATGATATTTCCTTAAAATAAAAAGTAAAAATAAAAATCATAAAAGAATAATTTTGCCACTTTGGAGAGTCAAAATCTTTTTTATTATAACCAAATTTTAACAAAAATCCTAGTAGGAGAGGTAAATTTAATCGCCGTTGTTTAAAGTCATTGGTAAAATGATGGCATGTTTGTCTTGATGCTGATTCATTATTGCCATGGCGTTTGCGATTAAATATCACAAAGCCTGTCAAAGGACAGGCTTTGTGGGTTTGTTGTTACTGCATTGTAATGGACTTATCCTTCGAGGTAAGAGAGGCATTCTTGGCTGCATCAAACATGAGTGTCGCCGCCTCGATGACAAATATCTCGCTCTCAGGTAACTGAGGACGTTCGTTTTCTTTCATCAAGCTACGCTCTTCGGCCAGAGCATCCATGCTGGCTTGATAGGTAGACCAGTCCGTGAATGGTTTCTCCCCTATGGCTTGACGACGCACATTCTCAGCAGCAAGCGTTTTTTGCTCAATCAGCTCACCCTTAGCACGACGTTTATCAATATCCACATCAGCTGGTTTTTTGTCATCATCCATGGCACGAATGTCATTTAGAGCGACCAAATACTGAAACTGCGGATTGCTTTTTTGGCGTGCCTGAGATGAGGCGATGAGCGACTCCATTAAGTCTTTAGAGTATTTACCTTCAGCCTTAAATGGTGCTGTTTTGATGGTGTCCCATGCCAAAGGGTTTTTGTATTCACGCTCACCAAATTCAATGCCTTCATAGATATTTACCAATGGCACATCAGGCACAACACCTTTGTTTTGGGTGCTACCTCCTGTGACACGATAGAATTTACGCTGGGTTAGTGTCATGGAGCCCAGTGCCAAATCGTCACGTTGCACCTGTGCCGAACCCTTGCCTGTGGTGGTGCTACCCACAACAAGTCCACGTCCATAATCCTGTACTGCCGCTGCAAAAATCTCAGAAGCTGATGCTGATCCTAGGTTGATGAGCACTGCCATCTCGCCTGCATACAGCTGTTTACCACCGTCTTTGTCTGCAAAAATCTGCACATGACCTTTGTTGTCACGAATTTGTACCAATGGACCTTCTTTGATGAACAGCCCTAACATTTTGGCAACTTCATCAAGCGAGCCGCCTGGATTGTTACGTAAATCGACCACCATGCCATCGATGTTCTGCTCATTAAGTGCTTTAATGGCTTTTTCGGTATCTAAACTCACCGAACGGTATTCATCCGCACCCGCTCCATTACGACGAGCAGCAAAGTTTAAATAGAAGCTAGGTATTTCAAGTACGCCCACTCGCTTAATGCCGTCCTCATAAGGCACTTCTAGCACGCGATGATGCACACCCGACTCTTCTTGCTGTATGACATCACGAACGATGGTGACATTGCGTGCAGCACTATCAGGCGTGTTAGGTTGTTTTACACGAATGGTAACTGACGTACCTCTTGCTCCACGGATTAATGCCACGATTTCACGAGTGCTATAACCAACCACATCCACCATCGCTTCACCATCTTGGGCAACACCAATAATCAAATCATTGGCTTTTACTTGCCCTGTTTTTTGGGCAGGACCTCCATCCACCAAGGTCACAATGCGAGTATAATCTGGATTCTTTCGGTCGGGACGAATAGAGACACCAATACCTTCTAGTTGCAAATTAGATTGAATTTGCATTTCATTGGCTTGAATAGGAGCAAAGTAATTACTATGCGGATCATAGGTCATGGTTGCCGCATTTAAAATCGTCTCCATGATTTCATCATTTTTTAGGCGTGCCAGCTGTTCTTGCTGTCGATGGATGCGATTTAGCAGAATCTCTGTCGGTGTACGCTCATCGCCACGCACCAAGTCCTGCCCACGAGATAACTCAGGATTTTCTAAAAATGCCTTATCTTTGGCTTTATCATCCTCTTGTCCTAAGGTAATGCCAATCAAGGCAAAGGTAGTTTGAGTCTGCCAAAACTCCCTTTGCTCCTGAGCACTCTTAAATCGTGGGGCTTCCTCACGGTCCAAAACAATGGTTTTATCAGTCTTTAAATTAACCTCTGTTTTTAGCAAGTTTTTGGCAAAATCATAATACTCATTAGAACGTGTGCGATACCGCTCAAAAACTTCAATACCTGCCGATAAGTCGCCACGCTTTAAACGCTCGGCAAAGTTATCGCTATATTTGGCATTAAACTCATCAATGTCCGATTGCAAAAATAGCGTGCGTGATGGGTCAAGCTGGTCATAATACATCGCCAGAATTTTTGCACCCATCTCTTTGTCTAAAGACTGCTCTAAATAATGAGCCCTGTCAAGCAATAAGGAAACTTGGCGTGCTGTGACTTTTTGTTCAGCAGTCGGCTCAAATCCCACTTTATCCCCTGCCATCGCCACACCAACATAGCTTTGAGCAAATAAACCACCCACAACAACGGTTGCCGCCCCTGATAATAAAATTTGTTTTTTTGACATCATAAATTTTCCATGAAATTATCAATCAAGACACATTAAAAATGCTTTATGATAACATAGATTTATTACTTCTGTGTCTTAATTTTGTGATGATTGTTTGAAAAAATAACACAGATTTTTATGCTGTTTTGTCATTTTCATGGCATAATACAAGCTATTGCATGTAAACTTTTCATCATAATGCATTCTTAAAAAGCACCAATCATTAAGAGGAACTCCTATGGCAACTGGTATCATCATGGCAGATGTAGAAGGCTTAACTTTAAGCGATGACGATAAGGTGTTTTTGGCAGATGACGGCTTAGGTGGGGTAATTTTATTTAAAAGAAATGTGTCAAACCCCGCTCAAGTACGAGCATTAACCGACAGCATGAGAAACATCAATCCAAGCTTGATCATCAGTGCTGACCAAGAAGGTGGGCGAGTAGCACGCTTTCGTGAGGGTTTTACTCCTTTGCCTGCAATGGGGCGAATAGGCGAGGTTTATGATGACAATCAAGAATTTGCTTTGTCCTTGGCTTATGATGTAGGTTATCTGATGGCGTGCGAGGTGTTAGCGGTGGGTGTGGACATTAGCTTCGCTCCTGTGCTAGACATAGATGGATGCAGTCTGGTCATCGGCGACCGTGCTTTTCATGCCGACCCTCATGTTGTGACAGCCCTATCCTCACGCTTTATTGACGGTATGAATGACGCGGGCATGAAAGCCACAGGCAAACACTTCCCCGGTCATGGCTCCATCGCTCCTGATTCGCACGTTTCAGACGCGGTGGATGATCGTACTCTTGAAGAGATTTTTGGCTGTGACTTAATCAGCTTTATCAATAATTTAGCCAAGCTAGATGCTCTCATGCCTGCTCATGTAATATTTAATCAAATAGATGATAAGCCTGCAGGATTTTCTCAGATTTGGTTACAACAGATTTTAAGAGGCAAGCTGGGCTATGATGGCGTGTTATTCTCAGATGACCTATCCATGAAAGCTGCTCACGTGGCAGGTGATGTGACCGCTCGAGTCAAATCCGCCATCGAAGCAGGATGTGACATGGCACTCGTCTGCAACAGTCGCGATGATGCCACTTGTGCTCTAGCATTCGCCAAAACTCTACCTGATACACCAAACCGTTTTGTCAAAATGAAAAGCACCATTCCAACTTGGCAAGGCGATTTAACCAGCACTTGCCAAGCATTTTCCCACTATGAAACCGCCAAGAAAAATGTCATGCAAGCATTTTTCACCGATGAACTCACGCCCCAAGATGGTGCCGACCCAACCCACTATCAAGCCTCATTCACTCAAGGGTAACTGGCATGTTTGGCATCACCGACATAACCGCTTATTTGATTGGTGTCATTATCATCATTACCCTGCCTGGTCCTAATAGCTTATATTGCCTGTCAGCCGCGGCAGGACAAGGCAAAAAAGCAGGCATGCAATCGATGGCAGGGATTTTGGTGGGTGATACGATACTTATTTTGGCGACCGTATTCGGAGCAGGCACATTACTTAAACTCTATCCAAGTGTGTTTGATGGTATCAAACTTGTTGGTGGCTGTTACTTGGCATATCTTGGCATGCGTCTTATCATAGGGGCGTATCACACCTTTAAGAACCGCCATCTCATCAAAGACAAAACCTTCACACCTCCAAAAGTCACCCCACAAAATTATTTTTATCGCTCGCTGTCGCTGAGTCTAACCAACCCCAAAGCCATTTTATTTTTTTTGTCATTTTTT
>JBHCHC010000060.1:0-8203 GCA_041802645.1 Moraxella sp. | reverse complement strand
GCAGGCTCGCCTTAGCATGGTTATAAAGTTTGGATAAAATATGAGCGGATGTTTCCACGGGAGATTTGTCACCTTGGGCGGTGACAAAGGCGGGCATGGTGTTGTCATCACCTGTCAGTGTATAGGGGTGTGAAAACTTGATGTCACTTTTGGCACGCCCCATAAAGCGTTTGGCGGAAACGATGGTATTTTTGGGGTCATTGTGCAGTAGGGCATCTTTACCAACCAAGGGGATATCTGATTTTTCTCCATAATAGACCACGCTTGGCAGCAAGGGAGTGTCGCCAAAGGGTAGAACATCGGCTCTACCAGAACGCACCACACCCACAAGAGAGTGTGTTGTGCCAAGGTCTATACCTAAGCCAAAGCGGTGCTGATGAGGGTTTGCAGATTGATTGGGTTCGCTGATTTGAAGTAGGGACATGGTATTTTTTAATTATTTAAATCAAAGTGTTAAGATGGCTTAGATAAATCATCAAGTTAAACATGGTCGGTCCGATGCAGCTAAAACGATTTTGTAATAAAATTTCAATTCAATTACTTAACTGATACTGGGCTATGTGCATCATAGAATTATTGAATGTTACCAAAAGTCATTGTCATTTTAATTTAACAACACTCATAACTTCACCATTGAGAATAAAATAATCACTTATTATAGTCATCATACATATAAATCATCGTCATCATCGGTGCTTGAGATTTGAGTTAATTTTTCCATCACATCATCATGCAGATTTGCCAAAAATTTTAATTTTTGGGCATGCAATTGAGCAGCTTGCCAATCTTGGGCTTGATAGCTGTGAAAAAATTCATCCGCCACGACATGGTTTAGTCTGCTGACATCATCACCAATCTGTATGAGTTGGGCGGTATCGTTATCGTCTGACGCATCATCCAAATCCATACGATAAGTCATCATCTGCATCAAAAAAGCCTTATCAGAGATGGACTTATCTGGATTAAACCCTGCATCATGTCGTTCTAACAAATATACTGCACGGCTGTCATCACGGTTTAGTGTCGCATAGGCGTGATTGATGAGTGCGGTTTGCTGGTCAGCGGTCGCTTGGTTGATGCTGTTATCTGGATGGTGTTGTTTTTGCAGTTGCAAAAAGGCGGCTTTGAGTGCAGCTTTATCAATGTCAAAGCCCACAGGCAAGCCAAATAAGCCAAAGAAATCGTTTGTCATTAGCTACACCGTGAAGGATTCGCCACAGCCGCATTCACCCGTTTGGTTGGGATTGGTGAATTTAAAGCCAGAATTTAGCCCCTCAGTCACATAATCCATCTGCAAACCATCTAAATAAACCATACTTTTAGGGTCTACAAACACACCCACACCGTCATTATCAAAGCGAATGTCGCTGTCGTCAGGTGTGTCCACAAATTCAAGCACATAGGCAAGCCCTGAACATCCTGCTGTTCGCACTCCGACACGAATGCCCACACCGCTACCACGGTTGGTCAAAAAATCTTTGACGTGCGTTACTGCTCGCTCTGTCAGCGTAATCACAAGTTTCTCCTAATGATTGAACATTTGTTGATGTATTGTGCCATACGTATTTTTTCAAGATGTAGAGTAGAAATCAGCATATACATCTTAAAATGCTACTTAGCATCAAAATAATCAGCTATCATCACTACATGAAAATTTTCATTTATTTGGCATGTTAAATAATTAAGCACCAGCTTTGGACTGATAATCATCAATAGCAGCTTTGATGGCGTCTTCGGCAAGTACCGAGCAGTGCACCTTGACAGGAGGTAGAGCAAGCTCTTTGGCGATATCCATGTTTTTAATTTCTCGTGCTTGGTCAATGGTCTTGCCTTTGAGCCACTCAGTCACAAGCGAGCTTGATGCAATCGCTGAGCCACAGCCATAAGTTTTAAACTTGGCATCGGTAATGACGCCATCATCGCCCACTTGGATTTGTAGACGCATGACATCACCGCAGGCGGGCGCACCGACCATGCCTGTGCCAACATTTTTGGCGTTTTTGTCTAGGTTTCCCACGTTGCGGGGGTTTTCATAATGGTCAATGACCTTGTCTGAATATGCCATAGAATTTCTCCGTACTTGCTAGCTTATTGCTTGCTAAATATTTATCATGTTAAGGTGCAATAACCATAGTATTCATGGTCATTAACGCCCCATTTTGGGTAAATCAGCCACTCCAATTACGGTGCGGGCTGGAAAATTATTATCAAAAAAACTCCATGTAGCCACGATTCATTTCAGCAAAGTCATCAGTATTTTTTAAAAATACATGAATGTGCAAAACATGGCTTAAATCCAAACCCACAGACTTTAACATGGTTTGAAAATTCAACAATATTTGCTTGGCTTGCGAGTAAGCGTCATTTACTTCAATGATGCCCGTATCTGGATTAACCGCAGGTGTGCCTGAAATATGTATTAAATTGCCTGCCTTGCTAAATGACTATATGCACCAATGGGCTTAAATAAATTATCAGGAGTGTAGCTTTCAATCATATCAATGCTCTTGCCACTCAACGCTATTTAAGTCAATGCCTTCTTTAAACATATCCCAAAGGGGGGATAGTTCACGCAGTTTATTGACCGCATCATGGATTTGGGTAAGCACTCGGTCAATATCAGCTTCGGTGGTATAGCGACCAATGCTAAAGCGGATGCTTGAATGTGCCAGCTCATCAGGGCGACCAATCGCTCGCAATACATAAGAAGGCTCTAAAGTCGCTGATGTACACGCCGAACCCGATGATACCGCCAAATCTTTTAGGCTCATCATCAAACTTTCGCCTTCTACAAAGTTAAAGCTGACGTTGATGATGTTGGGAATGCCGTACTCAAGACTGCCGTTTAGGTATACCTCTTCGATGTCTTGTAAGCCGTTCCATAGTTTATCACGCAAAGCTTTGATGTGGGCGTGATCTTCATCAAATCTCTGAGCTGACAAAGCAAAAGCTTCGCCCATGCCGACGATTTGGTGGGTGGCAAGCGTACCAGAACGCATGCCACGCTCATGACCACCACCGTGTTGCTCAGCTTTGATACGCACACGGGGTTTACGGCGAACATATAACGCACCAACGCCCTTAGGGCCATAAATTTTATGAGCAGAAAAACTCATTAAATCAACTTTTAATTCTTCTAGGTTAATCTTAATTTTGCCAACGGCTTGGGCAGCATCCACATGAAATAAAACACCTTTTTCACGAGTAATTTCTCCTATTTTAGCGATGTCGGTGACTGTGCCAAGCTCGTTATTTACTGCCATCAGGCTCACTAAAATGGTATCTTCACGGATGGCATCCGCTACTTGCTCAGGGGTAATCAACCCTGTTCCTTGCTCTGGTTCTAAGTAGGTGATTTCAAAGCCTTCTTCTTCTAGCTGACGACAAGTATCCAAAATCGCCTTATGTTCAATTTTAGAGGTAATAATGTGCTTGCCTTTGCCATGATAAAAATGTGCCACACCTTTTAAGGCAAGGTTATCTGACTCGGTCGCCCCGCTGGTAAAGACAATCTCACGAGGGTCAGCACCTACTGTCTCGGCAATTTGTAAGCGAGCATTCTCTACCGCTTCTTCAGCTTGCCAACCAAAACCGTGGCTACGACTAGCAGGATTGCCAAAAATGCCATCAAAGGTCAAATACTGCATCATTTTATCTGCCACTTCTTTGGCGACAGGAGTGGTGGCAGCGTAATCTAAATAAATCAAAGAATGTTGCATGGCATGGCTCATGATAAGTTTACCCCTAAATTTATGGTGTTGATTGAATTGGTTTTGCCTTCAGTTTTGTCACTGGCAATTTTTTGTTGTTGGCAATCAGCGATGTGATTGGTGTGTTTAGACTCTAATAGTTGAGCTAAGGTTACCTTGCTTAAATAGGCCTCAATGTGGTTGGATAAGTTGTGCCATAGGTCATGTGTCAAGCACATCTCTCCATCTCGGCAGTCGCCTCTACCGCCACATTGCATGGCGTTAATTGATTCATCAACAGCGGTAATGATGCTCATGACGTCAATTTCATCTAAAGGCTTGACAAGGTGATAACCGCCTGATGCCCCGCGTGTGCTACTGACCAAGCCTTTTTTGCGAAGTTTTGAAAAAAGTTGTTCAAGATAAGAGATGGAGATAGATTGACGCTTGGCGATGTCAGACAATGATACCGCTCCTTGATGGCGGCTCTCTTGTACTGCCAAATCTAATAGGGCAGTAACCGCATAGCGTCCACGAGTTGTCAATCGCATAATAAGATTTCCAAATTGCCTACCTAGTCATAAGACCCATGTGATTACTGGGTGTTAAGGCGTGGGTAAATTACTGATGTATATTATAATAATTCCCAGTAAATCAGTCAAGATTATTTTTCATTAAAACAAGTGATCGTTGCGATTGATAAAAGTCATGGATGACATCAGACAAAATTTAAGATGATTGCCACCAAAGCAATGATGGCGACCACCACAAGGGCAATGAACGTACTTTTTTGTTTGCTTTGAGCTTCTAGTAAGGCTGTATTTAGCTTATGATTATGTATGGTTAGCTCATCAATACGAGCAGATTGCTCGGCGATTTTGGCTTTGTAATCTTCTTGTTTTTGGATTTTTTCTTCTGGAGTGGGTTTGGGTGAGCCTTTGATTTTATTAAGAAAGTTCTGAATGATGCCGCCAACACCCAGTTGTACCAAAAAAGCCTTGAAATCATAAGTATCTTCATGACCGCCGCGAATTTGTAGAGATTCAACGCTGCTGGTGCTGTGAGTAGTTAGGGCATTTATGAGTTGAAAACTATACGCATTGACCGTCATGTCAGGGCTGTCTTTATGAACAGGTAGGCGATCATCGAGCAAAACGCCACGATACCCAAAAGTAGCATAAAATTGCACATGAGGTAAATAAGTACGAATACAGACTACTGTACCACGTTCAGCGAGAGGGTAGGCAAGTTTACGTAAAGTCGGATCAAAGCGTAATATGAGCGTGATGGCAGATTCTAAAAACACCAAGAGAACGTTGAGTAATCCACGTGAAAAGCCGCCACCCTCAGCCTCATTCGGGCGATAGGTGGGTTGTGGGTCGCGTTTTTTGTTAGTGTATGTTGGCTGTGGGTTGGTCATGCTGTACTTTCTAAATCCAAAATAATGCTAATGATAAAATGATATGAAAAAAAAGTAAACTGCCTTAATGTAACTGTTTGGCATTTATTTCGAATAAAAATTATACAAAAAATAACTTTTATCGTGAATATCGCGCCTTCGGTAAAATATTTTTGTAAAAAAAGTGAAAATATTTTGTCAACCCCTTGTAAAATGGACTCTACCCTTATACAATGCACTCACGATAAGCCTGTGCTTAGAGTTTATATGTGACTACCTAAATTCACTAGGATTTTTAACCATCAACACATGAGGATGAATCATGAATAAATCAGAATTAGTAGATGCTGTTGCAAGCGAAGCAGGTCTGACCAAAGACCAAGCAACCAAAGCCATCAATGCCTTTACTTCAAGCGTTCAAGGTGCATTGGAGCGTGGCGATGATGTGGTATTGGTCGGTTTTGGTACTTTTAGCGTAAAAGAGCGTGCCGCTCGTACTGGCCGCAACCCAAAAACTGGCGAGCCACTACAAATCGCTGCCAGCAAAGTTCCTGGCTTCAAAGCGGGCAAGGGTCTAAAAGACGCGGTTAATCCAGTCGCCAAAAAGCCTGCCAAAAAAGGCAAAAAATAATCGTTTGGTGGTTTGTCAATCCGTCAAACCTTAATATCTGTGCCAAAATTAAAGCACCTCAAAGGTTATGCAATAATCTTTGAGGTGCTTTTTATGGTAAGAGATATTAGGCTATATTAAGTTATGATAAGGCTTTGTGACTGCGTTTTAAGAGGTTCTTGTTTCCAGCTTAGGCTCACGAATGGGCAGGTTGCTTACTGCCGCCAAAAACGCCAACACCATGTCAGCATACCACATATAACGATAGTCGCCAAATCCCTCAAATGCCAAACCACCCAAATAAGCACCAAAAAACGCCCCTACTTGATGGCTAAATAAGCTAAGTCCAAACAGCGTTGCCAGATAACGCACGCCGCACATTTTACCAATCGCCCCTGCCGTCGGTGGTACGGTGGCAAGCCATGTTAGCCCAAGCCCGATGGCAAAGAAATAAAACGTCACCATCGTTTTTGGCAAAAACAAATAAATGCCAATCAGTATCACTCGGCTTAGATACATATAAAACAAAATGTATTTACAGCGATAACGTCCCACCATCGCACCTACCGCCAAACTGCCCACAACATTGGACAGCCCAATCAGTGCCAACGACCAAGACGCCACATTGGCGTGCAAGCCCTTAAGTGTTACTTCCAAAGGCAAATGCGTTGCCAAAAATGCAATATGAAACCCACAAGTAAAAAATGCAAAATGAATGAGTAAATAATCTTTGTTGCGTAAGGCGGAGGCGAGTGCTTCAGACAACGTCTGTTCTGGTACTCTGATGGTTTTTTGGGCTGTGACGGGACTGAGTTTCTTAGACGCTGCCACCAAATACCATGACAAAGGCAAACAAAATAACGACACCCCTGCCAGCACCCAAAACGCCAACTGCCAACCCAAGCCTGTGCCAAGTAGTGGCAGTGCAATCAGCCACTGCACCAATAACGCAAACAAAAACTGCCCAAAAGAGGAACCTGCATTAATTACCCCTGATGCCAGTCCTTGACTCTTGGCAGGTACGGTATTTGCCACCTGCCCCATCAAGACCGAGAAACTACCTGCACCCGCACCAAATGCTATGAGTATCCCAAGCGTCAGCACCAACCCCCATTTTGACAACAAAAACGGCACAAGTGCACAGCCTACCGCTAAAAGCAGCGTACCACCCACCAGCACCGTCAAAGCACCAAATTTATCTGCCACCGCCCCAACAATGGGCTGAGAAACACCCCACATCAGCTGCGTTACCGCCAGTGCAAAACTTATTTGTACGACACTGACCGCCCCCATGTGTGTGATGGGCTCAATAAATAACCCAAGCGACATACGAATGCCCGATGTCGTCATCAAAATCAAGGAGGCAATGGCTACAATCAGCCAAATTAGCCAAGTGTTGCTAGCTGATGATGTGCTACTCATGCCACTTCTTAGTCTGTTGAAGGCTGTTTGCTGCTTAAGCTCTGGGCAATGCCAAGCAGTTCTAAGAACTCAGCACGTAAACCATCTTCATCTTTGCCTTGGCTACTTTCGGCTAATTTTTGAATGTCTTGCCAAGTCAAGCTGCCCGTATATTGACCGCCTTTGAGCAGTTCAGCAAAACTTGCGACTGCCACCACAAAACGGGTGTCATCGTCTGCCTTTTGCAGTTCTATAGCAGGGCGTTTTGAGACGATTTGGGTCAATTCTTGACTGTTTGATTGGTTGGGAAGTTTATAACGAACTGCGATGTTGGCATATTCTGATGATGCGCTTGATTTTTTTTGGGGTTTCACCATAGCGTTTATCAGCAAGATAACCATCAACACCCACAGGAATGATTTCATATAAAGCAGTCACTGTATGCCCTGCACCGATGTCGCCAGAATCCACATTGTCATTTTTAAAGTCCTCTTCATTTAGCAATCGATTCTCATAACCAATCAAGCGGTATTCTTTGACGGTGGCGGGATTGAATTCTACTTGTACTTTGACATCTTTAGCGACGGTTTCTAAGGTACTGCTAAGCTGACGGTTTAATACTTTTTTGGCCTCATTAGGGCTGTCAATATAGCTATAATTGCCATCACCTGCATCTGCCAGCTGCTCCATGAGATGCTCATTATAATTGCCAGTGCCATAGCCAAAAGTGGATAAGGATACGCCTGATTTGCGTTTTTGGCTGACCATGTCTTTTAGGGCATCAAAATCAGTAATACCTACATTGAAATCACCATCAGTCATCAATAAAATGCGGTTGATGCCATCTTTTTTGTGGTGTTTTTGGGCTTCGGCATAAGCAAGTTGTATTGCTTGCTCGCCTGCTGTTGCTCCTCCTGCTTGCATTTGATTGATGGCGGACAAGATTTTTTCTTTACCGTCTTTGGTGGCATAAGTGGCAGGCAAGATGAGTTTCTCGCCATCGGCGTATGTGATGATGCTTACGCTGTCAATGTCTCTAAGTTGGTTGGTTAGTGTTCTAAGTGTCTGCTTGGCGAGTGGCAATTTATCTTGACTTGACATACT
>JBHCHC010000059.1:0-20135 GCA_041802645.1 Moraxella sp. | reverse complement strand
CTTATGGGGGTGAAGATTCTCCAGACGACATCTCTCGTGGTTTGTTTGCAGGTGAAGTTGGCACGCCACGCCTGTTGGATTTGTTTGATAAAGAAGGTTTGACGACATCATGGTTCATTCCTGGTCATTCGGTTGAGACCTTTCCTAAGCAGATGAAAATGGTGGCGGATGCTGGTCATGAGATTGGCATTCATGGTTATAGCCATGAAAACCCGATTGCCATGACTCGAGAACAAGAGCAGGCGGTGCTTGACAAATCGTTTGCACTCATCAGTGAGCTTGCTGGCAAAGCTCCCACAGGCTATGTTGCTCCTTGGTGGGAATTTAGTCCTGTCACGAACGAATTATTACTTGAAAAAGGCATAAAATACGACCACAGCCTCATGCATAACGACTTCACGCCCTATTATGTGCGTGTTGGCGACAGCTGGACAAAGATTGATTACAGTCAGCATCCTGACACATGGATGAAGCCTTTGGTGCGTGGTCAGGAAACAAACCTGATTGAGATTCCTGCCAATTGGTATTTGGATGATTTACCTCCCATGATGTTCATCAAAAAATCACCCAACTCGCACGGTTTTGTCAATCCACGTCATCTAGAAGAGATGTGGCGAGACCAGTTTGACTGGGTGTACCGTGAAATGGATTATGCAGTTTTTCCCATCACCATTCACCCAGATGTGTCAGGTCGTCCACAGGTGCTCCTGATGCTTGAACGTTTGATTAAGCATTTTAAGGCTCATGATGGCGTAAAATTTGTCACCATGAACGAAATTGCTGATGATTTTGCCAAGCGTTATCCACGTCAAAAATAACAAATAAAAGAAAAAAGTTAAGTGTCAAATTGATAAAATTAGGCACTTAACTTTTGTTATTGTGATGTTATATGGCGATTTGTGGTAATTTAAATGTGCTACAAATCCCAGAAATCAACACACTGATAAGTAGACAACTCATTAAAATCGAGCGAATTATCTAAAAGCGAGAACATCATGTGTGGACTTTGTGGATTAATTGAAGAAGAAAGCGATTGGACGACAGGCCTGTCTAAATTGCCCCGCCGCCAAGAGCGTTACCAACGATTAAAACTCATCAACCAACTTGTCAAACCGTATCGCATACAAGTTTTTGACGTGCATGGCGTAAATTATTTGGTTCAAACCCCAACAGGTAAACAAGCGATGGCAAATGGATTGGGTCAGTTATGGGGGCAGATTCACACCCTAACCGGCAAACCCATTGATGTGTTAGATGAACACTTTCTTAGCATATTGGAAACATGTTAATGGATAAAGTCCCAATTCATGTCATTACAGGTTTTTTAGGCAGCGGAAAAACCACTTTTATCCAGCAAATTTTAAAAGATGACCAAAACAGCAAAACCTTGGTTTTGATTAATGAATTTGGCGAGGTGGGACTTGATGATTTGTTGGTCAAACCAGTAAATAACAACACCTACTTACTGCCATCGGGCTGTATGTGCTGCACAGTCTTAACCGACATCAAAGACACATTGCTATCAGCACTGGATTTAAATAAACACGGTGTGGTTTTTGATAAGATTCTTATTGAAACCACAGGGCTTGCCAATCCTGCATCAATTTTAGCAACCCTAAATCAAGATATGCACCTAAAAGGACGGTTTGTGCTGCATGGCATGACCACCATCATTGACTGTCAGCATGCAAAAACCCAAGTTATTACCGCTCCAGAATGGTTACCACAGGTCATCGCCTGTCAGCAGTTTGTGCTGTCAAAGACTCATTTATGTCATGATGACGACATCATCAGCACGCAAGCTCTGGTTCATAACATCAATCATGATGCCGTGCAGGTGCAGGCAAAAGACTTTATCAACATACAAGCACTTTTTGCTAAGACATTTGACATTGTGCCAAAGTCCACATTCTTTCTTAAAAGAGAGCAAGAGACTCACGCACAGACACAAAGTCTGGTGCTGAGCTTTGATGAGCCAGTCGATTGGCTTGCCTTTGGGTTATGGCTGAATCTGTTGCTAAATCACCATGGTGAGCATATTTTACGTCTAAAAGGGGTGCTACACCTACAAGATGTTGATAAACCGATACTGCTTCAAGGCGTGCAGCACTGCTTATATCCGCCTGAGCATTTATCCCAGTCAATATGGGATGATGGCATCTCTCGTTTGGTCATGATAGTGCGTGGGATTGATGTTGGAGATATTGAACGCTCAGCAAAGACCATATTGACTCATTTAAGTTCAAAAAAATACAAGTAAGCCTACCGAGTATCATTTGATGGATTTTAAATCGGGTAATCCATGAATTACTTATGATAGACGAATCATCATTTCCTTTACATTTAATTAATTAATTGTTCTTAATAAATATTAATATTATTTAATTAAAATTAATAAAATTATCGTAAACAAGCATTATCTTAAATATGCTAATAAATCTATTTAAAATATTTACATGATTCATTTTTATGGTGTTTTTTATGTATGCGTTGATAAAAAATGATAAAAATATTGATTTAGTATTTTAATTTTTATTTATTTCTGTTAATATAAGTTACACCATTTTTTTGAACAAATGTTTTTAAGAATGACCCATTTGTTCAGGTGTATTGTTCGCTTTGTTTAGAAAAAAAAGAAAAATACAAAACATCTAAGTCGTCTGATGAATTGTATGTATCTTTTAAAGTAAGTTGTTGTACTGTGTCAAATTTTAATAAATTTTTTAAACCATAAGGATAATCACATGCGACTAGACGAATTCTCTGCTAGCACATCTTATGGTTACAGCACAAAGCGTCGTGAAGACAGCTTTGATGTTGAAATTATTAATGCCATTCAGCACCAACTGATTAAACGTGCAAACCGCCCTTTTCTGCGTAATGGTCAGGGCATCATCACCATTGACTTTGGCGACTTTGTCATGGATTTAAAAAGCAAACAAAGTTCGCATAGCTTAAAGGGCGTGGTAAGAAAAGATGCTGCAGCCAAACCAAAGCAACAGCATTTTCAACAGCTTGACCTTGATTTGTCAGGACAAAATATTGTCGATGTCAGCATCTTGAGTAACTTAAATCGATTTTCTCATATTAATTTAAGTTACAACCAAATCAGTGACATTGATTTGCTTGCTCATCTGACTCAATTGATTCGCCTTCGCTTAAATCACAATCAAATCAAAGACATTTCCTCTTTGGCTCATTTGTTAAGATTAGAATTGGCAAATCTTGGTGGCAATGAAATCTCAGACATTTCTCCATTAGAGTGTTTGAGTAGATTAAAAGTACTGGTACTTTCTGATAATAACATTGAGGACATCTCACCGTTGTCCAAGTTATTTTCATTGGAATATTTATACCTAAATAACAATCAGATTAGTGACATTTCACCATTAAGACGAGTAGGTTGTTTGGCTTATTTTAATACCTTGGATTTGTCCTATAATCAAATATCGGACATTAGCATTCTTGACCGTTTGGTGGAATTACGCTCACTTAGTCTAAGATTTAATCAAGTGACGGACATTTCTGTGCTATCAGAGCTGACCAATCTGACCGAGGCGTATTTGGGTTATAATCAAATCCGTGATATTCGCCCATTAGCGAAGCTAAAAAATCTGGCGTGGCTAGGTCTAAAAGGCAATCCTGTGAGCTCTGATGATGTAGCATGGCTCCAAGAACAACTGCCAGAGTGTAATATTTGCTTTGGTGATGATTGTTGCGACTAACTCCAATCTTGACAGCAAAAACACGTTTCTATATGATGGAAACGTGTTTTTTTGAAAATAAGGAAAGTCATGAAAGCTGTATTTTTAGACCGCAATACTTTTTTGGCGACATTAGAACTTGCCGCCCCTGATGGTGTGAGTGATTATGTTGTTTACGACAGCACACCCCAAGATGATAAGGTGATTGTAGAGCGATGTCTGGACGCTGATATTATCATTGTTAATAAAGTGGTGATAAATCGTGCTGTTATTGAAGAGCTGCCTAAACTCAAGCTCATTCAGCTGACTGCCACAGGCATGAACAATGTCGATTTATCCGCTTGCGACAGCCGTGGCATTGCTGTAAAAAACGTCGCAGGTTACTCAGTCAATAGTGTGCCAGAGCATACTTTTATGCTCATGCTAACCGCCATGCGGGCAGGACTGCATTATCATAGACAGGTGGCGGATGGCACATGGCAGCAAGATGGTAAGTTTTGCCTGCTCGATACCCCCATCTTAGATTTGGCAGGAAAAACTTTAGGTATTATTGGCAAAGGGGTCATCGGTCAAAGGGTTGGGCAGATTGCCTCTGCTTTTGGCATGACAGTTCTGTATGCTGAGCGAGCAGGTCGTATGCCCAGAGATGATGGTTACACTGCTTTTGATGAAGTATTGGCAAAAGCGGATATCATCAGCTTGCATTGCCCGCTCACAGATGAAACGCACCACCTAATTAACGATGAGGTCATCGCCAAAATGCAAAAAACCCCCTTAATCATCAATGTCGCTCGTGGGGCAATCGTGGACAGCCATGCCGTGATTAATGGACTTGAACGTGGACAGATTCTGGGCTACTGCACCGATGTCTTTGAACATGAACCACCCAAGCAGGATGAGCCCTTGCTTGCCCTGACAGACCACCCACGTGTATTTTTTACCCCGCATAACGCATGGGCAAGCAGACAAGCACAAAGTCAGCTATGGCAGATTCTGTGCCAACAAGTCAGTGCCTTTGTACATGAAGGTCGCTAGGTTGTCTTTGCTTTTTGATATGATGGATTGAGTCACTTTTGGTTGATTTTATGCTGTTTTCATTTTTAGGAAGATTGAAAAGATTCATGAGAAGCTCCTTGGTTTTTAGAACATCCTTGATTGTGGCTGGTTTGGCAATATCAGCATGTGACGATGGATCATTGAACCAAAATGCCACCACGCTTATCAAAGACCATCAGACACGCCAAGCCAATGCCACTGATGCCGAAAAAAACAGCTATTATTATCTGCTTAGCATCGGCTCAAAAGACGAACCTCTTGAGGCTGGCAAAGCTTATCATGAAGCCCTGCAGCAAGCTCTGGCACAACAGGGTGATTTAGAGAAAAATATCAGCCAATTAAATGCCAGACATCATTTGAATGATTTATCCACCACATTACAACTTAATCACAGCAACGCCAAAGCTAATCATGATATTTTTTGTACATTAACCAGTGACAGTCATCAAGCCCATGATTGTTTTGCCATGCTATCTGATCATGATGCAGACCTCACACCTTATCATGTCCTCCAAGAGCGTTATTGGGTATTTTTAAATAACCCACCCGCCATCATGCAAGGCAAAATGCGAGTGGAGAATTTATTGCCTGATTATAAGGTCATCATTCACGGGCAAAGGGTTCATCTGATACATACGCTAAAGAGAAGCCCAGATAAAGTCATGCCTGCCTTATCCCACGAATTGTCTTTATTAAGAAATCACTTGGCAAATGCCAATACATTGATTGAAAAAATGATTTTAGCGAATATGGTCATCCATCAATTACAAGCAATGGTTTTTGTCAAAAACCAACACCCCACCATCGCTACCGACATCGTTCCCCCCATGACGTCTGATGAATTAAGCCTAAAAAACCCTATTATTTCTGAATTTATGCTTAACTATGAATTGTATAATAACCTAGACAATGCCTTAGATGGCAACATGGACATGCCAACACAGCTTTTTTATAAAAAATACCGCACCATCAATCAAGCTGCCAACTTTTATCAAGAGGGCATCATATCATCACAGCTGCCTGCTCCTGATTTTGCTGCCGCCTTTGATGATGAAGTGGTAACACCAAAAAAAGATTATATCAATTATGTAGGTGGCACATTATTAAATATCGCCCTACCTGATTACAAACATTATGCCGCCAGAGTAAAATCTTTAGATAATATCATCAACATCGCCAATCACATCATGAATGACACGCCACTCAAAAATATCTTTGCACCAACCTTAACAGGCAATCAAACTCAAACAACGCACATTTGCCTACAAAATCCACTTGGTCAAGACACCAATGACCACACCAACAATCCGAACAAAAAATATGAGTGCCTCAATGTAAATCCTTAAAACGGCACATCACTCTCCCAGTCTAGCCACACACCATGCACAGGGTGTTTTAGGCGTAGCTTATGAGCATGCAGGTTGAGACGTGGGGCAAGCTCTAGGGCGACATCTGTGGCATAGATGGGATCGCCTATTATGACATGTCCAATGTGTACCATATGTACACGCAGCTGATGACTTCGCCCCGTGATGGGCTTTAATGCCACTCGCGTGACGGCATGAGGCCTGCCTGCTGTATCGGTGCGTAGCTCGCGATGTAATACCTCATAATGAGTCAAAGCCCGCTTGCTCCACATCATATCGACAATGTGTCTGGGCTTGGTGGTCGGCTCATAGCGGACAGGCACGTCTACCACCCCTTTTTTGTCCGCCACTTCAAGCGTGCCCATAACCACCGCTTGATATTGTTTTTGAGGAATACGGTCGATGAATTGTTTGCAGATATGGCTTTGTGCCTGTTCGTGCTTGGCAAAAATAATTAAGCCTGATGTATCCATATCAAGACGGTGAATGAGCTTGATGGCAGGATTCACCTTTAATAGCCGAGATTGTAGGCTGACTTTAAGAATGCGACCATCCACGCTAAGTAACCCCGCTGGCTTATCCCCCACCCAAATATCATCATCTTCGTAAACAGTGATTGATTTTATAAAATCTTTAAAAAAGCTACTGTCATAAGTGTTTTCCTGAGCGTTGAGAATGGCGATTTTTTCGTCTGTTAGGCGATCGTGTTTCATGGTGGCTAAGAGTGTTTTTATGGACATTAATCGTATTAATCAGCGTCTTTGGTAAATTAAAATTGCCGATTTTGCTGCTAATCTGCTATTATAGCATGAAGCTTTTGAGTGTTTGGTATGAACTGACACACCACCAACAAATTTGTCTAAAATTTCTTTTGTAAAATTTCATCATGTTGCTTGCCTAACTCTCTTGAAAGTCAGTCAATCGCCCATATTATATACATACATTCACCAATAATGAAAGGTAATTCCTATGAGCATCATTAACGCCACCACCGCTAGCTTTAACCAAGACGTACTACAATCTGACAAGCCTGTACTTGTAGATTTTTGGGCGGCATGGTGCGGTCCTTGTAAAGCCATCGCCCCCATTTTGGAGGACTTAGATGCTGAGTATGGCGACAAGCTCCAAATCGTCAAGGTTGATGTCGATGAAAACCAAGAAATCGCCGCTCAGTTCGGCATTCGTAGCATTCCGACATTATTCGTCTTCAAAAATGGCGAAAAAGTGGAGACGCTGGTTGGTAGCCGCCCCAAATCGGAACTTGTCAGCCTGCTAAATAAGCACTTGTAATCCAACCATTTAGCTTTAGACTCTTGCTTAAAGTAGTCAATAAGCGGTCACAAGGAATCCAAGAAGGCATGGATTCCTTTTTTGTGCTGTTTTTTATGCGTTAATACAGTAAATTTCTTGACATTATCCTTAATAAGCGTTATCATTTTGGGTCAAATGACCCATTTAAATTTATGGTTTACTTTCTTGGTCATTCATCTCATCTTTATCTATTACATATCCCCATCAAAAACTCTAATCTAGACTCTCTCATGAATCTTACCGAACTCAAACGCAAGTCCGTAGGCGAGTTGCTTGCCATTGCCGAAGTCATGGGTCTTGAAAACATGGCTCGCAGCCGTAAACAAGACATTATTTTTGCCATTTTAAAAACTCACGCTCGTAATGGCGAACCGATTTACGGTGATGGCGTTTTAGAAATTTTGCCTGATGGATTTGGCTTTTTACGCTCATCCGAAGGCTCTTATTTAGCAGGCCCCGATGACATTTATGTCAGCCCCAGCCAAATCCGCCGTTTTAATCTACAAACCGGTGACTCTATCGCAGGACAGATTCGCCCACCCAAAGACGGTGAGCGATATTTTGCTTTGTTAAAGGTAAGCGAAATTAACTTTGACACGCCTGACCGTAGCCGCCACAAGCTAATTTTTGAGAATTTAACACCCCTTTTTCCGACTGAGCAGTTGTATCTAGAAGTAGGAAATGGCACAACCGAAGACTTAACAGGGCGAGTGATTGACCTGATTGCCCCCATTGGTAAAGGACAGCGTTCCATCATCGTTGCCCCACCCAAAGCAGGTAAAACGGTACTGCTTCAGAATATCGCTCAAGCCATCGCCAAAAACCACCCAGAGTGCTATCTCATCGTTCTGCTCATTGATGAACGCCCAGAAGAAGTTACCGAAATGCAACGCACTGTGCGCGGCGAGGTGGTGGCGTCCACCTTTGATGAACCCCCTACTCGCCACATTCAGGTTGCAGAGATGGTCATCGAAAAAGCCAAACGCCTTGTGGAACATAAGCAAGATGTGGTCATCTTACTTGATTCTATTACTCGCCTAGCACGTGCTTATAATACTGTGATACCATCAAGTGGCAAGGTGCTGACAGGTGGTGTAGATGCCAATGCCTTGGAGCGTCCTAAGCGGTTTTTTGGGGCGGCACGTAATGTTGAAGAAGGTGGCAGTCTTACCATCATCTCCACAGCCTTAACTGATACAGGCTCCAAGATGGATAGCGTGATTTTTGAAGAATTTAAAGGCACAGGCAACCAAGAGATTACTTTAGAGCGTGAACTTGCTGAAAGACGAGTATTCCCTGCCATTAATCTAAAAAAATCATCTACTCGTCGCGAGGAACGCCTCATTGATGAAGAAATGTTGCGTAAAGTGTGGGTGCTGCGTAAATTATTACAGCCAATGGACGACTATCAAGCAACTGAATTTTTGCTAGACCGGCTCAAAGAAGCCAAGACCAACGATGAATTTTTTAATAACATGACCAAGAAATCTTGATATTTATTAAAAAACCTAATAAATTAATGTCATTCTTATTGAGGTTTGTCATTGATTGTCTTATGACGATTAGATATATTCTCAGTCAAAAAGATGACGAATAGTGGTGTCGTGTCAAAAATCGCCTTAAAAATCAGCGGAATTACTAATTATCGCAAATATTTGAGTCATTTTGATGACAAAACCCAAAATGACATCATTATGAAATATTTGGTTACACATTTGATAGATTTATTATGAAAAATCATTTGTTATTGCTTAATGATATTTATATAATAGTAAAAGTCATATAAGAGTGATATGGTCGTGGTATTTTTTGTTGATTTTAAAATTTTATCATGATTCATTGCCTATTATATGTAACTTCTAACCTTCGGAGAAAAACATGAAAAAATTAATCCTAGCTGCCCTAGTTGGTTCATTGGCTCTTACCGCTTGCTCAAAGCCAGCTGAAGAAGCACCAAAAGCTGCTGAAAAAGCTCAAGAAGCTGCAAATGATGCACAAGCCGCTGCAAACGCTGCTCCTGCTGATGCTGCTGCTCAACAAGCTGCTGATGCTGCACAAGCCGCTGCTGACACCGCTGCTACTGCTGCTGCTGCTGCACAAACCACTACTGGTGCTGCTGCTGAGCAAGCTGAAGCGACCGCTGAGAACGCTCAAGACGCTGCTGAAGAAGCTGCTGACGCTGCTAAAGACGCTGCTGACGGTGCTGCTCAACAAGCTGGTACTGCAACTGCAACAGGTGAAAATCCTGCTGTTGCAACCACTACTGAAGCTGCTAAGTAATATCACCATATTGCATAGTACGCAACAAAAAGCAATACAGAAAAAGAGCCATATATTTGGCTCTTTTTTTATTTTGTAAGATTCAGATTAAGATGGTTTGTTAATATTTTAAACTAAGTTATAAACAATCATGACTTAACACTTAGTTGAAGATAATACAACCATTCAAACCCTTCAAAAATCACCGACGTAGCCACAGCTTTTTGTCACAGCTATCCCTTTTAAATGTCATTTTAAATTAAGTCACGGTTAGGTCTCATCTAAGCGTGGTTTTTGTCATTACAACTACAGAATACCGCCTATTTTAGAAAAAGATTCATAATCATTCCATCAGACAGATGCAAGATTAGAAGCACAAGAGCCTATCATGATTTTAGATGATTAAGATTAAAATAGAGTGCAGATGGTACGGCACTATGAATTTATACACACCCAATGTAATAATCCTAAGGCGTGGCTCAGCTTAAATGCCATAAAAATGAATGCATGAATAATACAGCATAAAAAACAGCCAATGATACATTGACTGTTTTTAAATATGGTGGCGTGGGGCAGGATCGAACTGCCGACACACGGATTTTCAATCCGTTGCTCTCCCGACTGAGCTACCGCGCCATTTATTTAGCTTTATTAGCTAAGTGGTGCGTATTATAAACGAATTTAAAAATAAATCAAGCATTTTTTTATATTTTTAAAAATATTTTATCATCGGTGCGATAACAAAGCTTTGGTCAATAGACCCACTGCGAAATAACGATTTTATCATGTTTCTCAAATTTAAAAACCGAGTAAATGTAAGGAGTTGCATAGACAAGATTTTTATTTCGCAGTACATCTAATATTTTATGCCACTTAATTGGGTTATTCTGATGGCTAGCCATGCAACGCCTTATAAATGGTGCGTGCCAAGACTTTACCAATGCCTTTTACGTTGGCAATCTCCTGTTCGGAGGCACCTAACAGCTGCTGTATCCCTCCAAAATAAGCCAGCAAGTCTCGTCTGCGTTTTGCTCCCAGATTAGGAATAACCTCAAGTATGGAAGAGCCACGAGCTTTATCTCGTTTTTTGCGATGGGAGGTAATGGCAAAGCGATGAGCCTCATCTCGGATGTGCATGATGAGATGCAATGCCTTAGAATCCATTGGTAAATCAATCGGTTCATGATCTATGAAATGCAAGACTTCGAGTCCCGCCTTTCTTCCTTCGCCCTTAGCAATACTGACAAGCAGTGTCTCATCAAGCTTACCAAGCTCAGTCAAGACTTCTTTGGCAATGTTTAATTGTCCTTTGCCGCCATCAATCAACAACAAATCTGGTAGCGGATGTTTGGTATAACGTCTGGTTAATACCTGCCTCATTGCAGCATAGTCATCACCTCCTTTAACGTCTAGGATGTCGTATTGACGATAGTCTCTTCGTCTTGCTCCACCACTGTCAAAAACCACGCATGACCCTACCGCCAGCTCGCCCATCGTATGACTGATGTCAAAGCATTCGATGCGGTTTATTACTCTGTCAGATACACGTTCAAAAATCTTTTGCATGGAGGCAAAACGCTCGCTTAATTCGTGAAAATCAGACAGCTTAGCAACCAACGCATTCTTAGCATTTAAGGTTGCCAAATCCCGCCATTCTCGACGATGTTTTTGAACATTAGACTTTAGGATGGTTTTTTGATGAAACTGCTCACTTAGCAGCTTGGCTATGACTTCCATGTCCGCAAGCGGCTGATTGATGATAATTTCGTTGGGCAAATCATCGCTCACATCCAGATAAAATGACAGTAAAAATCTGGTCAAACGCTCTGCCATGTCATCAAAGATGCCTACATCATCAGGAAAGTAATTCTTGCCACCTAGCACCTTGCCGCCACGCACGGTCAGCACATGAATTACCGTAAGTCCGTGACGCTCATCGATGGCGAATACATCCGCACTACTGTCTTCACCAACACGATATACAGCTTGGCGAGCGGTAATCTCAGAGAGCATGGTCAGCCGGTCCCGATAAAATACCGCCTGCTCAAAACGCATATGCTCGGCAGCTTCATGCATTTTTTGGGCAAGCATGGTTTGCAGTTCACTTGATTTACCATTCAAAAACGCCAATGCCTGTCTGACACTCTCATCATAATCGGTTTGACTGATGAGTCCTACACATGGTGCGGTGCATCGTTTAATTTGGTGTTCAAGGCAAGGTCTTTTTGCAGTGGCAAAGACATTATTGGAGCAGTTTCTGAGCATGAACAATTTTTGGAGCAACAAAACCGCTTCTTTGGCACTGCTGGCAGAAGGGTAAGGTCCAAAAAACCGACCTTCGCCGTGATTACCTTTGCCACGCCCCACGGCGATACGAGGGAATTTATCTTTGGAAATGAATAAGTAGAGATAAGATTTGTCATCTCTTAAAATGACATTATAAGGAGGGCGATGGGCCTTGATGAGATTCTGTTCAAGCAGTAATGCTTCGCTTTCGCCTCGAGTAATGATAACTTCAATGTCATGAATACGAGCAACCAGTGCAGCAGTTTTGGGGTGTTCTATGTTTTTAGCAAAGTAGCTGCTAACTCGATTTTTTAAGGATTTGGCTTTACCAACGTACAAAATTTCGCCTGACTTACCTAGCATTTTATAAACCCCAGGAAGGTTAGGCAGAGTTTTTAACAGTTGGGCTAGGTGTTCAGCACGGGTGTTAGTCATTATCAACCGCTCAAAATCATTTAAAAAGAAATGGCAAAGACTTAAGTTTGATGTGGTTTACCATGAAAAGGTATCAGTGTCACAATGGATGTAGCCAAAGCCTAAATTTAAAATGAATGCATCTAAAATCTAACAATCAAAAAATAAGACTTGGAGTAATGCTTAACCAATCTAAAACTCTCTAAATAAGGCATTTAACGGCTTAAAAATCAGAGTAAAAATAAACGAAGCAAATAAAGAGATAAGCGTCACTTTCAGCGGTAACTCAGTGCTTCTGCCAAATGAGCCGCCCCCACTTGTTCTGCCCCTGCCAAATCAGCGATGGTACGAGCCACTCTAAGTACTCGGTGATAACTCCTAGCTGATAAGTTAAGTCGCGACTGAGCGGTGGCAAGCAGCTGCCTCTGTGCCGCCTCAATTGGCACAAAAACGTCTATCTCGCTTGGGGTTAGCTCGCTGTTGGGTTTGCCTTGGCGATTTATGGCGATATTGCGAGCCTTAATGACACGCTCACGTACCACGGCAGATGGCTCGCCCTGTGGTGCGTTTTGCAAATCATCAATGGGCATGGCAGGTACATGAATGTGTAAATCGATGCGATCAAGCAAAGGTCCTGAGATTTTATCCTGATAACGACGAACTTGTTCGGGTGTACAGCGACAACGACCTGATGCATCACCATGATAACCACAAGGGCAAGGGTTCATTGCTGCCACAAGTTGAAAATTGGCAGGATAAGCAACTTGTGCATTAGCTCGGCTGATGATGATTTCTTTTGATTCCAAGGGCTGACGCATGACTTCTAGAGTCTTACGATCAAATTCTGGCAATTCATCCAGAAAGAGCACGCCTTGGTTGGCCAAGCTAATTTCACCAGGTTTTGGTTTTGAGCCACCTCCCGACAATGCTGCTGCACTCATGGTGTGATGGCAAAACCTCCACGGTCTCACACCAAATTCATAAGGGATGCCCGCCACTGAGTAAATACTTGCCACCTCCAGTGCCTCATCATCGGTTAAGGGAGGTAAGATGCTCGGCAGTCGGCTTGCCATCAGGGTTTTTCCAGAGCCAGGAGGGCCCTTAAATAATATGGAGTGCCCACCTGTAGCACATATTTCTAGCGCTCGGCGTGCGTGGTGCTGCCCCTTGACATCAGACAGATCAAGCGGATACGTTGCCATCACTTTAGTGTTCGGTGTGGCGGTGGGGTTTAGCCTATCATCAGAATTACCCCCATTAACGCTGTTTAAATGAAGGCATACTTGGGTCAAGTTGTCCGCTCCAAGCACGCAAATATCCGCCACTTGCACCGCTTCACCTGCATTTATACTGGGTAAAATCAGGGTCCGCTCACCGCCTCTTAGGGTGCGAGCCACCGACAGCGAACCTGTAACCCCACGCAAATCACCATTTAGGGCAAGCTCGCCCACAAACTCAAAATCATCCAACACGCTTTCATCAATCTGACCGCTCGCCGTCAAAATTCCAATGGCAATTGGTAAATCAAGTCTAGCCCCATCTTTTGGTAAATCGGCAGGTGCAAGATTGATGGTAATGCGGCGATTGGGAAAATCAAAGCCACTATTGATGATCGCCGAACGAACACGGTCTTTACTTTCACGTACGGAGGCTTCAGGCAAGCCCACCATGGTCAACGCCGGCAGACCCTGTGAGATATGAACTTCCACCGTAACAGGCGGTGCAGTCAGACCGATGACAGAGCGGGTGTGGATTTGGGCAAAGGACATTATTTATACCATCGACTTTTGATAAACATTTGATAGCTCGGTTAAATTGACCGCATATTGGATGTTTTGGTAAGTTTTGCCAATCTCGTTTTGTAGCACACTCATCACACACCTGACTAAATTTGCTTTTATTTCATCTGTGCGACCCGGCATAATCGCCAAATGTGCCACGACAAAGCCCTCGCCTTCACCCAACCCAATCAGACTCTCGTTGGCATGATAAATTCGACTTTTAATGTCTTTGGACTGTTTAAATTGCCCACTTTCAAATAAGGCGATATTTAGCTTTAACAGCAAATCAGCCTCATCGGTCACTTTTATATTTTTGGAGAATTCCAAAGTTAAGTGAGGCATGGTTACTCCTAATGGTTGTTATGATATGACTTTCCAGAAGAACAAAGCTTTCATTAGTTCGGCTTGACACAAATCAGTACGCGAATGCTGTCAGGAACCAATGAAAGCTTACCTAGAGCTGACACTCCCTGTTCTTTCATCTTGATTAGAGCATGAATTTCATCATCACGCACGTTAGGGTTGATGGCTTGCAATCGCTGCAGTCGCCCAATCTCTTTATCCAAATGCTCAGCAAACTGATTTTGAGAGGCTGCACTAATGATGGGCAGCTCCTCGCTGGCTTTGTTTTTTGCAAGCATGGTGATTTGGCTGATGAGCTCATGCCTTGCCTTCACTACTTGACGTGCCTTAGCTTTATCCAGCCTATCAATGATGGCAACAAGCTTATCTGGTGTGGCAACTTTGGTTAAATCATCACCATTTTCAGCGAGCAGAACGCGAATGAGCTGCTGCGGCAAATAAGCAGACAAGTTAAAGTGTTTGGGAGCAACCGCCTCCACCCTAAAATGATTTTCAATGAGCATCAAGCCTTGAGGCATTGCAGAGGATTTTAACAAGACCACGCTGGTGTTGCCAAACGTGCCTGACTTGACTGACTCCAGGATGGCGGTCATGAGCGGATGCTCTAAAGTCATGTATGCCATGTCTTCACGCACTAATGCCTGTGTGCGATCAAAGGTTAGTGTCATGCCATTTTCATCAAGAGGCAAACCCAAAACATCTTGAACCTCGGTGCCATCTATGGGGTGAATGACCCACGAATCATCACGCCCAATGCTATAATCCACATTTAACGCATCTAAATAACGACCAAGAAACACAGGAAGCATATGGATATCATCAAGTTCATTCATCGCTTGGGCGATACGACCTGCTACCGTTGGACGACAAGAGTTATATTCTAGCAGACGGTCTCGCCCTGCTTGTAGCTCTTCCTCTAGCTCCATACGCAATGCTTTTGCCCTAGCAATTAACTCAGTAAATGCGTTTTCATCGCCTCGCCCTTCTAACAAAGGCTTTAAGTCAGTAATGAAATGCTCTTGAACCGTCTGGGCAGCGGGACTGATTTGATTAAAAATATTTAGTGAATGGTCGTACCAGTGATATAAACGTTCTTGGGCTGTTCCCATGACAAACGGTACATGTAGACAAATTTTATCTGTTTGTCCAATGCGGTCAAGTCTGCCGATACGTTGCTCTAAGGTATCAGGATTGGCAGGCAAATCAAACAGCACCAAATCCTGAGCGAATTGAAAATTTCGTCCCTCCGAACCAATCTCTGAACACAACAGAACCTGAGCACCACTAACATCTGCAAAATAAGCCGCCGCTTGGTCGCGCTCTAACAGACTCATCTGCTCAGTAAAAATAGCAGTCTTGATACCAGCATATAGTCGTAGCACAGCCTCTAAGCTCTCAATGGTTGCTCCAGAACGTGCGATGAGCAACACTTTTTTGTGCTTTAAGTTATTTTTTAACAGATTGATAAGCCATGGCACACGTGGATCAAATTCTAGCCAAGTACCATCAGAAAAATTCTCCTCTCCCCACAGCTGCTCACGAAGTTTACCATTGGTATAAGGCGTACCCTGCCAAGCATTTGGCAATGGCAGTGGATAAGCAATGCTAGTACGCCCAAAAAATCCTTGCACACTATCTCGCGTATTACGAAATAACACTCGCCCTGTGCCATGACGGTCTAACAGCTCATTGATAACATGCTGACGTAGCTTCTCGTCATGATTAATTTTAGCAATCTCTTCCACGTCAAAGCCAAGTAGCCCTGCTACTGCCAAGATTTGCTTGTCTGACAAATCTTTACCATCAATCAGTAGCGTCGCTACCGTCGCTACCGAAGCAAAGGCATCTTGAGACGCAATAAAATCCTCTAAATCATCAAAACGGTGTGGGTCAAGCAGTCTCAGACGGGCAAAATGACTCTCTACGCCCAGCTGTTCTGGTGTGGCGGTCAGTAGTAGTACGCCCGCAACACAACTGGCAAAATCTGCAACCAGCTCATATTTATCATTGCCGCCCTGCTCACTGTCCCAATGCAAATGATGTGCCTCGTCGACCACAAGCAGGTCAAAACCCGCTGCATACGCTTGCTCGTATAGATCGTGATGATCAAGAAGCAAGTCCACACTTGCCAAAATGAGTTGCTCTGTACCAAAGACATTCTCATTGGGATTATGTTCTTTAATAGAAGCTGTTCGCACCAAATCAAAAATGGAAAAATCTAAATTGAATCGGCGTTTTAATTCAATCATCCATTGGTATTGCAAGCTATCTGGCACAAGAATTAACACACGGTTGGCTCGTCCCATAATGAGCTGCTGATGAATGATTAATCCTGCCTCTATCGTCTTACCCAATCCCACTTCATCAGCAAGTAATACACGTGGAGCAAGACGTTTACCAACTTCATGAGCAATGTAGAGTTGATGGCGAATAATGTCCACTCTAGAACCAATAAGACCCCTCAAAGGATGACGAATAAGCATTGCACTAAGCTTTAGTGCATCTTGACGAACTTCATAATGTTCATTATTCTCAATACGACCTGCCAGTAATCGCTCTAAAGGCTTGGCAAGGGTGATGTTTGCCGAAAGACGAGTCTCCATAAGACTCTTGCCACAGGTCAAATGATAACGCATGACATTGGCAATCTCCTCACACTCTGCCACCACAAACTCTTGACCATCTTGATCAAAAATAGTGTCTCCACTACCAAACACCACGCGTGATAACTGAGCAGATGTTTTAGAATACACTCGTTTCTCTTCGCTTTGAGGAAACAGGATATGAACACAGCGGTCGTCAACCTCTATGACTACACCCAGACCTAAGTTGCTTTCAGAATCAGATAAGTAACGCTGACCAATGGCAAATACGCTCATAAAAATTTAATGCTCAGTAAAGATATGATGAGTTTATGGGGACTATTTTTACTTTATAAAGACAAGAGAATGACTTGACATGACATATATCAGCATAAAACTCATACCAAGCAAGATTTCATGCTCTTAATTTGACATAAAAGCCATTTAACTAAAAATGAAAAACCAAACCTTAGTCAAGGTCTGGTTTTTGCTGATGGTACCATCATGATAATTATGGACGGTCAACAAGCTCTACATAAGCCATGGGTGCATTATCACCATCACGATAACCGCACTTGATGATACGCAAGTAGCCACCTGGACGAGTCTTATAACGCGGCCCAAGTTCGGTAAACAATTTACCAACTGTTGCTTTATTACGAGTACGGTTAAACGCAAGACGGCGATTTGCAACGCTATCTTCTTTTGCCAATGTGATGAGCGGCTCTGCTACACGGCGTAGCTCTTTGGCTTTTACCAACGTAGTTTTAATGAGCTCATGCTCAATTAATGAATTGGTCATGTTCTGGAACATAGCCTTACGATGGCTGCTGGTGCGACCCAGCTTGACTCCGCTATTACGATGTCGCATGGTCAGTATCCTTTAAAATTAACGGCTACGGTAAGAAAATCTATCATCAACTCTTAGGTCGCTTGGCGGCCAGGCCTCCAAACGCATGCCCAACTCCAAACCTTTTGACGCAAGCACGTCTTTGATTTCAGTCAATGATTTCTTACCTAAATTTGGTGTTTTTAGAAGTTCAGTCTCAGAACGTTGCACCAAATCACCGATGTAGTAAATGTTTTCAGCTTTCAAGCAGTTTGCTGAACGAACCGTTAGCTCAAGGTCGTCCACTGGGCGTAACAGCACAGGGTCAATCTCTTCTTTTTCTTTAACTGGCTCAGGGGCTTCTTCAGCTTCTAAATCCACAAAGATTGCAATTTGTTGTTGCAAAATGGTGGCAGCTTTACGAATTGCCTCTTCAGGGTCGATTGTACCGTTGGTTTCAAGCTCAATGACCAACTTATCAAGGTCAGTACGCTGCTCCACACGGGCATTCTCAACATCATACGCCACACGCAAGATTGGACTAAAACTTGCATCAAGTTTTAAGCGACCGATCATTTTGGAATTAGCATCCTCACGACGTTGATTGGCTGGTTCATAACCACGACCTGTTACCACACGCAAACGCATTTTTAAATGCCCACGCTCACTTAGTGTACCAAGCACCAAGTCAGGGTTGGCAATCTCCACATTATGAGGTAACTCAAGGTCAGCAGCAGTAACTAAACCTGCACCCTTTTTATCCAAAGTTAAATAAGCTTCATTTTGGTCATGCAAAATAATCGCCAAGCCTTTTAAATTTAAAAGCAAATCAAGCACATCTTCTTGCAAACCTTCTAGTGTTGAATATTCGTGATCAACGCCTTCAATTTCAGCCTCAATCACCGCAGCACCAGATAATGAAGATAGAAGAATGCGACGAAGGGCATTACCTAACGTATGCCCAAAGCCACGTTCTAACGGCTCGAGCGTGACCTTAGCAGTCGTTTCATTAACCGTATCCACATTGATTGCAGACGGTGTTAGAAACTCAGTTACATTTGTCATAAGTCACCTCGATAAGTTCGGATTATTTAGAATATAGCTCTACAATCAAGCTTTCATTAATTTCAGCAGGTAAATCACTGCGATCTGGTGCAGTTTTGAAAGTACCTTGTAGTTTGCTGTGATCAACTTCTAGCCACTCTGGAATGCCACGTTGAGTCGCAAGCTCTATTGCATTTTTGATGCGAAGCTGCTCTTTTGATTTTTCATGTACAGCAATCACATCACCATCTTGAACTTGGATGGAAGGTATATTTACACGAACAAACTCATCGCGACCTGCTTTTTTAAGCAAAATTGCTCGGTGACTTACCAATTGGCGAGCTTCAGCACGAGTGGCACCAAAGCCCATGCGATAAACAACATTATCTAAGCGACGCTCTAACATACCAAGCAAGTTTTCACCGGTAGCACCACGCATGCGAGCAGCTTCTTTGTAATAATTTGAGAATTGACGCTCAAGTACACCATACATACGTTTTACTTTTTGCTTCTCACGAAGTTGTAGAGCATATTCAGAGGCTTTATTTTGGCTATTACCATGCTGACCAGGCACACGACCTGATTTTTTTGTCTTAACGTCGTAAGCTTTCACACCTGATTTTAATTGCAGGTCAGTACCTTCACGGCGAGACAATTTTAATTTTGGACCAATATAGCGGGCCATGAGTTATCTCCTTAAACGCGGCGTTTCTTAGGTGGGCGGCAGCCGTTGTGTGGAATTGGGGTGACATCACTAATGCTGTTAATTTTATAACCCAATGCACCTAATGCACGAACCGCAGACTCACGACCTGGTCCTGGACCTTTTACCAAGACATCAACGTTTTTGACACCATAGGTCTCTTGAGCTGCTTTGCCAGCAACTTCAGCAGCAACCTGTGCAGCAAAAGGCGTTGATTTACGTGAACCGCGGAAGCCTTGTCCACCTGACGTGGCCCAAGCCAATGCATTACCTTGACGATCGGTAATGGTTACAATGGTGTTATTAAAAGACGCATGGATATGGGCGATACCTTCAGATACCGAACGACGTGCCACTTTTTTGCGGCTACGAGTGTCTTTTGCCATCTTTTAGCTTCCTAAATTAGTTACTTTTTAATTGCTTTGCGAGGACCTTT
>JBHCHC010000058.1:0-8256 GCA_041802645.1 Moraxella sp. | reverse complement strand
CTAACGCTATTAACCCATTGGCGGACGCACAACCTACCGATTTTTCATATTCGTCATAATTCCACCGAGCCAAAGTCACCCCTAAACCCAAAGCACGCAGGCTTTGCTTTTATGCCAGCGACTGCACCCATAGCAGGGGAATGTATTATTGATAAGATGGTGAATAGTGCATTTATTGGTACAGATTTACAAAACAAGCTGAATGATGCAGGTATTGACACGCTTGTTTTGGTGGGGCTGACAACCAATCATTGTGTTTCTACCACGGCGCGCATGGCAAGCAATTTGGGCTTTCACACCTTTGTGGTGCATGATGCAACGGCGACCTTTGATAGGGTGGGTTTTGATGGGCAAAAATATGACAGCGAGCTGATACACCGTACTGCGCTTGCTAATTTGCACGGTGAATTTGCCACCGTGGTGAATAGCAATGAGATTTTGGCGATGGTTGGGTAGTGACATTGGCATTCAAAGCTGCCACCAACGAGAAAAAAATTGGCTATCTAGGGCGTGGTGAGAGCATTTTTGCCGGTAGCATGGTGCCACTACAAAAGACAAGGTAGGAGTTAATAAGATGACAACTTCTGATAAACTGTTGGAGATTTATCCAAAAAAGTGTAAATGCTGAGTTGATATTTTTGATAAAGGGTTTGCTTTTTGAGTCATGTTCCATGCTGATGATGTGGCAAAATTTCACAAACTCCTTGGGTGCAAAAATGTCTTGGATGAATTCCTTCGCGGGAGCGTGTGTTGAAACAGGAAGTAAAGATAATTTGTCAAGCCATGTTAGAGTCAACGCCTTGGCGAGAGCATATAGCTAAACAGCTTGAATTTTGTCTAAAAATCATAGATAATGTATCGCTTGCCTTCTTTGGCGGAGCGTTTATTGAAGCATATTTTTATGCCCAAATTTGAAGGCTGTTACTCCTCAATCGAGGGTATGTTTAGTCAAGGAACATCATGCAATACTCCATCTTTCCCCAAATCAAGAACGACCCTCTAAAAGAGCCCATGTTTTTTGGGCAATCGGTAAATGTTTCGCGTTACGACCAGCAACGCCATCCCGTCTTTGAACAACTCATTGAAAAACAGCTCTCGTTTTTTTGGCGACCAGAGGAAATTGATGTCAGTCGTGACAGGATTGATTTTTCAGAATTATCCGCTCCTGCTCAGCATATTTTTTTATCCAATTTGAAATACCAAACCTTACTTGATAGCATTCAGGGTCGTAGCCCTAATGCGGTGCTGTTGCCGATAGTTTCATTGCCTGAGCTTGAAACGTGGATTGAAACGTGGAGTTTTAGTGAGACCATTCATAGTCGCAGCTATACACACATCATTCGTAATATCGTTAATGATCCAAGTGTGATATTTGACGACATCATGGACAACGAGCATATTTTAGCTCGTGCCAAAGACATTGCTATTTATTATGACGATTTGTATGAAGCAAGTCAGCGTTACAACCTAACCGGTGAAGGTGATTTGCGAGAGATTAAAAAGAAGCTGTATCTGTGCATCGTGGCGGTGAATGTACTAGAGGCGATACGTTTTTATGTATCGTTTGCCTGCTCTTTTGCTTTTGCTGAAAATAAAGTCATGGAAGGCAATGCTAAGATCATTAAAATGATTGCTCGTGATGAAGCGTTACACCTCAATGGTACTCAGCACATCATTAATCTCATGCGAACAGGGCAAGATGACCCTGAGATGGTGGAGATTGCCAAAGAATGTCATGATGAGGCGATTGAGATCTTTCGTGTGGCTGCCGAACAAGAAAAAAACTGGGCAAGCTATTTATTTAAAGATGGTTCTATCATTGGGCTAAATTGTGACATTCTGTGTCAATATGTGGAATACATCACTAACACACGTATGATGGCGATTGGCTTACCAGCGATTTTCCAAACAAAATCCAACCCCATTCCATGGATTAATGCGTGGCTATCCTCTGATAATGTACAGGTTGCCCCCCAAGAGACAGAGATTACCACCTATTTGGTTGGTCAAATCGATAGTGATTTAGATGGGGTGGATTTAGATGATTTTGAATTGTAATCAGTACATAGGCATATTGGAAAAGTGTTGATGACGTGGATTTTCACAGATGAGATGCGTTTTTATTTGCACGATGGCGAGACCCTACTAGACGGCATGATACGTACTCAGCATAGAGATGTCAGGTACATGTGTCGACAAGGTTTTTGTGGGGCATGCAAAATGAAAGTCAAAGGTATGACACATGTTCCAAAATATAAACAAATTGCACTTGCTCATCTAAAAGATAACGAGGTACTGGCTTGTTGTTGCATGCCCACAGGTACGATGGTGGTGAGTTATAAAAGTGACCCAGATAATGATGACGGGCAGGTTTGTGGTGAGATGAGTGGTCATTATTTACAAAAAACATCTATCATTACGCAGTAAATTTTTTATAGAATAGACAGATGATTTATATGTGTTGATGTTTATGATGTTAGCCGACCTTCCTATCAATAAAAAGACCTTGCTCATCAGTGCGATTGCGCTTAGCCTAACCTTAGGGGGTCTTGCTCTATCTGGCACCTTATCGAGACAAAAGTCAGCCAAAACCTCATCTGATTTTGAACAGGTGGCGGACATGACCAAGACGGTTCTTGATGGTACAGTTCAAACCCATCAAAATCAAACAGCAAAAAGTATAAGACAGGATAATACGCACACACAAAGCGTGCGTTACTTTTCTTTGGAAGAGGCTCATCTTAGCCCCACTCAAAAGCAGAATTTAGCAAGGCAGATTAAGAACTTACAAAACACGGGCAGCACATCAGGCGGTGTGCTTACCACAGAATTCAAGTCTGCAACACATGCTAAGATGTCTTATCGTTTTGGGCGAAAGCAACCTTTGTCATTTGATATGGTTAATATCAAAGATGATCTGCCGTCAGGATTTGTCTTGACAGGTAGAGAGTATGAAGGTGTGATGGAGAATGCAGGTTTTGATGGCGTATACCGACTGTTTGAGAATCCAAATACCAAAGCACTCTTTGAGATCACCGAAACCTATATTCATCCTGATAAGCCCTTGATGCTCGTTCAAGAGTTGTATCGTGAAAATTTAGATGGTACGCCCCTAAGGTTCGAACAACTGACAGATAAAAAGGGGCGAGTGTATTATCATGGGGAGTTTGTGGCGGGTAATCGCTATGTGAACATCACCAGTCGAAACCTAAACCTCCCTGAATTCATGAAGGTGGCAAATGCCATCGTAGCACAAACCAAAAATACACCCTAATCCATGTTCATTAGTGTTTATGCATTGGCATCAATAATTTCATCATCAAAACCATCACGAATGGATTTTTCATATTCATAGAGTAAGGGCAGTACCGTATCTACAATCCATGCACGGCGATAACCCTGTAAGCCATCAGGTAGAGCGCCAACGTCCTCTGTGGCTAAACCTTGGTAGACGTGGTAAAGCAAGTCATGAGTCCAACGCCCTCTTAGCATGAGGCTGCTTGGAATATTCAGCAGGCGAGCTTGAGCATCAGTGGCTTTATCTAAGGCAGGCTTAAAGGGCTTGGTTTTACTGGTGTAGACAGGCATCTTAGCAGGCATCTTTGATTTGGGTAGAGCTTTTGATTCCAATATGACACGAATGATTTCGGCACCATAGCGACGCAAAACAGAACGATTTAAGGTGGTATATGCCAAGCCTTTCATGTTGGTGGGCAAGGTCTCAATAATCTCTCGTAAAGGCTGTTTACCAATGATAAAACTGCGTGGTCTATTTGTCGCTCGTGCCAACACCTCTCGCCATATGGTCAGCCCTTGAAGTACTGCCAGTTGTTCTTGGGTGTAGGTAGGGGCGGTATGCTCAAGATAGAGCTGATCATCGTTTAGATGTTGGTTTTGATGCAGTTCTTTGGCATAGACCATGCTGTCTTCTTGAGCATAAGGTAAAATATTTTTTTTGGTAAGTGCCTGCTTGACAGCTTCATATAAAGCCAGTAAATAACGCACGTCATTAATGGCGTACATCTCTTGTTCGTGTGTGAGTGGTCTGGTAAGCCAATTAGATTGACTTTCTCCTTTGTCTATCACCACGCCCAAAATCTCACTTACTGCATGACTATAGCCTACCTGTAGTTTGCCTGTCAGATACGCCACTCCAATTTGTACATCAAAAACATTGGTTAAAGGGGGGCTGTCCGCCAACAAATAAAATATGCCCAAATCCTCTCCGCACGCATACCATATCATGCTTGGTACTTCACATAATGCCTCCCAAAATTCTGTCAAGTCAAGACTCGGAGCATCCACCAAATATACCGCTTCTCCTGTATTTACTTGCACCAATGCCAATATCGGATAGTAAGTGTCACGTTTGATGAATTCGGTGTCTAGGGCAACCACATCGATGCTGTCAATCTTGTCGATGAGTTCATACAACTCATCATGAGTTTTTACCCATTTAACAGGCAGGTCAATCAGGACGTGCTTTTCGTGGTCGGTTAAACTGGCTTTGGGAAAATTAAAAGTACTCGGCTCTTTGGGGGATTGTAAGTCGGTCATAAAAATGAATGATGAGTAAAATTGTTCTAATTTTACACCAAAATCGGTGAGGCGTGTGAGGATTTGATGATTTTTTTAGGCAACTTATGGCATATCAAAAATGCCAAGTCAGATATCAAATCAGACGGGCAGCTGATTTTGTGGTATTGTAAAGTTTGTGTAAAATCTGTTAAATTGGTTTGAAATAAAGAAATGACTGTGATATATTCATAGCAATTTTTATCTTCATGCAGGCCATTTCAGTATATATATGATATGGTTTAGTATATTTGATGTATACTAAAGCATATCTGAGGATTTTTGATGATCTGACTTTTATCTTTAATGATAAAGCACAACACATTAGCTTGTGTCATAAAATCTGAATATTGTCCAGATTTTGGTGGTAGCAGCTGAAATGAAATGATGAGTTAAAAATAAATTAATAGGGGTTGGGCAAGCCAATTTGATAATAAAAAATAAATCAACATAAGAAACAAGAAGTTGATTTGTTTTATTGAGTTTAGGTTAATGCGTACACAAAAACCCTAGCCATTTAGTTGTCATCAGTTTTATTCATAGGAAGTCCATGAAAGCACTCAAATCTCTTGGTTTAATTACCTTATCCGTCCTTGCCCTAACTGCTTGTGGCGATAAAGCCCCTGCCTCTGCGGGTACATCTAGCGATGTTAAAGCTCGTCAAGACTTAATGCAAGATTGGCGTGGTGCTAATGACATCCTAAAAGGCATGATGGAAAATCCCGCAAGTTTCGATGCTGCTGCCTTTAAAGAGCAAGCACAGTTCATTAGTGATGGTACTGCCACAATGTGGACTCATTTTGGCGATGCCAACGCCAAAGGGGATGCACAAGATGCGGTATGGTCGGATACAGCAGCTTTTAAGGCTGAGCAAGACAAGTTTAATGCTGCTGCCCAGAATCTTGTTGCGGTCGCTACTAATGCTAAAAGTGCTGATGATGTCAATGCAGCTTTTGGTGCAATGGCAGAAGGCTGTGGTAGTTGTCATAAAGTGTATAAAAAATAACGGTTGCACTGATTTAACCAAAAGACAAGCTGAACTAAAAAGTTAAGTTGTCAAAAAGAGTGATATTTTCACTCTTTTTTATTGGTTTTTAAATCAAAAACCATCTAATAGTAAATCATAAAAGAGCAAATCCCATCATAGAATTTGCTCTTCATCTGGTTTGATAACATTTAGGTTGTTACTTGGATGACCAATTAAGCCTTATCAAAGTTCTCTTGAGCTTGATCCCAATTTACCACATTCCAAAATGCCTTGATATAATCAGGGCGTTTATTTTGGTATTTTAAATAATAGGCATGCTCCCAGACATCAAGACCGATGATGGGCGTACCTTCACAGCCTGCTACATCCTTACCCATGAGTGGACTATCTTGGTTGGCAGTAGAGACCACAGCAAGTTTATCGCCTTGTTTAACTAGCCATGCCCAACCAGAACCAAAACGGGTTGCAGCGGCTTTTTCGAACTGCTCTTGGAAGGCTTCAACCGAACCAAAGTCACGAACGATGGCATCCTTAAGTGAACCTTTGAGTTCTGTACCAGTTTTTAGAATCGCCCAAAATAGGCTGTGATTGGCGTGACCACCTGCATTATTGCGTACCGCAGTTTGTTTATCAGCAGGAATTTTGTCAAGATTGGCGATGACTTCCTCGGCACTCTTGCCTGCCCACTCTGTGCCTTCAAGAGCGGCATTGGCATTATTGACATAGGCTTGATGATGTTTGCTATGATGAATTTCCATGGTTTCTTTGTCAAAATGAGGCTCAAGGGCATCGTAAGCATAGCCAAGTTCAGGTAGCGTAAATGACATAGGGATTCCTTATTAAAGTTGGGATGAATGAAACAAATCAATGATTTGTCCTGTCAATATAAAGGCAATATTGTCAAATTTCAAGCAGTATTCGTCACTTTTACAAAAATATAACCCGTAAGCCAAAAAGATGGCTTAATAGCTTTTTGTGAACCGTCTGGTTGGTCTGTTTGTGATTTTACAAAACAATTCATAACTGATGGTGTTTGCCCAATTTGCCACATCATCAGCGGGCAACAAAGCGTCTGATTCTCCGCCCCACAGTATCACTTTCTCGCCTATCTGGACAGGTAAATCAGTAATATCAATCATCATCATGTCCATGGCAACACGCCCAACGATGGGAGCAACATGAATGGCATTTTTTGTTAAGATAAGCACTTTAGCATGATTAACCACCCTAGGATAGCCGTCACCATAACCAGCACTTAGCACACCGATGCGAGTAGGTTTGGTCGCTGTCCATAACCCACCATAACCCACCTGTTCACCAACATTTAGGTTGTGCGTGGCAAAAATCTGAGTGCTAAATGTCATTACAGGCTGCAATCCCAATTCTTTAGCGGATCGCTCTATGACAGGCATTCCGCCATACAAGGCAATACCTGCTCGCACCCAATGATGATGTGCGTGTGGAAAGTTGATGATGCCTGCTGAGTTACAAAGTGAGCCTTGAACGGCATCGCCATAAGAGGACTGCAAGGTTGACAATAGGTCATTAAAGCGACTGATTTGTAGGGCATTGGCAGGGTTTTTCTTATCATCAGCACAAGCAAAATGACTGGTTAGAATAATCCGATAGCCTTTATTGATAAGCAGCTTTGCTGAGCGGAGCACATCGTCATGACGAAAACCTAAGCGGTTCATGCCTGTATTATATTTGAGCCAAATGGTACGTGCAGGATTGTCAATGCTGGGCATGTCAGATAACGCCCACTCAAGCTGTGCTTCACAATGCATCAAAGATTCAAAACCATAATGATAAGCCTGCCGCCACTCATCTGCACTAAATACACCCTCTATTAAGATGATGCGTTTGGACAACATGAGTGTTTGGCAAATGTCATGCACATCTAAGGCTTCGCCAAAACTTGCCACCCCAAAAGCATCTGCATCTGTCAAGGCAGGTAAGCAATGATGGACGCCATGTCCATAAGCATCTGCCTTAACCATTGCCACAACATGAGCATTTGGAGCGTGGCGTTTGATGGTATTTAGGTTGTGAGCCAAGGCGGTTTGATTGATGGTGACGGAGGCATGTCGCATGAGCTATCCTAATTTCTTTTATTAACTTGATGTTTTGGTATTTGTTTTAGGGTGAATGTCAAATTTTGTGATACAACTTATGGTTTTGGGATGCTTTTTATTGTGTTTATTCTTCTTCATAATCTTCAGGTCTGTCGTTTGTGACAAGATTGTCAAAACGAGTAAATTCTCCCATGAATTTTAAGGGTAGCTTACCAATAGGTCCATTACGCTGCTTACCAATGATGATCTCAGCAAAGCCTTTGTTATCTGCCTTATCTTTGTAGTACACTTCATCACGATAGATGAACATGATGAGGTCAGCATCTTGTTCAATCGCTCCAGATTCACGCAAGTCCGCCATCATGGGTCGTTTGTCGGTACGTTGCTCTAGACCACGGTTTAGCTGAGATAGAGCAACAACAGGGCAGTTCATCTCACGGGCTAGAGCTTTTAGGCTGCGACTGATTTCGCTAATTTCCTGAACGCGATTACCCTCCATGCCAGGGACTTTCATGAGTTGTAAATAGTCCACAACAATCATGCCTAAACCTTCAGGGTGGTTTTTGGCGATACGTCGACACGTGGAGCGTACCTCGGAGGGCGGCAAGTTATTGCGGT
>JBHCHC010000057.1:0-3342 GCA_041802645.1 Moraxella sp. | reverse complement strand
GGTCTTAGATGGTCTGACCGCATGGAAGATTATCGTACAGAAGTTTTGGGGCTGGTTAAAGCACAGATGGTTAAAAACTCAGTCATTGTCCCTGTTGGTTCAAAAGGTGGATTTATCTGCAAAGACAAATCCAAGCAGACAAGCCGTGAAACATGGCAAGCTGAGGGGGTAGCGTGCTATCAGACTTATATTCGTGGACTGCTTGATTTGACGGACAATCTGGTGGATGGTAAAGTGATCCCCCCTACCAATACCATCCGCCATGATGAAGACGACCCTTATCTGGTGGTGGCTGCTGATAAAGGAACGGCAACTTTTTCAGATATTGCCAACGCACTGTCTGCTGAATACAATTTTTGGCTACAAGATGCCTTCGCTTCAGGTGGTAGTGCAGGCTATGACCACAAAGGCATGGGGATTACCGCTCGTGGTGCATGGGAGAGTGTCAAGCGTCATTTTCGCCTCATAGGCAGAGACATTCAGACCTGCGATGAATTTATGGTTGTAGGTATTGGCGACATGAGTGGTGATGTCTTTGGTAATGGCATGCTGCTTTCAAAAAATATTCGCCTTGTGGCAGCTTTTAATCACTTGCATATATTCATCGATCCAAATCCTGACAGCAAGGCAAGTTTTGCTGAGCGTGAGAGATTGTTTAAATTACCACGTTCGGCTTGGACTGATTATGATGCTTCGCTTATCAGTGCAGGCGGTGGAGTATTTAACCGCACTGACAAATCCATCAGCATCAGTCCACAGATGAAAGAGCGATTTGATATCATAGAAGACGCATTGACTCCCAACGAGCTTTTAAATAGACTTCTAAAAGCCCCTGTAGATTTAATATGGAATGGTGGCATCGGCACTTATGTGAAGTCATCTGATGAAGATCATAGCGAGGTGGGCGATCGTGCCAATGATGCTATCCGTGTTAATGGGCGTGAAGTGCGTGCCTTAGTGGTTGGCGAAGGTGGCAATCTGGGATGCACTCAACGTGGACGCATCGAATATGCCTTGACAGGTGGTCGTATTTATACTGACGCCATTGACAACTCAGGTGGGGTCAATTGTTCTGACCATGAGGTCAACATTAAGATTCTGCTAGGATCAGTGGTGGCACAAGGCGACATGACTCTAAAGCAAAGAAATGGTCTGTTGGCCAGCATGACTGATGAAGTGGCACAGTTGGTGCTTCGCCAAAACTATCTGCAGCCACAAACCATTGAGCTGTCTGCTTATGAAGCGACTGAGCGTGTGAGCGAGCACATTCGCTTCATGGACTTTTTGGAGCAAGCAGGTCGTCTTGATCGCACCATTGAATACCTACCCTCAAAAGAAGTGCTTACCAAGCGAAAAACTGAACAAGGACGGGGTTTGACTAATCCAGAGCTTGCCATACTGCTCTCTTATGGTAAGATGTGGGTTTATGATGAACTGCTTGGCAGTGATTTAACCTCGGATTCTTATTTCTTAAATGAACTCAAAAAGTATTTTCCTAAAACTTTGGGCGAGTCATTTTTTGATGAAATGGTTAGGCATCGCTTGCATCGTGAGGTGATTTGTACTTATCTTACCAATGGGCTGGTTAATCGTCTGGGCATCGAAAACGTCTTTGCATTGACTGATGAAGCAGGGTATAGCATAGCGGACATCACCAAAAGCTACGCCATCGTACGTGATGTCTTTGAAGTGCAGTCGGTATGGGATAGACTGTCTGACTTGGATAATAAGGTCGATGGCAAGACTCAAATTGAGTTAGAGCTCATCATTAGAGATGTACTAAGACAAGGCATGACCTGGTTCTTAAGTGGTCGATTGGTGGGGCAATCAGTGGCAGACACAGCATTGAAATTTAAAAAGCTTGTGACAGATTTGCTTCGTCATGACATTGTTGATGAATACGTTCAATCGCATCTTAAACAAAAGATGAGCCTTATTAATGATGAGAGACTAAGTGCAGATGACGCTCATGCATTTACTCGACTGCCCATATATGTGCACGCCTTAGATGTGGTGGCACTTGCCAATCAAAAAGATGTTGCGGTCGCAGAGGTGGCACGTGCTTATTTTGCGGTGTTCTCGCTGCTACATATGGATACGCTTACTGCAGCGGTGGCGAACCTTCCTGCACAGAGTTATTGGGATAGAAAAGCATCTTTGGCATTGGCAAGCGAATTTAATCGCACATTGATGACGCTTGTTGGCGATGTACTGACAGCAGGAGATGTGACATCATGGCAGCAGATGCATGATGCTCGCTTGACTGACCTTGCCAAACAGGTGGATAGCTTGTCAGATACTGTAGGGCTGGCAGAATTGTCAGTACTGTTGAGCGAGATTAACAGTCTAAAGATGAGCTAACATGATCATGATAGAGTTGTTCAGCCATTTTTGATAAAACTTGACAAAACTGTCACCAAACCGTTTGAGTCATACATGGCATTCAAACGGTTTTTTCTTGGGTATTTTTAGACATCCCATTTTAACAACAGTGCTTTTAAGCCTTGGTTGAGCTCATCAAGCACCTCATCGGGTATGTCGCAGAGTAATGTATTTTCATTATCTAAATGTGCCAAAAATGCTTTGTCAATCAATGCCTTACCCTCATCGCTTAGGCAAACAAGCAAACTTCGGCTGTCATTGGGGTTGGGCAAGCGAGTAATCAAGCCTTTGTTTTCTAAGTGTTTTAGGCGGTGCGTAATGGTGCCTGAACTAATCATCAGTGCAGAGTACAGCTCGGTAGGACTGAGCGTAAAAGGCGTGCCCGCCCGTCTTAGGGTCGCCAAGACATCAAATTCACCCAGCGTCAGTCCAAATTGAGCGTGGGTAGCACTAAGTAAAGGCTCAAGCAAAGAGGCGCAGCGCTTGAGTCGCCCAATTACCGCCATGGCTTGTAAGGGCAGATTACCATACTCTTGTTGCCATTGGGTGAGAATGTCATCTACTTTGTCGATGGGTGTGCTCATAATCTTTACTCATCAAAGAGGCGGTGGCACTATTTTAACATCAAGACAAGTTTTTTAAAAAATTATCTTGATATAAAGATAAATTCCCACTACAATCAATTTATCTTTATATCAAGATAAAAATTGATACTCTATGGTAAACACCTTTATCATCGGCATTTTGGCAGGGTTTGCCATTGCTTGTCAGTCGGCGATGAATGCTAGGCTAAGACGACATCTACAAGCACCATTTTTGACATCTTTTGTGTCGTTTTTGGTGGGGCTTTTGTTTATTTCGCTGCTTGCCTTGATGTGGAGTGATAAGGTGGCTTGGAGTAGGCAGCTTTTGATGGCGGTGCCATTTTGGGCATGGTGGGGCGGTCTCTTGGGCATGATG
>JBHCHC010000056.1:0-8110 GCA_041802645.1 Moraxella sp. | reverse complement strand
TTAACACCATTCGTGTCATGATGCCTCTAACCATCCAAGAGCATGTTTTCGAGGAAGCCTTAGCCATCATTGGTCGGTTTTTTGACTGATTTATTATCTGGTTTTATCTACCATGACTTCTGGCAACGATGGGGTGTTTAAGTTTTATTTTGATAGTCAAAGCCATTAAATAAGCTCAAAACCTAAAAAGACATTTTTAGATGCATGAAGCACGCCCCACTCTTTATCCTTAACGTCTTTAATTATGGATAAAAGGAATTTATTATGACAGACCATTTTAAGAAATCTTTGAGCACCATAGACATTATTGCCCTATCTTTTGGGGCAATGATTGGTTGGGGCTGGGTTGTTTTGGCTGGAGGCTGGGTAGCCTCAGCAGGGCTTTGGGGTGCGGTACTTGCCTTTTTGATGGGTGGTTTTGCTGTATTGCTAATAGGGCTTGCTTATGCTGAACTCGCCGCTTGTATGCCCATCACAGGTGGTGAACACACCTACACACATCGAGCATTTGGCGTGCATGTCTCTTTTCTTTGTTCGTGGAGCATCTTGTTTGGTTATTTATCAGTGGTTGCGTTTGAAGCGGTAGCATTACCAACGGTGGTGGAATACTTAATTCCTAACTATAATCAAGGCTATATGTATAATGTTGCAGGGTGGGACGTATATGCAACATGGATATTGGTCGGCATGATAGGCTCTATTGTGGTGACTTATCTGAACGTGCGAGGCATGGAGGTGGCGGCATGGTTCCAAAAACTGGCTGTGGCGGGTATACTGTTGGTCGGTATCATGCTGTTCGTGGGTGCTCTACTCTTTAATCCCAATGCCAACTTATCTAGCCTTGCTGTGCCTAATTTTATCAATGGTGCAGCAGGGATCATGACTGTCATCATTATGGTGCCATTCATGTTCGTTGGTTTTGATGTCATTCCCCAGGCTGCCGAAGAGATTGACCTATCTCGCCCTCAGATAGGGATACTCTTAATGCTGTCGCTCATCATGGCGGTGATGTGGTACATGGGCATCGCATGGAGTGTGGGTCATACACTCACTCTTGAGCAAGCCAATACCTCGAAACTTGCTACTGCTGATGCCATGAGCAATGCATGGCAAAGTGTATGGGCAGGTAAATTACTGGTACTGGGTGGCGTCCTCGGCATTTTATCAAGCTGGAATGCTTTTTTAATTGGAGGCAGTCGCTTGATGTACGCCATGGCAAAAGCTCATATGCTTCCTAAGGTTCTAGCCAAACTACACCCCAAATACGGCACACCCTATTTTGCCATCATCTTAATCGGCGGTCTTGCCACACTTGCTCCACTATTTGGACGTAAAGCTTTGGTGTGGATTGTGGATGCAGGAGGTATCGGTATTGTGATTGCCTATATGTGTGTAGCAGCAGCATTTTTATACTTACGCTTTAAAGAGCCTAATATGGTCAGACCATTTAGAGTGCCAGCTGGTAAAGCCATCGGTGTCATCACCCTCATCATCAGTCTTATCATGTTATGTCTTTACTTACCTATATCGCCATCAGGATTGGGCAAGGTGGAATGGGGCATCTTTGGGACATGGAGTTTATTTGGGGCGTTACTATATTTCTATGCCAGCAGTAAAAATCCTGGCAAAAGCAAAGCCTTCATGGATGAGGAGATTCGTGCTATTAAAGAAGCCAATCAGCTTTGGCTTAAGGAAAATGGCATGCCCAGTCTTGCCATCGATAAGCGTGCTAATAGACAGATTGACTCTTAGCGTGTCACAGATTGATTGAATGGTGAAATTGGTTGATTGTTGTCGCAACTTGACAACATGATGCCTTCACCCTAATCATCACCGACTCATGTCTAAGTCACAGCATCAAATATAGCAATCAACACAATCACCTCTGTTTAAATAAGCCATGCTCTGTATGCAGCAAAAGCTCAATAAACAGAATAAACAAGTTTATCATCGCAGTTGGGTGTGCCAACATTTATGATTGTCATTAAAAATACAAATTTTCATCAGGTTATTTGCGGTTTTTAATCACATCATTACCGTTTAACACACCCAAACCCAACAGGAGAATTATCGTGAGTTTTGTTACTTTTAATTGGCAAGACGCTCTAAACCTAGACAGCTTATTAACCGAAGACGAACGCATTGTCTATGATACCGCCAGTCAGTTCTGTCAAAAAAGCCTCATGCCAAACATCATCAATGCAAACCGTCATGAGCATTTTGACACCAACATCATGCGTCAAATGGGCGAACTTGGGCTTTTGGGCATGACCATTGACGGTTATGGCTGTGCTGGCATGAGTCATGTGGCATACGGCTTGGTCGCTCGAGCAGTCGAACGTGTGGACTCAGGCTATCGCTCAGCAATGAGTGTGCAATCAAGTTTGGTCATGCACCCAATCTATGCTTATGGCACAGACGCTCAAAAAGAAAAATATTTACCCAAACTTGCCACAGGTGAATACATCGGCTGTTTTGGCCTGACAGAACCCGATGCAGGTTCTGACCCTGCTGGCATGAAAACGCGTGCCAAAAAAGTAGCGGGAGGTTATGAAATCTCTGGTGCCAAAATGTGGATTACTAACTCGCCAGTAGCAGATGTCTTTGTCGTATGGGCAAAGGACGATGAGGGGGAAATTCGAGGATTTATCTTGGATAAAGACATGAAAGGCTTATCCGCTCCCAAAATCGAGGGTAAGTTCTCACTGCGTGCCTCCATCACAGGCGAGATTGTCATGGACAAGGTGTTCGTCCCTGAGGAAAATGCATTTCCCAATATTCGTGGGCTAAAAGGTCCTTTTGGTTGCCTAAATAAGGCTCGCTATGGCATTGCGTGGGGAGCAATGGGAGCAGCAGAGTTCTGTTTTGATGCTGCTCGTCGCTACACTCTAGAGCGTAAACAGTTTGACCGCCCCTTGGCAAACACCCAATTGATTCAGCTAAAACTTGCCGACATGATGACCGAAATCACACTGGGTCTGCACGCCGCCCTACAAGTAGGTCGGTTGATGGATGAAGACAAAGTGGCTCCACCGATGATTTCACTCATCAAACGCAACAACTGCGGTAAAGCCCTAAACATCGCTCGCATCGCTCGAGATATGCATGGAGGTAATGGCATTCACGATGAATTTCATGTCATTCGTCACGTCATGAACTTAGAGGCAGTGAACACCTATGAAGGAACGCATGACATTCATGCATTGATATTGGGTCGTGCCATCACTGATTTGCAGGCCTTCGCCTAGAGTTTGTAGCCATAACATCCATGCTGCAATATTTATCAACCATTTATATTGGACGAGACTTGGGGCGTGTTGATATCTCACACGCCCCAAGCAAAATGTTGGGCGTTAATAATGAGCATACTTTTGGTGAAAATTTAACTTCTGTTTTTTGCCACTGATAAACTCATCAATGACATCATACTGCCTACGTTTATCACCTAAAATATGAGAGTTTATCTAAATTTTTAAATTAAAACATCAACACCCTTTAGGGCTTTGCATTTTTTTATAAATACAAAACTCCACACACCCATCACATGGACTTATATGAGCTGGTTAAGCCCATGTATCATCTTAATTTTATACCAGTAGGATAATGATTATGACCACACATCAGACTTGCCAAACCCCCAGAGCCCTAGAAGGCATTAAGGTGATTGACTTATCCAGAGTACTGGCTGCACCCTCTGCCACACAGATTTTGGCAGACTTTGGGGCGGAAGTCATTAAAATAGAACGCCCTGATGTTGGCGATGAGACCCGCCATTGGAATCCTCCCAATTTTACCGAGGAAAACGGTCAAACCATGAGTGCCTATTTTGCCACCATCAATCGCGGTAAACGCTCGCTTGCACTTGATATTACTACAGATTATGGTCAAAGAGTCATCAAAGAACTCATCAAAGACGCCGATGTGCTTGTGGAGAACTTTAAGGTGGGTAATCTTGCCAAATACGGGCTAGACTATGACAGCCTAAACGCCATTAATCCACGCTTGATTTATGCTTCTTTGACAGGTTTTGGACAGACAGGCGTGGACGCTCACAAGGCAGGCTATGATTATATCATTCAGGGACTTTCAGGACTCATGAGCATCACGGGTGAGTCTGACGGTCAACCTCAAAAAGTTGGGGTTGCAGTGGTTGATTTGTTTTCAGGATTACAGCTGACTGTGGGTATTCTGATGGCATTATATGCTCGTACGCATACAGGCAAAGGACAACAGGTGGACGTGGCGTTATTTGACTCATCACTTGCCATGCTGGGTAATGTTGGCATGAACTGCCTTGCTACAGGAGTCAAACCGCCAAGACTTGGCAATGCTCATGCCAGCATCGTCCCTTATCAAGTATTTGGAGCAAGCGATGGACATTTTATCGTGGCGTGCGGCAATGATGCTCAGTTCATTAAACTCTGTCAAGCATTGGGACAATCTTGGCATCATGATGATAGGTTTGCCACCAATCCTAGTCGTGTCAGCCATCGTGACGACCTAATACCACTTATGCAGACGGTGTTCGATAGCCAAAACCGTGCTTATTGGTTGGATTTGCTAGAAAAACAGGGCATCCCTTGTGGATCTATCAATGGGATTGATGAAGCTTTAAACCTACCTCAGACACATGATAGACAAATGGTAATCAGCTTTGATGGCAGCTCAATTAAGGCACTGGGCAATCCCATCAAACTCTCTAAAACATCAGCTGTCTATACGACCCCGCCGCCAAAGCTTGGGCAAGATAATGACGAAATTTTAGCAGCGATAGAGTTCGCTTAGATGCAAAGCTCAGCACCAGACATGATAAATAAAGCAACAATCGCCAACTTGTTTATTCAATAAAATTTGTTATACTAGGGCGTGCCAAATTTTACACCTTGCAATTACGTAGCTAAATCAGCTCTATCGCTATTGGCATACCTAGATTTTTTAATTTAACAAATAAAAATAGGCTTTCGAGTGGCTTTTACTCTTTTAGACTACGCTTGGCTTTTATTCATGCTATTGCCTGTGATGGCGACATTATTACCCCTCATCAAGCATGACCATTGGGTGTTTCGCATTTTTGACTTCCCCAGATTGCAGATTGCCATCATTAGCATCATCTGCCTACCCATCAACCTCATCTTTGCCAACGCTCATCACCAAGGGTTTTGGTTACTTGCACTAATTAACGTGTTATGCTTGATTTACCAAACCAAACAAATTATCGCCTATACTCGCTTAAGTAAACCTGAGGTACTTATATATAAAGGTGCTGACGATGATCGCACCATCTCTTTACTGACTTCTAATGTATTGACCGAAAATCGCCAAGCCCATCTTTTACTTGAGCAAATTCACCGTTTGCAGCCTGACATTGTTCTAACCTTAGAGAGTGACGACTGGTGGCAAGCACAGCTAGACGCACTAGAACAAGAAGGCTATGAGCACACCATCAAAATACCCCTTGACAACCTCTATGGCATGCATCTATACAGTCGCTTGAGACTAGCAGACAGCGAGATTCGCCATTGGGTTACAGAGGACATTCCCTCCATCAAATCCAAACTACAACTTCGTTCAGGTGAGTGGATTTATATTTATTGCTTGCATCCGATGCCTCCTAGCCCCACCGAGGTCGCCACCGCCACCGACAGAGATGCCGAATTACTCTTAGTAGGGCGTGAGATTGAGTTCATGGACAAGCCTGTATTGGTTTTTGGCGACCTAAATGACGTGGCGTGGTCATCTACCTCCAGGCTTTTCCAAAAAATCAGTGGTCTGCTAGACCCTCGTAAAGGGCGTGGCTTTTTTTTAATACTTTTCATGCCAAATATCCACTGTTTCGTTGGCCACTTGACCATATTTTTCACAGTCATGATTTTATGATGAAAGACATCCAAATCCTACCCGATGTTGGCTCTGATCATTTTCCTGTATATGGTAAATTTCAATATCAGCCCAGTGCCACACTCATGCAAGAAGAGCCTGAGGCAGACAAAGATGATAACCAAGAAGCCCTTGATAAAATCGCCAAAAGTGACCCTAACAAAGAAGTGGTGGCACAAAAGTATTGATTTGACCGCAAAAGATTGATGATAAATAGATGCCTAAATTGAAAAATTAGCCTCTGATGCCTTTTGGTTGAGTAACTGACCTATTCTTTTGTGATGAATTTTTGACCATACCCGTCAAAACCACTACCACAAATTTTATTATCACAGCACACCCTCATGAATGACCGCCTATCCTCCCTGCCCATTTTATTTAATACATTAAACATTGAAGAATTGGATGATAAACATAAAATCATCATTCGTCAAATCGATGAAATCTTACCACAAACCCAATGTGGTCTTTGTGGACATATCGACGGCTGCCTACCTTATGCCTATGGTATCGTCATGAATGGGGAAGCTCACAACCTGTGCGTTCCTGGTGGGCAGGCAGTTACCGATGATATTTTTGCCATCATGGATAAGCATGGCAAGACACTAGCCAGACTGCTCGCTACGCCAAGTAAGTGGCAGAATGACCCTGTTACTGAACGACCTATTGAAGTTCGTGCCATCATTGATGAGAGCGACTGTATCGGCTGCACCAAATGCATTCCTGCCTGTCCTGTAGACGCCATCATCGGCACCGCCAAGCACATGCACACCATCATCACCGAACTGTGTACAGGCTGTGAACTCTGTCTTGCTCCTTGTCCTGTGGATTGCATAGACTTGGCACCTTATGCTCGTTCACGCACGAATGATGAAAGACGTACTAAGCAAGACCATTTACGCCATCGATATCATCAACACCTAAACCGTGTTGCCCAAAACATCATGGGTGGCACAAAACCTGTGGTCAATGCCGTAGAGTCCGCCATCGCAAACGTCATGACGGACAATCACACTGAAGTCATGGATAAAGACTATGCCAAAAATACCATTGAACTTGCCAAACTGCGTAGCCAAATTAAAAAACTCAGCAAGCAGCTCGCCTTAAAAGCCGATTCTCAAAAACAAATAGAGCTTGACAATCTACACGCCAAATTGCGACAATTAGAACAGACCATTTAAGCCCACAAACCCAAGCCTACAAAGCCACCCCATGAGCGACATTCAACTAGAAAATATTCATCGCCTTGATGATTTAACCCCTGATAAGCACAAAATGTTAGATCTTATTAGGCGACTTGAAATCACAAACTTCATCTTTGCCACCGACCCCAAAGTCGCCACCAATCTTGCCAAAGAAATCAGCGGCACGCCCACCGATAAGCTTGTCTATCGTGCCACTCTCATGGATAAGCAGGGCAGCTTACAGCATGCCTTACATAAAGGCGATTTTTTGATTAAGAGTGTCGGTAGATTCTATGCCTTCGCCTCTTTTGTTATTGGTTTGGTTGGGGTGTTTGGACTGCTAAGCACACACGTCATTAACTTTTTTTATGTACTGCTTGGACTGCTGGGCTGGCATACCGCAACATTGCTATGGTGGCTTATTGGTTTAAAAAACCCACATCCTTATTCGGGCATTTATGGCATTTTAGACAAGCTTCGCCCAAAAACAGCTGTAGAATCTGAAGCTTTTGACATTTATTTAGAAGAATTTCAAAAAAATAGCGTCTGGCAAATTGGTAAAGTCATTCACAAAGCATGGCTTTGTGGTTTATTTGGCAGTGTGATGGCGTTGTTCATATTATTTTTATTTAAAAGCTATGCCTTCGTGTGGGAATCCACCTTACTCACCCAAGACCATTTTGCCCTGATTTTAAAGTTTTTTGGCTTTATCCCCAGTCTTGTCGGCTTTGAGATGCCGAGTCAAATCAGCATCTCCCGCGGTGATATTCCCCCTGCCCGTCTTGCCATGCTCATGATGATGTCGGTCATTATCTATGGCATGATACCCCGCCTATGTGCATATCTGTTATGCCTAATGCGAGGGCGTGAACGCTTTGCCATCGATACACACCTTTATTATTATGAAAATTTGGTTCGTACTTTTAATCAGCACATCGTTGACAAAGACGACTACATCCCAAGCATACCAAAACCTGCCAAGACCACCTCCTCATTTCAAGACAGTCGCCCTAAAGTGGTGGCAACCTTAGAGAGAGTCAGTGACGATG
>JBHCHC010000055.1:0-8715 GCA_041802645.1 Moraxella sp. | reverse complement strand
TGGCGTTATAAATCAAAGAGTTTTTCTGTGACCTATGAAGTAATTGAGCAAGAGTGGCACAAGAGTTTTTGGCAAGCGAGCAAGAAAAATTGGCTAAATAATAAAAAGTGGAGCATGGCAGATGCCCCACTGATAACATCAACGAATCTTAAAGCCACGATGCACTGCCACGATGCCGCCTGTCAGATTGTGGTAGTCACAATTGACAAAACCTGCTTGTTCCATCATGGTTTTTAGAGTGGCTTGATCAGGATGCATACGAATGCTTTCGGCAAGATATTGGTAGCTTTCACTGTCATTGGCTACGATTTTGCCCATGAGGGGTAAGGCGGTGAAGGAATATAGGTCATACGCCCGGGACAGTGGTTCAAAGATGGGCTTGCTAAATTCAAGCACGAGCAATCGCCCACCTGGTTTTAGTACACGATGCATGGCTTCTAGGGCTTTTTGTTTGTCTGTCACATTACGCAAACCAAAGCTGATGGTCACCAGATCAAAAGAGTTATCAGCAAAAGGCTCTAGGGTTTCTGCATTGGCAAGAATGAATTCTACATTATTGCAGCCAGCATTAATAAGTCGGGTGCGACCCACCTCAAGCATCGCTTCGTTAATATCAGATAAGACCACACGCCCTTGTCGACCCACTTCTTTGCTAAATACTTTTGCCAAGTCACCTGTACCGCCTGCGATATCAAGCACACTTTGACCTGTGTGTACACCACTCATTTTAATGGCAAAACGCTTCCAAAGTCTATGAATACCAAAGCTCATCAAGTCATTCATGATGTCATATTTAGTGGCAACAGAAGTGAATACTTGTCCTACTTTGGCTTCTTTTTCCCGAGCATTGATTGTCTGATAGCCAAAATGAGTAGTTTCACCAACATTTTCTGAGTAGCGATTGTCGTATGGAGCGGCATCATGGCTTTGATTTGCAGGGGTTTGCATGGCGGATTGTCCCTGAGGCGTACCTGTGGGAAGAATGTTGGGATTGGTAAAATGATTGTCGTTCATGAGATGTCCAAAATGATGAGAATGCACCTATTATACGATAATTTCGGGGAGAATGGGCGAGTTTTGTCAAAATTGCAGAGTTCACTTTAGATAGATTGATCATGAATCTCATCAATCATGGCAAGTTCATTGCTTACAAAAGGCATGGTAAAGTCATCAATATGCTTTAGAGGCTTCATGGCAGTTAGTCCCTCGCCGATAAAATCGTACAGAGGTTGGTAGCCGTTATCATATGCTATGCCTTTAGCGAGTTTAAAAGCATTTTGGAGAATAAAAGAATTAAAATATTTGTACGAGCGTTCACAAACATCTTTAATGGTGTGAATTTGGGCAATGCGTTCATCTTTGGCATTTACATGACGGTACACCTCATACATGAGAGCGTCATGAACTTTTTGACTGCGATAACGCTCACCAAAGTCGCTAAGTAAGCTTTGTGCCAAAGCCAAATCAAGCTCAATGGCGTGAACAGCGGACTGCACGCCAAGCACCCCTGCACTTAAGGCATTACTTGGGATGAGTTTTTCAAGTTTGCCTGAACCATTCAAAGCGTTTGTCCCTGCGGTCAAAAGTTGTTCTGCCAGCACATCAAAATCGTCATCCCCATAAATGCGCTCAATGAGATAATGGGCAAGTAAGTGAGTGTTGTCATCATTGAATAAAGTGTGATTGGTGCGTTTTATTCGCATCTTTTGCCAATGTTGAACATCATCCAAGGTTTGTTGCAAAATGGGGTTTTGATGATGGGGCAGGGCTTGATAATGGGTTAGGGTATTGACGAGCGTACGAATCTGTGACATAGCAGTTGAATGAATGAAAAGAAAGTAAATGGAGGTGGATGATTCTATTTCAAGGGATTTTAACATCATAGGAGCGTCATTTTAACAAGGTAAATGGATTTGCTAAAAAAAGTGAATACTGCTATGATGACGCTTTGTTTTTTTGTGACAATATCATGACAATAGCAAGAGTATGGATGTGATGATGTTGGCTCATTTGATGTTATTCTTGTTTGGTTTGTGGTGACTTAAATTCGGTCAAATCAATGAAACGCTCTCAAAAACACCTTACCCATCTATTGCTTGTCATGCTTGCCTCCATGCTTGGTCTGTCATTTTGGTACAGCTTAGCATGGTTGGAGCTTTGCTATGGGTTAGCATTATTCTTGTTTGGCATGCAATGCATCGAGGAGGGGCTACACAGCACTGCAGGAGGCACGTTAGAGAGGCTCATGACCAAAAGCACCGCCACGCCTGCCAAGGGGTTTTTGTTTGGGGTTGGTTCTACATTTGTTTTGCAATCTAGTACATTGGTGTCATTATTGACCATTGCTTTTTTGGGTACTGGCATGATTACACTCGCTGGTGGGATTGCTATTATTCTTGGAACAAACTTGGGGGCAACCACGGGTATTTGGTAGCTTGCTTTGGCGGGTCAAAGGGTGAGCTTGTCTCCTGTGGCAATACCCATGCTTGTGTTTGGGATTTTAATTGGATTTTTTGGCGGGCAACAAAAGGCGATAGGGCGAATCTTGGTGGGAGTGGCACTCATTTTTATGGGGATTGATGCCATTAAGTCTGGTTTTGGTGGCTTTGGGAGTCAGCTTGATTTTGCTTCTTTGGAATTTGGTCCAACCTTAGAAGTACTCACCTTTGCAGGGATTGGTTTTTTACTCACCTGTGTGCTGCAGTCTTCGCATGCGACCTTGATTTTAACTTTAACTGCCCTTGCCAGCAATCAAATTACCATCGTCCAAGCCTTTGCCATCGCAGTTGGATCAAATATTGGCTCGTCCGCCACCACCGCCATCATGGGCATGATAAGCAGTGAGCGAGCAGGACAGAGACTGGCTTTGGCACACTTGATTTTTAATGGCATCACGGCATTACTGACTTTTATTTTGTGGGTGCCGATAACCATCTTGGTGGATGCTATTGTTAAATTTGCTAATTTCTCGCCATTGATTGGGCTGGCATTGTTTCATACTTTATTTAATGTGTTGGGTGTGGCGATATTCTGGCGATGGCAGGGGCAACTTGCCAATGTGCTGACACGACTGCTGCCTGATAAAGTAAACACGAAGTTTTTGCCAGATGGCTCTCAAGCGGTAATGCCACGTTATCTTGACCCGAACGCCCTGATGTCAGCAGACATTGCCCTAAGAGCGGTATCTAAAGAGGTTCACCATCTGGCAAGCCTAAGTACGGAGGTCATGTGTCATGCTATTTTTGTGTCGAATGATGATTTTTATCAAAAAGCCAAGCATGAGCCTCATAAGATTGCATGGCCCAAGCCGCCTTTTGAACCCAACATTCAAACCTTATACGAATGGCAAATCAAGCCTTTGTATGGTGAAATACTGGATTTTGTCAGTAAAATGGATGTTGATGAGGCTGACAGTCGCCAAGATGAGCTGACCGCCATCCATTTGGTGGCGTTTACCTTACTTGGAATGGTTAAGGATGCCAAGCATCTACAAAAGAATATGGCAAGATTTTTGGCGATGCCGGTGGATGGTCATCCAGTGGGCAGTACGGATATCGCTGTCGAATATCGCTATCTTAGAGAACATTTGTTTGTCTCTTTGCAAGGATTGGTGCAGGCACAGAGCTTGGCTTTGAACTCGGCTAAATGGACAGAGCATATACAAACGCTCACTCACCACAGTGAGAATTTAGAGGAATTAAGACAGCAAGTGTTTAATCGCCTAAGAGAAGGTGTTTTAGATAGTGAACAAGCATCGTCATTGATGAATGATATCAATTATGTCAAACGAATTGAGCAGGGTGTTTTGGAGCTGCTCACAGGTGCAGGCGAATTTTTTGCCTATCAGACCAACATAAAAGCGGTAAGTGAACACTGATATAAAATTCACAATTTTTAATCAACTCATTGATTTATTCATGATATGAGGATTTTTTTAAAATACTTCGACATCAGAGGTTTTGTTTTTATAAAAAACAATGACTTAACTTAATTTAAAAATTGTGAAACATCAAGAAATGTTTAGAAATATTTTTCCTGAGAAACGCTTAAATATGTTAAAATTGTCATAGAACTGTCATATTTGACTTCTATAATGCCAAAAATTTTATCTCGCTGAGAATTTATCCTATGGGAACTTCAACAAAACAGTCTACACCCATGTTTGGCAACGTCTTTTTTGCCTTATTGATGCTGGGTGCTAGCATCTATTTTGTCATGTGGGGACTTGACTATACCAACCATCAACAAGTGATGCTATTTTTGGTCGCATCATTTTTTGGTATTTTTATGGCGTTTAACATCGGCGGTAACGATGTTGCCAACTCTTTTGGTACATCTGTGGGTGCTGGCACGCTCAGTGTCACTCAAGCACTTGCGGTGGCAGCGATTTTTGAGGTTTCAGGTGCGGTATTGGCAGGTGCTGCTGTCACTGATACAATACGAAGTGGGATTGTAGACATTTCTGATTTGGGGGTTAGCCCCAATCAATTTATTTATCTTATGCTTTCTGCATTGGTAGCAGCAGCGTTTTGGCTGTTATTTGCCACCAAAAAAGGTCTGCCCGTCTCTACTACTCATGCCATCATTGGTGGTATTGTGGGTTCGTCGATTGTGCTCGGCATCGATTTGGGTGGTACGTCGCTGGCGTTTGAGACGGTCAAATGGTCAAAGATTGGTGAGATTGCCATGTCTTGGGTGCTATCGCCTGTATTGGGCGGGGCATTGTCCTATGTAATTTATGGATTGATTAAGAAAAATATCCTTGCCTATAATGAAGGCATGGAGCTAAAGGTCAAAGAGCTCAAAAGCCAAAGAAAAGCTCTAAAAGTCCGCCAAAAAGAACATTTTGAGTCCTTGACAGAAGAAAATAAATTAAGCTATACCACCGCACTGCTTCGTGACCAAGAAATTTATAAGGAAGTGGATGGTGTTGATGAATTAGAAACAGGTTACTACCAAGAGTTGCACGCATTGGAGAACAAGCGTGAGAATCTAGATACTCTAAAAGCTCTAAAAACATGGGTGCCACTTATTGCCGCACTGGGGGCGGTGGTCATGACGGCGATGGTGGTTTTTAAGGGTTTAAAAAACACAGGGCTTAATTTATCCACTTTGCACGCCAGTCTTGTCATGGGTATGATTGGGGCGATGGTGTGGCTGACTGCCTTTATCTACACCAAAACCATCAGAGGTAAGCACAAAGAAGATTTGGGTAAGGCAACATTCATCATGTTTAGCTGGATGCAGGTATTTACTGCTTGTGCCTTTGCTTTTTCTCATGGTTCAAATGACATCGCCAACGCTGTTGGTCCTTTTGTGGCCATCATGGATGTGATTAAAGAAAATGCCATAGCTGCCAAAGCCACCGTGCCTGCACCTGTGATGGTGACGTTTGGTATTTCTCTCATCGTGGGATTGTGGTTTATTGGTAAAGAAGTGATTCAGACAGTTGGCACAAACTTAACTGAGATGCATCCAGCCTCAGGTTTTTCTGCTGAACTTGCAGCGGCAGCCGTGGTGATGGGAGCATCCAGTCTTGGTATTCCCGTGTCTAGTACGCACATTCTTGTAGGAGCGGTATTGGGCATTGGATTGGTCAATAAAAACACCAATTGGAAACTGATGAAGCCAATCGGTTTGGCGTGGGTCATTACTTTACCTGCCGCCGCCGCCATCAGTGCCATTGTTTTTATGATTTTGACCGCCATATTTTAAGAAATTCTAAGTGGCAACCAACCCCAAAAGATGTTCATCTTTTGGGGTTGGTGCGTTAAAAATCTGCTTAAATTCCTCAAAACTTTTTATTTTGATAAAATATACATGAGTAAACATCTTTTATTAACTCCCTTGACCATCGGCAAAGAAACCATTGCCAATCGTTTGATTGTAGCACCGATGGCAGGTGTGACGGACAACCCTTTTCGTCGTCTTGCCAAATCCTTTGGAGCAGGTCACGCTGTTTCTGAGATGATCATTGCTGACACTGCTTTGTATGCTCGTAAAAAATCCTTATACCGTGCCAATTTTACAGGTGAGATTGCCCCCATTTCCGCTCAGGTAGCCGGAGCAGAACCTGATAAGCTTGCTCAAGCTGTGCGTTTTCAGGTGGAAAATGGGGCATGCATGGTAGATATTAACATGGGCTGCCCTGTCAAAAAAGTATGTCGTAAATTAGCAGGCTCAGCACTCTTACAAGATTTGGATTTGGTCAAATGCTTGCTTGACAGTGCAGTGGAATCAGTGGCAAATTTGGGCGTGCCAATCACCTTAAAAACCAGACTTGGGTTTGCCAATGGACAAGAAAATATTTTAACCGTCGCCAAAATCGCTGAGCAAGCAGGCGTATCCGCACTCGCCATTCATGGACGTACACGAGAAGATTTGTATCAAGGAAATGCTCGTTATGAACTTATTAAAGAAGTCAAGAAACACGTCACCATTCCCATCATCGTTAATGGCGACATAGATAGCCCTCAAAAGGCAAAATGGGTACAGGAATACACAGAAGCAGATGCGGTGATGATAGGGCGAGCAGGTCAAGGCAGACCTTGGATTTTTCGCGACATCGCTCATTATCTAGATACAGGCGAGTTGCTACCGCCACCCAACGCACGAGAACTTCGGGAGATTGTCCTTGCTCATTTGGAGGAGTTATACAGCTTCTATGGTGAGTATTCAGGCTGCCGTATTGCTCGTAAATACATCGCTTGGTACACAGGTGGACTTGTCAATTCTAACGCCTTTCGTGAAGCGATGTATCATGAAGAGACGACAAGCGGTCAATATAAAGTGGTTGATGAGTTTTTGAGAATAAGTGAGTAACAGCAATCTGTAGTACTCATTATCACGCCTTTAAAACTCATCCAACAGCCTCTCAATCATCTTGTGATATTCATCATGAATCGATAAGTTGTTATCAATCACCAAAACCTTGCAAATGGTAACGGTGTGCGTGCCTGTTAGTTTGTGGGTTAAAGCCGTCTTTGTGAGTGTCTTGCCAATACATATCCATGCCACGCTTTTGCCAAACGGATATAATATGCCCTAATCTGTTTGGTTGGATTGGTTCTGTCTATCACGGTTGGGGTTTTACTGCCTAAGCACGCCTCAAAAAGCAGTTTTTTCACGGTAGGCGGTTTTTAGCATATCGTCATTTAGGCGAATGTGTGTATCAATAAACTGCTTTTTATAAAATGTGGATTTGCCACCCCTTGCAGCACAATAAAAATAACGAGCTCCATTAGGTTTGTCCTTATTTAGACTGATTGGGATTGTCTTTTTCGGTGATGACGTCTGCATTGGGGTCGCCAAAACTTAATATATCACCAAAATTGGGTTGAACCTTTAAAATAAGCTGTTCTTTTTTGACGATGGCATGATTGACTTGAGCTTTTTTTAGGTAATTTTTGATATCATCAGGTAACCATCTGCCAATCTCTAAATAAATGACATTGCCTTTATATTCAATAAATGGCTTGCCTTTGAGTTTGGGTGATAAGCTTAATAAAAAAGGTAAAGGGTCTTTTTTGAGCAGGGTGCGATAGGCAGATATGGTAAATTTAATGGCAGGGGTTTTCCACCAAGATTTGCTGTGTAGAGTAATAATGTCAGTATTTGAGATTTGCTCAAAAGCGAACTGCTGAACGTGCCGGTCAAGGCGTGCTTGCGTCAGCTTAAAGTTGCTAGCTACAGACAGATGCATTCCTAGAATGTCTGCTGTGCAATACAGTCGTAAAAAGCCATCAAAAAGCTCCAAGCGTAACTCAAGCACCATGCCTACATTCTTTACAACGAAACGGTTTAAGGCATTATTAATCTGTGCTTGGCTGCCTGTTACCCAAATCTCATCAACCAAATTACCTGCAGTGGTGGCGTAGCTATGTTTTAAGTTGCCCAAGGTATTTTGAATACCAGCGACCACACTTTCCATCAAGTTATCATTGTCAAAATAGAACGCTGTCTCTTTAGAGTCAGTTTCTTTAAAAGGTGCGTATTCTTGGGTGGTATCAGTACTGTTCATAAATACAAGAGTGCAAAAATTTTTGACTATTTTAACAAAAATTTGACATCATTGGGTAATTTTCTGTGACTGCCTACCTGCCTGTGCTTCAACTGATTTACGTCACTAGGTTGGGTTGCTCAATCTAAGTGGCTTTAACACATACCAAATTATCATGTCTGTCTTTATCCACCAAATGGCTATTTGGCACGAGTGATTGATACACCGCTAAGGTTTCGGCAGTCATTTGTTCGATGGTGTATTCATGGGTCATGGCAGGTCGAGTTTTATTTTGTAAGTGGAATTTGATGTTTTTGCACAGAGCAAGAGCAGTTTCTTCTTTGACCAGCCCTTGAGGATAAATATTGGATAAAATATCAGCAAAAGCACCTTTTGCCCAGCCCACCACGGGCGTTCCTAGATGAATGGCCTGTAAGGCAGTGATGCCAATGCTCTCGGGTCTTTCAGCAAGAGCAAGCACCACATTGGCAGAAGAGAGCCATTCTTTCATGTCAGGCGGTCGCCTACCAATAAAAGTGACTCGATGGCTTAAGTTTAGTGCGTGTAAACGCTGAATAAATTCTTCGTGAGCAACATCTTGGTCGGTGTAATTGGGCTGTTCATCTTCCATGATAATAACATGAATGTTGGGAAATTTTTCTTGGAGATTGCCTAAAATGTCCACCAGCCAATCTTGACCATACTCATGCCCAATG
>JBHCHC010000054.1:0-3409 GCA_041802645.1 Moraxella sp. | reverse complement strand
ATAGCGAAGAAGTGGATGCCATCCAACTACAAAACAGCACCATCGGTTCACTGTATTTACAAAATGGTCCCAGCCAACTCTCTAATCGCTCAACATTCATCAAACTTACCAAAGATTTGACCATCAATGACCATGTCACCTATCACACCATCATGGGTGACTATCATGGCAGTGCCGAGGAGCTACAAGGCAGTTTGGTAGGACAGAACCTCTCTGATGGCATCGTACCCTATGACAGCTCACACTTAGACGGTGCAGCAAGCGAGACGGTCATCACAGGCGGTCATAACATTCATGAAAACCCCAAAACCATCTTACAACTGCGTAAAATCTTACATGAGCATCTGAATAAACATCAAGAAAAATAGCACAAAAATTCATCCAATGACAAAAACCCACCTATTGGTTCATCCAAAAAGTTGGGTTTTAATGTTTTGGCAAATCCAGGTCTAAAGATGGTTGCAACTCAAGGAGACTGTCTTTAATGCAAATTCTAATAAATTTGGCACACAACCCTTCTAGGATGTACACTCAGCCTTCAATCAACCCTAAGATTTGTTTTAGCTTGCGAGCAGGGTTGCTGTCATATGTGATGGAACGCCCAATGACCAAGTAATCCGATCCGCTTGCCAAAGCTTCTTGCGGAGTGCACACTCGCTTCTGGTCATCTTTGCTGTCATCAGCCAATCGAATGCCGGGTGTTACTAACTTAAAATCTTGTCCAAAAATCGATTTTAGAGCCGGTGCTTCTTTGGCAGAACATACCACTCCATCCAATCCTGCGCGATAAGCCAAACCCGACAGACGCATAACCTGCTCTTCAATCGAGCCTTGTACACCAAATTCTAACAGCTCATTTGATGTCATGGAAGTAAGTACCGTCACCGCAATCAGCAGCGTATCATAACCACCATCACTTAGACGAGTCTTGCATAATGCCATTGCCTCTGAGCCAACAGAGGCGTGCACATTTACCATCCACACTCCCATGTCTGCTGCTGCAAGTACCGCCTGAGCAGTGGTATTAGGAATGTCATGAAACTTTAAATCCAGAAAAATTTCAAAGCCACGTTGGTGAAACGCCTCTATAACTTGTGTCCCACAGGCAGTAAACAGTTCTTTGCCAACTTTTAAGCGACACAGATTGGGATCTAGCTCATCCGCCAATGCTAATGCCGACGGCAGGTCATGCTTGTCAATCGCGACAATAACTGGCGAGTTGATTGTTTTTCTATTAAATGAAGGTGTTTTCATGGTAATCATCATCAAATCATAGGAAACGTTGGGTCTCTGAATCTACTGAAACAACAGTTGGCTCAGGGACGGTGATTTTGGTTTCATCCGCCAAGATATGGGATTGGCGAGCATGCTCAATCACAACATTCGCCTCATTTAACTTAGCTTGCAACTCTCCTTTTTCTTTATGCAAGCGACGAATCTCCAATTTATTCTGGAACACTCTAAACAACAATACGGAGAGTAAAATACCAATAAAGACACCCAAAGCAATGGTAAGCACCAATAGCAATCCTAAATTTGTGGTTGGTACTTGGGAAAATAGCAGATTTACTGCAATTTCAGTGTTGTTAGCAAGCACCAAAGCGATGGCATAACCAAAAAACAATACTAATAAAATAATAACCAATAAAGACACAATAACACCTTTTATCTATTATAAATATCTACCAGTTCACGCAAAGCCTTACCTGGTTTAAAATAAGGCACAGCCTTTGCCTCTACATCCACGTATTCACCTGTTCTGGGATTGCGTGCTTTGCGTGCATCACGATGGTGCAGGCAAAAACTGCCAAACCCACGAACTTCTACACGCTCGTCTTTAGCAATGCTATATGTCATCATATCCAAAATCTCACGCACCGCCTCATCAACCAATATCTCCTCTAAGTTATCACACTTAGATGCCACGTTAGCAATCAAATCTGACTTTTTAATGACTGCTTCGCCATCGTGTTCAGATTCATTATTTTGCTTGATTGTTTGCATTTTTTCACCTTTAAAACCACACTTGCTTTTTTATGGTTGCCTTAAATTTTCATGAAAATTACCAAAGAGCAAGATTTAAGTTAAAGTGTAATAATACCGTAATTTTACCAAAAATAAAATAAATTTTTTGTTAATTTTCAAATATTTAATAAAAAAGACCTTGAAGTGATTCAAGGTCTTTTTTTTATTCATTGGCAATTAGCCTTTTAGCTGGTCGGCAAAAATGTCGCCCAAAGTTTTTGGCTGATTGTCAGTGGTGGCATTTGATAGCTCTTTTAACGCCTGACGCTCATCCGCCTCATCTTTGGCTTTGACAGACAAAGTAATGTTACGTGATTTACGATCCACACGAACAATCTTCGCCTCTACCTCATCGCCAACGCTAAGCACTTTTGAGGCATCTTCAGTACGCTCACGGGCAATGTCAGCAGCAGCCAAATAGCCTTCTACATCATCAGCAAGTGTAATGACCGCACCTTTGGCATCCACCTCTTTTACTGTACCTTTAACAATAGCCCCACGCTCATTGGCGGTTAAGTATTCGTTAAATGTGTCAGAGTTAAGCTGCTTGATACCTAGGCTGATGCGGTTACCCTCAGCATCTACCTGTAAAACTTGTGCTTCTACGGTATCGCCTTTAGTATAGTTGCGAATCGCTTCTTCGCCTGATTCATTCCAAGAGATGTCAGACAAGTGTACCAAACCATCAATACCGCCTTCTAAGCCAATGAAAAGACCGAAATCAGTAATTGACTTGATGGTGCCTGTGATTTTGTCACCTTTTGAGTATTTTTTATCAAACTCTTCCCATGGATTTGGCATGGTTTGCTTGATGCCCAGACTGATACGACGACGCTCGCCATCAATCTCTAAGACCATGACATTAACTTCATCGCCCACTTGAACTACTTTTGATGGGTGGATATTCTTATTGGTGTGATCCATTTCAGAAACGTGTACCAAACCTTCGATGCCTTCAGCAATTTCAGCAAAGCAGCCATAATCAGTTAGATTCGTTACACGAGCTTTAGTGATGGTACCTACTGGATAAGTCTTTTCAACTTCACCCCATGGATCAGAACCCAGTTGTTTTAGACCCAAGCTAACACGGTTACGCTCACGATCGAATTTTAAGACTTTAACTTTAAGCTCTTGACCCACTTCAACCGCTTCTGATGGATGTTTGATACGTTTCCATGCCATATCGGTGATATGTAACAAACCATCAATACCACCCAAATCAACGAATGCACCATAGTCGGTTAGATTCTTAACGATGCCTTGAACTTCCATGCCTTCTTCTAGTTTAGCAAGCAATTCATCACGCTCAGCACTATTTTCAGCTTCCATAACCGCCCGACGAGATACGACGACATTGTTGCGGATTTTGTCAATTTTAATGACT
>JBHCHC010000053.1:0-2672 GCA_041802645.1 Moraxella sp. | reverse complement strand
CATTTAGTATCTATATGTATCATATGCTCATCACGACCGATAAAATAAAGACCTTTTCGCCGCGGCATGAGAGTTTTGAGTAGAGCTTCGGTTTTTTTATACTCTCCCATCTGCCATGTGTCACCCAAAGTGATGGCAACTTGTGTGGACAAATCCACCGATGCAGGAGTGATGCTGGGTAATTTTTCTACCGCAGAGGCGTAATAGGGGGCATGAGCGTAGCGTGATTTGTCTTTGATATCGCTAAGCCATGTGGGTAGATGTGACAGCCATTCATGAGCTGTTGAGTTGTTTTTGGCAAGGGTTAATAAAAATAGGTATAAGTCTTTTTCAAAATTGGCAATGGTATTCATAAGAGTTTAACAATCCCTTTGGGGCAAAATCACCTTAAGCACATAATCCTAACAAAAGTTGTTTAAAATAAAGACCATCTTTGGCTATTTAAAGGCAATGATAGAAATGAAATTTAAAAAGCGAAACCATGTCATTTGCCGTAAAAATCCTACTTGGTGCAATCGCTCTATATGCTGCTGTTCGCTGTCGGTGATAAGAACGTTTTCTAGGGCGTTTCGCTTACCGCTGATTTCCAATTCGCTGTAGCCATTGGCACGCTTAAAGTCATAATATCGTTCAACTTGCCAAGCATCATTTTGTTCATCGATGAGGTGGATTTTTTCGGTCAAAATTAAAATGCCGCCATCTGATAAGGCGTCATGGCATTTTTTTAATAAGTGCAGTCGCTCATTGGGATTTAAAAACTGCAAGGTCAGATTTAGGACAATCATGTCGCAATCTTGAAGCGATGTTTGATTGATGTCATCGCATAGAATGTGAATGTCGTGATGAGGATAATGCTCATGAAGTAAAGCAGTCGCACGTTCTACCATCGGAGGAGAGTTATCCACACCGATGAGCTCTACCTCATCAGCCTCAAACTCGCCGGCTAATGAGAACAACACCGCCCCCAAAGAGGTTCCTAAATCATAAATGCGACTTAGCTTTTTGTTATTTTTATGCTGGCGATGAGCCAAATGGCGACGGGCAAAAATCGGCAACATGGCAAGCACCTGCCCATAGCCAGGAACGCTCCGACGTATCATATCAGGAAAACATGCCACCACTTGCTCGTCAAACGAAAAACGTGCATGCTTATCAAGTGGCGTGGTAAAAATGGTATCTGCTACGACAGGGTCGTTGGTTGGGGCGGTCTGATGAGTGGCATGGTCGCTGTTTGGCATGGTTCATTGGATTTTGGAAAAATATGTGCTATTCTACCATTTTAAACGGTTTTTTTCATGGGTTTCATTAACAACTGAGGTGTCTCATGCAAGAGATTATTTTGGGTGGCGGCTGTTTTTGGTGTACAGAATCGGTGTTTTCTGAAGTAAAAGGCGTTACTTCTGTGACCAGTGGTTATGCAGGTGGCACAAAGGAGACGGCAGACTATGAAACAGTCTGTACGGGTAAAAGTGGTCATGTCGAGGTGGTCAGGGTCGTCTTTGATGAGGCGGTCATTGATTTGACCACCATATTAGACATTTTCTTTGCCACGCATGACCCAACCACGCCAAACCGCCAAGGTCATGATATTGGCACGCAGTACGCCTCAGTGATTTTTTATCATGATGATGTCCAACTTGATGTCATTCAACAAAAAATTCATGAATTAACACAGCTGGGTGTCGATGTGGTCACCCGAGTTGAGCCTGCTCCGCCATTTTATGTCGCTGAGGTATATCACCAAAACTTTTTTGCCAAAAACCCCACGCAGGGGTATTGCAACTTCACCATACCTCCAAAATTGCAAAAACTAAAAGTGGGGTTTGGCGAGTATTTAAAGTGACCGAACTTTGTCAAAACTTGGTGATAGTCATGAGAGGTAACCAAAAAAGGGCATATCGCCCTTTTAATTTGATATGACACAGAAAGTGTTATTTGTAATAGGCATTTTCAGTTTTGGTGTGGTCAGTTTCATCAATGACATGGGTCAGTTCGGGTATTTGCTGTTTTAGCTGAACTTCGACGCCCTGACGAAGCGTGACATCCACTGCACTACACCCTTGACATCCACCGCCAAATTTTAGTACGGCAGTCTTGCCTGCCTCATCTTCGATGACTTCTAGCAGCTCCACATGACCGCCATGACTGGCAAGCTGTGGGTTAATCTCAGACTGTAAGACATAAGTGATGCGTTCTTCGATGCTGGCATTTTCACCCACTTGTGGGACTTTGGAGTTCGGGGCACGGAAAGTAAGCTGTCCACCAAAACGATCCTTATTATAGTCAATCACGGCATCATGCAGATAGGGAATGCTTGGTGCGTCAATGTGAGCGACGAATTTATCATAAGGGATGTGTAAGTCCTCTTCATCAATCTCGTCGGGCTGGCAGTAGCTCATGCAGCATTCCGCTCGTGGCGTACCTGCATGTTCTACAAAGATACGCACACCGATGCCTTCAATCTCTTGTTTGGCAAGTAACTCTGCCAGATAATCTTGGGCATTGGGAGTGATGATGATGTTACTGCTTAACGTCTCTTGTGGGGTATTGTGTTCACTCATGACAGACTCTTTAAAAAATTAAAATGCGTTAAAATCGTCATCTTTATGGTAACATAATCGCTTTTATCAAGTCTAATTTTTTCAATCATGGGATTTAAAATGTTTCAATTT
>JBHCHC010000052.1:0-20437 GCA_041802645.1 Moraxella sp. | reverse complement strand
TAGCAGTAACTTGTGCTACAAAAAATTCAAGCAGTTTTATTTGAACTTTTTTACTTAATTTACAATGGGTTATCTTCATAAAACTGGTATAACATGAGAGTTATTCTAGTACAGCCCCATTTAATTATATAGTAAAATCATAAAAAACAAAAAGCCAGCAAAGGCTGGCTATTATTGTAGCATAGGTTAAACGATGCTTGATGGTAAGGTTACAATTAATTGCCTTCTTTAACAAACAAATAACCTTTGCTACGTACAGTTTTAATACGTTTTGGATTCTCTGGATCATCGCCAATTTTTGGTCGGATGCGAGAAATACGCACATCAATAGAGCGGTCTTGACCGTCATATTCAATGCCACGCAAACGTTCAAAAATATCCTCGCGAGATAAAATTCGTCCCGCGTTAGATGCCAATAACCATAACAAGTCATATTCAGCACTTGTGAAATCAACCAACTCATCATTTAATGTGACTGAACGACCACCGTTATCAATGACCAAATCACCGAACTCTAGACGTTGTGGTGTATCATCTGTAGGTGCTGTATCAGAACGACGAAGTAAAGCACGAATGCGAGCAAGTAGCACTCGTGGTTGGGCGGGTTTTGCCACATAATCATCAGCACCCATCTCCAATCCCAATACTTGGTCCATGTCTTCAGTACGTGCAGTCAGCATTAAAATGGGTTGCGTGTAATGCGGTCTTACCTCACGACACACAGTCAAGCCGTCACTACCCGGAAGCATGACATCAAGTACCACGAGATCAGGTTGTTCGCTAATAATGCGGCGAATCGCACGTGTGCCATCAGTTTCAATCGCCACATCCAATCCATTGCGTCTAAGATAATCTTGCGTCAACATAGCAAGACGTTCATCATCCTCAACAATGAGAATTCGGGGGATGTCTTCTTTTTCTGGGACTGTCGTTGTCATAAATTATCCTTGAACACATCAAAAGATATATCAAAATCAAATCATGCTATCAAGCGAGCAAAAATAGACTAGCACACTTCAATAGCTGTGTTCATTTTAACAAAATTTTTAAAATTAAGCACGGTTTTTGTATTTTTGGATGGTTTGTAGCTGTGCAAGGGACTCAGCAAGTGCAGCTAAGGCTGCAGTGGTATCAATATTTGCACTTTGATTAGCAAGTGCTTGTTCGGCATTACGACGAGCCTCTGCAATTTTTGCTTCATCTAAATTACTGGCACGTTCTGCTGAATCAGCAAGCACGGTCACCACCTTGGGTTGAACCTCGAGTACTCCGCCCTGTACATAAATTACTTCATCAATACCTTCGGCTGATTTTAAATACAAAGGACCTGGCTTTAGTAAGGTGATAATTGGCGTATGACCTACTAAGATACCCAATTCACCATCAATACCCGAAGCCACAAGCACACTGATGTTACCTGAGTAAAGCTCCTCTCTGGCACTAACCACTCGGCATGTAAATGTCGCCATGATGACTCCTATCTTAATTTCTTATAATCATCTTATCTGACATAAAGTCAGTTAAGATTGGGGGTTGCCCAATCTTAACATCAGATATTAAGCAGCTTTTAACTTGTCCGCCTTAGCGATGACTTCATCAATACCGCCCACCATATAGAAAGCTTGCTCTGGCAGATGGTCATATTCACCACTAATGATGGATTTAAAGCCCGCAATCGTATCACGAAGTGCCACATATTTACCAGGTGCGCCCGTAAAGACTTCAGCGACATGGAAAGGTTGTGATAAGAAACGCTGAATCTTACGTGCACGGTAAACAACCAGCTTGTCTTCTTCTGAGAGTTCATCCATGCCCAAAATCGCAATGATGTCTTTTAGCTCTTTGTAGCGTTGCAATACTTCTTGTACGCCACGAGCAACATTATAATGCTCCTCACCAATGACTTGCGGATCAAGCTGGCGAGAAGTTGAGTCCAATGGATCCACCGCAGGGTAAATACCTTGTGAGGCAATATCACGGCTCAACACCACTGTTGCATCTAAGTGAGCAAAAGTTGTCGCAGGTGAAGGGTCTGTTAAGTCGTCAGCAGGAACATAGACAGCTTGTACAGAGGTAATAGATCCTGATTGTGTTGAGGTGATACGCTCTTGCAATGCACCCATTTCCTCAGCAAGTGTTGGCTGATAACCTACGGCTGATGGCATACGACCTAATAGTGCTGACACCTCAGTACCCGCCAAAGTATAACGATAGATGTTATCTACGAATAATAAGACATCACGCCCTTTGCCTGTGGCTTCATCTTTTTCATCACGAAAATATTCAGCCATGGTCAGACCTGTTAAGGCGACACGCAAACGGTTTCCTGGTGGCTCATTCATCTGACCATAAACCATCGCAACCTTTGATTTGGCAAAGTCTTCAGTATTAACAACGCCTGCTTCTTGCATTTCATGGTAGAAGTCATTACCCTCACGAGTACGCTCGCCCACCCCTGCAAATACGGACAGACCTGAGTGTTTTAAGGCAATATTGTTGATAAGCTCCATCATGTTTACAGTTTTGCCAACACCAGCACCACCAAACAAGCCTACTTTACCCCCTTTGGCAAATGGGCATAGTAAGTCAATTACCTTAATACCAGTTTCTAGAAGTTCTGTTGAATTAGATTGCTCATCATAACTTGGTGCCTCACGATGGATGGACCACTTCTCTTGGGCATTGACAGGACCTGCTTCATCAATAGGGCGACCCAATACATCCATAATGCGTCCCAAAGTCGCTGTACCCACAGGAACAGAAATGGGTGCCCCCGTATTAGAGACAGACAGACCACGCTTTAAACCTTCGGTAGAACCCATGGCAATGGTACGCACCACGCCATCACCCAGCTGTTGTTGGACTTCCAAGGTGGTTTCCGTGCCATCAACATGAAGTGCATCAAAGATTTGGGGGACTTCACCACGACTAAACTCAACGTCAATTACCGCACCGATAAATTGCACAATACGACCGCTCATTGCGTTCTCCTAATATTGATATTATTCTGCCAAACCTGATTTTGACTGGTTGGCAGTCTCTCTAAATGTGTAATTAGAAACAACACCTTTAGTATCAAATAAAATAACCAACTCTTTGGTTTGAATATTTTCACCTAAAGAAAAAAAGTTATAGGGAATAAAATTTCTTGCCATTGGTTTGGAGCGTGAATGGCGATAAGTCCAAACTTCATTACCACTATCAGTAAACGATACACTATCTGCTGCACCAAATTTTTCAACAACTTGTTGTTTGGTAGTCTTGCCTTTTATGATCGCACTTTCAATGCTTTGCTGACTCTGTTCTTTCATGGCAACATTACCAGTAGATGCACAGCCAACCATTAAAAATACTGCCAAAAAAGAAGAAACAATGAGACGGTTACGAACGCTTAACATACTTATAATCCTCACCAATATATTATGAAACAGCCGCAGCACCGCCCACGATTTCAGAGATTTCTCTGGTAATCGCAGCTTGTCTGAGCTTGTTATAAACCAATTGTAAATCTTTAATTAAATTACCAGCGTTATCAGTCGCTGCTTTCATTGCCACCATACGAGCAGACTGCTCAGAGGCAATGTTTTCAAGCACAGCCTGATAAACCAATGATTCAATATAACGCACCATTAAACTGTCAATCAAAGTCTTGGTATCAGGCTCGTAGATGTAATCCCAACCGTGGCTGATATGTTCGTCATCCGATAATATTCCCTCAGGTAGGGGCACCAGTTGGGTCACGGAAGGTTTTTGGGTCATGGCATTGACAAATTGGTTATAAACCAAATAAATTCTATCTAATTTGCCATTTTGATAATCATCAAGCATGGTTTGGACGGGACTGCTGATTTGCTCATAACTTGGGCTATCCCCATAATCTGTCACCACCGATGATACTTTACCGCCAAAGTTTTTAAAAAACCCAACGCCTTTTGAGCCAATCGCTGCAAATTCTACTTCTACTGATTGCTCTTGATAGGTCTTGACTGATTTCAACAAATTTTTGAATAAGTTGATGTTCAATCCACCTGCCAAGCCACGATCAGAAGTTACCACGATAAAACCCACGCGATTGACAGGGCGACTGACCATGTAAGGATGCTTATAATCAGACTGTGCTTGCACAAGATGTGAAATAACACGATGCATGCTCTCAGCATAAGGGCGACCCATACTCATTCGCTCTTGGGCTCGACGCATTTTACTAGCAGCAACCATTTGCATGGCACGTGTGATTTTTTGAGTACTTTTAATACTGGTTACTTTTGCACGTATTTCTTTTAAGCTTGCCATAATTATTCCAAAACTGGAGTCGTTTTAAATGGGTGTATGGTGTATCAATGATACACCATAGATTACCTTTAGTAACTGCGAGACGCTTTGAAAGCTTCAATTCCCGCTTTTAAACGACTTTCAATATCATCGTTATAGTTAGCAGTCTCGTCAATCTCGGTCATGAGTTCGCCATGCTCACTACGAAGGAAGCTCAACAAGCCTTGCTCAAATGCACCAATTTTTTCAACAGGTACATCAGCAAGATAACCTTCGTTAGAGGCGTAAATGACTGCTGCTTGTTCTGCAATAGACATGGGTGCATATTGCTTTTGCTTCATCAATTCAGTCACACGTTGACCATGTTCTAGCTGCTGTTTGGTTGCGTCATCTAGGTCAGATGCAAATTGAGCAAAAGCTGCAAGTTCACGATATTGTGCTAGAGCTGTACGGATGCCACCTGATAATTTTTTGATAATTTTGGTTTGAGCAGCACCACCAACACGAGATACTGAAATACCAGCGTTTACCGCAGGACGAATACCTGAGTTAAACAAGTTAGACTCAAGGAAAATCTGACCATCAGTAATAGAGATCACGTTAGTAGGTACGAATGCTGATACGTCCCCTGCCTGGGTTTCAATGATGGGCAGTGCGGTTAACGATCCAGTTTTGCCTTTAACCTCGCCATTAGTAAATGCCTCAACATAGTCAGCATTCACACGAGAGGCACGTTCTAATAAGCGTGAGTGTAGATAGAACACATCACCTGGATAAGCCTCACGTCCTGGTGGACGACGTAGCAGCAGTGAAATTTGGCGATAGGCAACTGCCTGCTTAGATAAATCATCATAGATAATCAGAGCGTCTTGACCGCGGTCACGAAAGTATTCACCCATGGTACAACCAGAATAAGGCGCGAGGTATTGTAGTGCTGCAGGTTCTGACGCTGATGCCACAACAACTGTGGTGTAAGCCAATGCTCCGGTCTCTTCTAGTTTACGTACCACGTTAGCAATGGTGGAACGTTTTTGGCCAACAGCAACATAGATACACTTAATACCCGAGTCTTTTTGTGCAATGATGGCATCAATTGCCATAGCGGTTTTACCAGTTTGGCGGTCACCGATGATAAGTTCACGCTGACCACGCCCAATTGGAATCATGGTGTCAACCGCTTTATAACCTGTCATAACAGGCTCATCAACAGACTGACGTGCAATAACACCAGGGGCAATTTTCTCAACCTTGTCCGTTAATTTAGCATTAATTGGTCCTTTACCATCAATGGGGTTGCCTAAAGCATCTACCACACGCCCAAGCAATTCAGGACCGACAGGCACTTCTAAAATACGCCCTGTGCAGTAGGCTTTTTGACCTTCTTGGAGCGAAAGATAATCACCCAATACCACGGCACCGACTGAGTCTTGCTCTAGGTTTAGTGCCATGCCATAGACATTGCCCTCAAACTCAATCATCTCACCATACATGGCTTCTTCTAAACCATGAATTTTTACAATACCATCAGACACACTGACGATAACGCCTTCAGTTTTAGTAGTTGCGCTTACGTCAAGGTCTTGAATACGTTGCTTAATCAGATTGCTGATTTCGGCTGGATTCAATTGTTGCATTGCCTTGTTTCCTATTAAGTTAGACAGCCTAAGCAGTTAAGCTGTTAGCTGAGTCTTTAATTGTTTTAACTTGCCACGCACCGAGCCATCGGTAAACTTATCGCCCACTTTAATGGTTGCACCACCTAATAATGAACTGTCCACAGCTTCGTGTAAAATCACGATAGAACCTGTTGCAATTGCCAAAGATTCTTGTAGGGATTTGCGTTGGGCGTCAGTTAGTGGGTAGGCTGATGTTACGTAAGCGTCAACCTGTTTTAGCTCTTGTGATTTTAGCTTGCTGTAATGGCTATAGATTTCAGGGAGTAAAGACAATCTGTCATTGTCAGAGAGTTGACTGACAAAATTGGTCAATGCTTTATTGACGGTTGGACTCTTGTCTCCTGCAGATACCCTTTCTGCCGTATTTACACCCAGTTCCTGAGACAGTACTGATGGTACAGTCTGAGCAAATGAGGTGTTGGTTGGTTTTTGAGTGGTATAGACATCCATCAAAACCAAGGTTTTTTGACTAGCAGGAATGGCTGGATTGTTTAGCAAATCAATAAATGCGTCATCACGCACAATATCTGATGCCATCAACAAGAAATCTTCCCATTCGTTAATCGCATTTTGCTCTTTAGCATAATCAAACGCAGCCTTTGCGTAAGGTCTTGCCAAGGTAGATAATTCAGCCATGATATCCTCTAATTACAGCTTGGTCGCCAGTTGTGCTAGCATGCTGGCGTGTTTTTGTTCATCAACTTTTTCTTCTAGAATCTTTTCAGCACCAAGTACCGCAAGAGTCGCAACTTGTGAACGTAACTGCTCACGAGTTTGGGCAATTTGCTGGTCAACTGTTTGTTGGGCTGCCACAATAATACGCTCGCTTTCAAGACGGGCTGTTGCTTTAGCATCCTCAATCATTTGATTGGCGGTTTTATTGGCGCGCTCAATGATAGAAGCAGCCTCAGCCTTAGCATTAGCAAACTCTGCTTGCACTTGTGACTCGGCAGAGGCAAGGTCAGCTTTTGCTTTTTCAGCAGCATTTAAGCCTTCTTCGATTTTACGTTGACGCTCGTTAATCGCTCCGATGAGTGGCGGCCATACGAATTTCATACAGAACCACACGAAAATCGCAAACGCAATCATCTGACCGATAATAGTAAAATTGATATTCATCCAATCACCTCGTTATTAGTTAAGTTCAGGTGAAAGCCTTATTTTCTGTGTCGGTAATTTGAAAAGATGTGCCGAACACAGAAAATGGGCATTACTTGACGACTAGCCGCCGAATGGATTGGCGAATAACAACAGCATGGCAATACCAACACCAATCATCGGTACGGCGTCTAGCAGACCTGCCACAATGAACATTTTGGTTTGAAGTTGTGAGCCAAGCTCAGGCTGACGAGCGGTACTTTCTAGAAATTTACCGCCTAGGATAGCAAAACCAATACCAGTTGCCAAAGCACCTGCACCAATGAGAAGAGCCACAGCAAGAAGCGTGTACTGAGCGATTACTGGATCCATGATGTCTCCTTAATGACCTATTTGAAGGGTTAGAGTTTAAAAGTGTCAAATTAATGTTCTGATGTTTGTGAGATGAGCGACAGATAAACAATCGTCAACATCATAAACACGAACGCCTGTAAAGTGATAACTAGAATATGGAAGATTGCCCATGGCACAGACAACAACCATTGTGCCCAAAATGGCATGAGTGCAATCAAAATGAAAATAAGTTCACCAGCATACATGTTACCGAACAGTCGCAGTCCCAATGAAATAGGCTTGGCAAGCAAGGTAACAATTTCTAAAATGAGGTTAATCGGAATTAAGATTGCTTGTAAAATGGGGTTCTTAGCACTAAATGGGTGTAAAGTAAATTCAGCAATGAAACCACCGACGCCCTTATATTTAAGACCGAATCCAATAATAAGTAGCAACACACAAAATGCCATACCAAGTGTGATGTTTGGATCGGTTGTTGGTACGATTTTAAAGTAGACATGATGCGGATCATGTCCCATCAGACTACCAATCCATTGTGCGGTCTTAGGAATAAAGTCGATTGGCACCAAGTCCATCAAATTCATCAAGAAAATCCACACAAATAATGTCAATGACAATGGAGCAATCAGCTTTGACGTGCCATTGTAGGATTCACGGACACTATTATCCACAAAATCTACAATTAACTCAATGAATGCCTGTAATTTTGTGGGTACGCCTGATGTTGCTTTACGTCCTACCGACCAAAACAGCCAGCAAAAGAAGATGCCCAAACCAACCGACCAAAGCATGGAATCCAAATGAATGGCTTTAAAGCCCATCTCTGTGGCTTCTTGGGCGGTGTGTGCCACTTTCCAACCATGTTCTGGATGATAACCATACGTCCAGTTGGTTAAATGGTGAGCAATATATTCTGAAGAATCCGCTGCCATAATAAGCTCTTATCTTTAACTTGGTTAATCAGAACGTGCTGAAAATTCACCACGCAATCTATTCAATTCATTTACTAGGTGCTGAGCATAACATCAACACGCAAAAATAAGTCAATACAAAATTGCCACTCTATCCAATTCCATAAAATCGGTCGGCAATTTCTGATGATTCATTTTTTAAATACGTTATTTTTCAATCATTTTTGATAAAATCATTGAAAAATAACCCACTTGTGAACTCGCAAAAGTTTCGATGGATTACTCATCAAAAATCCGAATTATAATACCTTATTTTTAGGGTTCTTGTAAAGAGTAAATATGAGTTTTCTTACAGAATTTTTTCAATTTCAATATAAAAAATGATTGATTCATTTAAAATATCAATCGATTTATAAAAAATAATCAATAATTTAAATGCGAAACATCGTGATGATGTTCACCACCTGCAAAATAAAATAACCCAAAATCACCAAAAAGGACTGTACCGGCTTGACAAACATAAAAATCAAAGCAAAGCCAATCAGAGTTATTGCCCACTTAATCACTTGCCCCAAATACATATTTAGCATGATGACCTGACCTGCCTTGGTGCCTGTCTTGCGATACGCCATGACGGCAAAAGCACATTGGGCAAGATAGCCAAGCAGACCACCTAATGCTAAGCTTTTGGTGGCGTAAGCGACGCCAAAAGCTTCAAGCAAAAATCCCAGCCCGATAAGCCCAAGTACCGCCCAAATCTGCTGATACTGCAAGCGATAAATGCGGGCTTGCTGATGACGCTTGGCAGGCTGAGTCATGACCGTCTCTATTTAAAGGCAAAAATCTGTAAGGCTCTGTATTATAAAAATTTTTTAGAGAAGTTACAAGATTTTCTCAATGATTTTTCATCATTAAAAAGTTATGATATTATTATTTTTTGTGATAAATAATCTTTCTCTTTCCCATGATTTGTCTTAAAACACATCAGCAGTCAACCTCTCAATATGACAAAAGATGGTACTTTACGCTTTACCATCAATACAAGCGTAAATTTCCTCCACTGTAGCTTGCCATGTCTTAACAAACTCTGTACCATCTGACATATCCTCTTGCTTAACCAGCGTGGAGAGTTTGCCCAGCTTATTTTTAATCCCCTCTGAGATGGTGCTTTGTGACAGTAGGCACATATGTGGTGTGGGGCGTTGGCTATTTAGTACACGAAACTGACTTGCCTTGGGTGACAAATGATGATCGGGCGTCAATGCTCCTGCAAAAGACAGGTTTGCTGAACGCTCCAAATACTGGAATGAATCATGATATGCCCAATAAGCCCTCTGACGGTCTCTTTTTAGACCTGCGACCGCCTCATCCATCGCCTGATGAAAGGCGAGAACATTTTTAGCATATAGTGCCTTATGCTCAGGGTTAGCGTGCGAATGTACCACTCCTAAGGCACGAACCATCGCCTTGGCATTTTCTGGATCTAGCCAAAGATGTGGGTCAAAGGTGTTGTCTTTAGGTGCACCATCGAGCTGTCGCATGGGCAGGCGGTAAAATGCTTTCATTTTAAATAACGAAATGGCATTTGGAGCATCATCTAAGATCTTGACCAAATTTTGCTCAAGTTCTCCACCAAACCACACCACATAATCGCTGTCACTGACAAGTTTGACCTTGCTAGGAGGCAAACTTCCATGATGACCAACATCCCCTGCAGACAGCAATACCTGAGCAGGTGTTGTTCCTTGAGTGACGGCATTAGATAAGAGTGCCAAAGGATAATTACTGACTGTGACCGTACCTGCATGAGTCGGTGCAGAGAATAAAACACACAATAAGACAGAAATCAACACAGCAAAAATGCGGGAGCTACTAAGAACAATACGGGTAATGAAAAGATTCATGGAGCACTCTGATAAATGTTTAAGCCAGCTAAGTTAATCAAACCAGAATTAAGTGAGTTGAGTTATGCAAGATGATACAAACACACCTAAAGCGGTTTGATGCGTAAGTCTTGAAAATTCTGCCCGAAATCATCATTTGGCATAAAAATTGCATAAATTTAGTATGATATGATAAAATTATATCACATCTTGTCCGTTTTTTGTTATAATATATCTAAAATTCCTCCCCCGTCCAACGATTTGGATGAAAAATTAAACCAACAAACCAGATGTCATTTTGCAGATTTTCTCATTACTGTTTAAAAATTTATCACACAATCTCTACCATTAGAAAATGTGTACGAAAATAAATGGTCTGTATATCGGTCAATCAGTAGATAACTTTGTGATAATGACCATACTGCCAAATGAAAAATAATTCGGTGAAACCCTTGTTTTTTGAGCGTTTTCCCAAATTAAAAAATCTAATAAAACCAGATTTTGGCAAGAAGTTCATTGGTAGCTTAATATGTTTTAAAAATTTATGGTGAAATATTCATTTTAAATCTAATTTTAGAGGTGAATCTAATAAAATCATCATGACTTGATTGTCACCTTGAATACCACTAAATATTGTTGTCAAGTCATTAAGGCAACTAAAAGAGACTATTATGACTCACGAACACACCTGTCACTGCGACCATCATCATAATGTCCACCAGCACCCCAATCCCCAACAACGCATGCTTGAAGCTAAAGCCCATTGCGAATCTCGTGGTGTGCGTTTTACTCCCTTGCGTGAAGAAGTATATGCATTGATCTTATCGGCGGGCAGACCACTGGGGGCTTATGACTTAATCAGTGCCCTGCAGAACAGCCGTTATTCATCGGGGGCAAAAAGCAAAAACATCGCACCACCCACAATTTATCGTTCGCTTGAATTTTTAATTGATGAAGGTCTCATTCATCAGCTTAGCTCAATGAATGCCTATGTGCCATGCTGCCATCCACGCTCAAAACATGCTGCTGCTTTTTTAATCTGCCAAAAATGTCAAAGTGTGGAAGAATGCTCTAATTTACCTGTGGATGCTATCATCAGCTTTGCTCAAGATGAGGCAGGTTTTGAGATTGAACGCACAGTCATAGAATTAAAGGGCGTGTGCCGTGCCTGTCGCTAAGCCCAATCCTGATATGCTGTTTCGCTTAGATAATGTCAGCTTCAGTGCCGGTCAGCATCAGATTCTCACAAATGTTTCGCTGACCTTATCTCAAGGCGAGATGGTCAGCCTCATCGGTCCTAATGGGGCAGGCAAAAGTACACTGGTAAAACTCATTCTTGGGCTTATCAAACCAACCTTAGGCAGCGTGCATCATCACACCAACATGATAAGCTACGTTCCTCAGCAGTTTAGCGTGCCAAACATTTTGCCACTACGCGTCAAGGACTTGCTTGCCCAAGCAAATACCAAACGACTGACTAAAGATGAGCATCAATTCGTCTTAGACAAACTCTCCATTGCCCCTTTAATCCGCCGTCAAATACATCATCTGTCAGGTGGCGAAACTCAACGTGTGCTCATAGCAAGGGCATTATTAGACAAGCCTGACCTGTTGATTTTGGATGAGCCCATGCAAGGGCTAGACCCTGAGAGTGAAGAGCTGCTGTATGAATTCATAGACAGCATGCCTCCCTTTTTGGCATGTGCCATGCTGGTGGTGTCACATGATTTGCATTGGGTTATGAAAGGCACACGCAGGGTAATCTGTCTCAATAAACACATCTGCTGTCAAGGTGTACCATCTGACATCGCACACCTGCCTGAATTTACGGCGTTGTTCGGGCAATACCACATCAACCACCAAACACCCTACATTCATCATCATGACCATTGTCAGCACGCACATTAAACAAAGATTATGAACGATTGGCTGCCCATCATCGCACCTGCTTGGATAGCAGGTTCACTACTCGCCCTGCTCTCCGCACCCCTTGGTTGTTTGGTGCTGTGGCGACGCATGGCATTTTTTGCCGATACGCTTGCTCATGGGGCATTGCTTGGTGTGGCTGTGGGGGCATGGCTATCGATGCCTGCCGACCTTGGCGTGGGAGTGGTCAGCATGATGGTGGTTGTTACACTCATGTTCTTACAAGACAAACGTTTGCCCAATGATGCCACCTTATCTGTACTCGCGGTCAGCTTGCTGTGTTTGGGACTGCTCACCTTAACACAACTGACCCAACAGCAAGCCAATGTTTTAGGGTTTTTATTTGGAAGTTTGCTGGACATAGATTGGTCAGATTTGCCTCGTTTGGCAGTCATGATTGGGTTGGGATTGGCGTTTTTGGCGTGGATTTGGCAAAATCAAGTCAAACTTGCAACCTCTGAGTCCTTGGCTTTTATTTCTGGCGTCAACGCCAAAACTGAACAACTGTTTTTTATGGGGCTATTGGCAGGATTTTGTGCGGTAGCACTTCAAGCGGTTGGTAGTCTGCTCATCACAGGTTTGCTTGTTCTGCCCGCACTCATTGCCCGCCTGCTGGCTCAATCGCCATTGCAGATGGTCATCTTTGCCATGATTATCGCCCAGCTTGCCGTTACCATGGGCGTGTGGGGGAGCGTTCTACTTGACATACAAACAGGTCTTGCCATTGTCATGACTTTGGCGGTAGGCTTCTTTGGGGTCTTTGGGATGAACAAGATATTGCATAAGTCTTGATCGCCCATCATGCTTCATTTCATCTTAACTCCATCAACCATCTCATGAATCATTCCACTCACCTATTTGCCCCGCCCTTACAAGAGCATTTTACCATCGCACAGATTAGTGATTTGCACTTATCCACACACCATCCTGCCAATACTGATAAATTTTTAGCAGTGCTACAACTTGCTCTAACTCATCACCCTGATTTAATCCTACTGACAGGCGATTTGGTCAATGATGGAGTGACGCACTGGTATGATTGGCTGTTTGATAAATTACAAGACACTCAAATTCCCTTTTTTTGCTTGGCAGGCAATCATGATGTCACCCACGAAATCGGACATGAGCTACCCTTTGATGAACGCCGATTTTTACCACTGATAAAAGACAGCAGACTCATTGACACACACCGTCTTATCATCACACTACCCCACATAACTTGGCAAATTTTGGCAGTGAATTCTGCTGTGAGCGGGCAAATTCATGGACGACTTGATGATGACAAACTGCAGTTTTTGCAGGCTCACATTGCCCATGATATGCCCACACTCATCGCCATGCACCATCATCCCACACCTGTGAGTTCGGCATGGATAGATGCTCATCAGCTTGGCAATGGAGATGCGTTTTGGCAGATACTCGCATCCGCCACCTCGCATCACCCTCATGTCATCTGCGGTCATGTCCATCAAGCACTCATTTTAAAACAACCTTCTGGCACGCTATATACCTGTCCTGCCACATCTCGACAGTTCATTCCGCATCAAGATGGCTTTGGTGTAGATGATATAGCTGGGGGTTTTCGTTTGTTGCAATTATATAACAATTGTACGCTAGACACGCAGGTGAAAAGACTGGATAATAGCGAGTTTTAATATATGGCAGGATATCTGGATGATTGGCATGGTTTGTGCAACCACCCAATCAAACCGACCGGAGTCGTTAATTTTTACTTGTGATTAATTTTATTGATGACCATACTTGAAAAATACCGCCCCATCTCCATTTAGGAGGCAATTTTTTTGAGTATTAATTTTGATGTTTGGTCAGTGACCGCTTTTAAAGGATAAACGCATGGCAAACGCCACTTTCACGCCCTACACCCCTGCTAAGAATGAAGAGTATATGTCTGATAAGCAGCTGGCACATTTTCGTGACATCTTAATCAACTGGAAAACCGAACTGCTCGCTGAAGCTGAACGCACCAAAGACTACATCAATGAAGAAACAGGTGCAATGGCAGACATCAATGACCGAGCCACCCAAGAAGAGGAATTCGCTCTTGCTTTACGCACCAGAGACCGTGAACGTAAACTTGTGCGTAAGATTGATAAGTCGCTGACTGAGATTGAGACAGGCGATTATGGTTTTTGTGAAACATGTGGCACTGAAATTGGACTAAAACGCTTGGAGGCTCGCCCCACCGCCACACAATGCATTGACTGCAAAACCATGTCTGAAATGAAAGAAAAACAAAATCACGGACATTAAAGCCGTGTCTGTTACGCCCATTAACCGCTTCGCCCCTTCTCCGACAGGGGCTTTGCATTTAGGGTCGCTCTGCACTGCTTTGGCAAGTTATTGCCATGTTAAGTCATTGGGTGGTCATTGGTTAGTTCGTATTGAAGATATAGACTTTGAACGCTCCAAACCTGAATATGCCACATCCATTTTGTATGATTTGGAAAACTTGGGACTACATTGCGATGGAGAGATTTTTTTTCAGTCAGCTCGCACAGAGATTTATGAAGAGTATCTGCACAAGTTGTCTTGTTTGACTTATCATTGTACATGCTCTCGCAAAGAGTTATCTGCCACATCCCTGCCTGCTCACAGTTTTTATGACTTAAACATCAAAGATCTACATCTTGCCCCCATTTATCCACGTCGCTGCTTACACAAAAACTGGCAAGATAATAAAATTCGCCTATGCCTCCCTAATGTACTGACGGCTTTTTTTGATGGTATGCAAGGGGTTATTTGGGACAATCCCGCCAAAAGCCTTGGCGATGTGGTGGTCAAACGACAAAACGGCATGATAAACTACATCCTAGCTTGCGTGATAGATGATGGCTTGCAAGGCGTCACGCACGTCACCCGTGGACTCGACATCATGCCAATGACAGTCGCTCAGCTCTTTATTGCCAAAGCATGTCAATTGTCTGCTCCCAACTACTTTTATCATTTGCCTCTGTTGGTCAATTCTAATGGACAAAAACTCTCTAAGCAAAATCTTGCCACCCCCATTGATACAAGTTCGCCTGATAAGGTAAGCGACTTGCTTTTTACTGCCCTGACCTTACTACGCCAAAATCCACCTAAAGACTTACAAAAACAAACGCCTAGCACGATACTGGCGTGGGCGATAGAACATTGGAATAATACACCACTTAGGGGGGCGACACTTGGGGTGATCTAGGTCGTATTGACAGTTGATACACCCTAAGAAATGTTGGATATGAAATGATGACTATGCTTTGGTGAAAATACAACCGCTATCTTTGCCTCTGACGAACTTGTCAACTTGTTAATAACATCACATTGCCTAGGCTTGTCACCTAAAAAAAGTAGGTGTTTTTCTAAATTTTCACTCAAATTGACATGGCAAAACATCCTAGTATTCTCTATTTTTGTTATCCATATAGATTTTTTCGCTTTCTTTGTCCGCTTTTAAAATCATGGCAACCATGATGAGTACCATTAACATGGATGAGCCACCAAAGCTATAAAATGGCAGGGTGAGCCCCTTGGTTGGCATGATGCCCATATTCATGCCTGCATTAATCAGCACCTGCCCAAAAATCACAACACCGAATCCAAATACCATATAACTTAGACGCAATTGACGGCGTTTTAGGGCGTTATGACTGATTTTCATTATCGCTGCTACAATAAATACCTCAAGCAGCAATACCAATGCCACACCCAAAAACCCGAGCTCCTCCCCTGTGATGGCTAGGATGAAGTCGGTATGTGCTTCGGGCAAATGAGAGAGTTTTTGCACGCTGTTGCCATACCCTACCCCATCAAACTCCCCACGCCCAAAGGCAATCAGGCTTCTGGCAAGCTGATAGTCGCTATCTTGAATGTCATCAAATGGATTCCAGAATGACATCAGTCGCTCTCTGCGGTACTCGGATGCCCAAAGTCCAAAGCCTAAAACAGGGGCAAACACCGCAATCACCAACGCAAAATAATGCTGTAGCGGGACACCACTCACAAACAAGATGATGCTGGCGGTTGCAATAATCACCGCTACCGAGCCATAGTCAGGCTGCCATAAGATTAGACCAATAATGGGTAAATACCATGCCGTCAATCGCCACCCCGCCAACAGGTTTTCCCGAACCTCTGCTGAGCGTCTGACCACATAGTCGGCAATGATGAGCACCATCAATAACTTAACAAATTCAGCGGTCTGAAAATTAAACACACCAAAGTCTAACCACCTCTGCGAGCCATTAATGACCGTTCCCTTCATCAAGGTCGCTATTAACAGCAAAAGCGATACCGCCCATGCCAATCCCAACAACCCAAAGCTAAAATACCACCTCAAAGGCAACTGATAAACCACCCAACCTACCACCAAGCCGACGCCGATGTATATCATCTGCGAATAAAAAAAGTTCATGGGCGACAAGCCCTTAGCCATCGCAAATGGCACTGATGCAGACGCCATCATCAGCAGACTCATAGAAAGCAATAAGAACAAGCTTATCATCAGCACCGTTCGAGCAGACGGCAAATACGGTGATGTGTTCATGCTTATGGGGGTTTTGATAAAACTCATGGTGGGATAATGCTTGGAAATTTCGGGGAGTTATTATAAACTAAATCTCTGCTAAATGCTTGATAATTTGGCAAAAATTAATCTGTATGATGCAGCATTTGGGATGACACTAAGCGGAGGATGAGAAAAAGATGCACCTCGTGAATGCTGAGTATCAGTTAGAATAACCCTACCCTTATCATCTCTTATGATTCTGTCATCTCATGCACCAATGCTACAAATCGCTCACCACGCTCATTATAATTTTTAAACTGGTCAAGGCTGGCACACGCAGGCGACAGCAGTACCACTTTGGCATCACTTTGCTTGGCAAATGCCACCGCTTTATCTAGTGTACCCACCTGCACCAATCGCCCCATCAAAGAGTTATTTGTCAGCAGTTCTTTTTCAATCAATGCGGCATCCTGCCCAATAAGATAAATGCAATCGGCAAATCTGTCAGCAAAAGGGGCAAGCTCGGTAAAATCCTGTCCCTTACCCTGACCACCCAAGATGAGTGCCAACGACCGCTCTCCATAAACCGCACCCAGTCCAGCAATCGCAGACAATGTTGCACCAATGTTTGTGCCTTTGGAGTCATTAAAATAAACCTTATCCTCCACCTGTGCGACGAATTCACAGCGATGAGCCAGCCCCTTAAACGTTCGTAAAGCATCAAGCATGGCGGTCATGTCCAGTCCCACCGCATGACCCAACGCCAGAGCAGAAAGAGCATTTAAGAGGTTGTGCTTACCTTTAATTAAGATTTCCTCTGATGATATCAGCTTTTTGCCGTGATGACACAACCAAATGATTTCATCGCCTTGCTCATTTTTCTCTCTTATTAGACAAAAGTCGGCTGAGAACCCATCGCCCATCTCGCCTGAGGTGCTGCTCAAATTGACATGTTCGGACACATGAGCAATACAGGCTTCTGCCAACTCTTTATCATCTAGCCACACCACCACGCTTTTTGCTTTGTCAAAAATACGTAATTTTTGATTCAGATATCCCTTCATGTCGCCATGACGATCTAAGTGATCAGCGGATAAATTTAATATGGTCGCCACGTCCGCCCCTAAGTTCGCCATCATTTCAAGCTGAAAGCTCGACAACTCAAGCACGACCATGTCCATGTTGTCCACGCCTAATAAATCAAGTGCTGGCGTACCAATGTTACCACCCACACCCACTGTTTTACCTGCTTGTTTTGCCATCAGACCCACCAAAGTTGTAACGGTCGATTTGGCATTTGAACCTGTAATGGCAATGATGGGAGTGTGCTTTGCCAATTTTTCATCTTGTGCCTTTAGTGCCTCGATAAATATCTGCACGTCACTCACCACGGCTACACCCGCCTGTATCGCACTTGCCACCTCGGAGATGGTAGGGTCAATGCCAGGGCTGATGACAATCTTATCTGATGCCAACAGCACATCGGCATCAATACCTCCAAAATACGTCGCCACATCTTTAGGTAGCTGCCCTGCCAAAGCAGGGTGATTGGCATCTGTGACTGCCACGTCATGTCCTTGTTGGGTCAAAAAATTAACCGCAGACAACCCAGAAGCCCCAAGTCCAATCACTGTGTATTTTGCCATGATGTCCTCTTGCGATGAATATGATGTGCATTATTCTATCAGAATTGATGTGGGCATTGTTGGATTTTTGGCAAAATTATCATATAATGAATCTAAGATGGATTGGTCATCTATTAGGACATATTGATATTTCACAGCCCTAAGAAAAAATGTTAGACGCTAAGGTCTTAGGTATGCTTTTGCAAAAAAATAAGCCAAATCTCGCCTTTGGTAGGTAATAAACTTATCAATATGATGATATTGTCAGGTTGATTACCTAAAAAGATGGGTGTTTATCCAAATTTTTCACACAAATAAAAACGTCAATATGCCCTAACATTGAGTTACCTATATGACATGACCGCTTTTTATAAAGTGGATGGATTTTGCCCATCTTTGCAAAAACTCGTCTTGGGAAATACCACCCATCGTCTTTGTATTAAAACTGTCAATACGCCCAAGCCACCAAAAAGCCGCTTTTCTGCCTTTAAGGATAAGGATTTTTATGAAACTTGTTACCGCCATCATCAAGCCCTTTAAGTTGGACGATGTTCGAGAAGCTCTGTCTGATATTGGCATTAATGGTATTACCATCACTGAAGTTAAGGGTTTTGGTCGTCAAAAAGGACATACTGAGATGTATCGTGGGGCAGAATATGTGGTCGATTTTCTGCCAAAGATTAAGCTAGAAATTGCTTGTGCCGATGACATGACAGAGAGTGTCATCAGTGCCATCATGGATGCCGCCAATACGGGCAAAATTGGTGACGGTAAGATTTTTATCACCCCATTAGAGCAGGTCATTCGTATTCGCACAGGCGAAACAGACGAAAATGCACTGTAATCACATCAAAAAAATCACGACACATAATGAGTCGTGATTTTTTAAACCCTTTGATGATGACTTACTGTCTCACACCTATTTGAGTACCAGCTTTACTCTTGATGGTCAGCTGATTGCCGTTAAGCGTGATGTTGGCAGTTCCTGAAATCGGCAACGTGGGGTGTTTGCCCTTGCCTGCGTATTTACCACCACCTTGGGCTTTGATGTCCTTAATGACGGTCATGCCTTCTCTTTTTTTGGCTTTTTCGGTCAAGCCTTTGGTCATCACTGCTTGATAACCATCTCCAGATTTGCTGATTTTAAGGATGGCTTTGGCTTCTCCCTTTTCACTCATTTTCCAACTACCGACAATGGCATCATCGTTCGCAAAAGCACTGGCAGATACCGCTACGCCTAGACCGATGGCAAGTAATTTGGTAAATTTCATGAGGTACTCCTATCTTATGAATGCTTAATTTATTTATTCTAGCTTATCATGAAACCCTAAAGTCCCACGAGTCGCTTAATTTTCATTATAAACAACGCTTTATTAAATTGCAAACACTAACTTTGTAAGAAATTCGCCTTTTTGTAATTGTTCAGTAACGACATCTGACCGTTCACACGTGCTTGGTTTAACTTTCTTACATCTTGTGTAAAGATGCTCAATCAAAAGGGTTATCCCTCATGACAGGATGAGTATTTTGTGTCTGACATGGTTTATCCAGCTCCTTTTGCCGCTCAAGCTGGTAAAATGCCGTCATCAATGCCTGTGCAAAGTCATATAATGCCTGTGCTTGCTTTTTTCCTGCTTGAGTTTTTTCAATGTGAACATCGCCACTGATAAGAATGCCATCCTCGGTATTCTCAATGGTTAAAGCACCAATCTGCAGCACTTCATTGTCATTTTCAAAAATATTCATCATCAAACCTCTGTCACACCTCTTATTTTAATAAATTTAGCAAAAACTTCACAAGTGATGTCAGCATGACCAACCAACCCTGCTCTTTATGTTCACCCTCTTCATCATCTGTGTTGGCATGAGTTGACAAAGAGGGCAAGCTAAAAGCCGATGCTTGCACCTGTGGCGACACATAAGGCATGGCATTAATCCCTGTGCGCGCTGATAATTGGGTCAGACTGAGATATTCCACCACGCCTGAGTCGTTATTGGTCGAGTAGTACACGCCTGCACGGTCAATCTTGGGTAGATAGACTGCCTTAAAAAAATGCGTTGGCACAAGCACGCCACTGCCAATCTGAGCCACCTGACGACCCTGAAAAACCACACCTGTCACCACATAAAGCTCCCCATATTTAACCGCCATATTACGAGTTTCTTTTTCGATGTCTTGCCATACGCC
>JBHCHC010000051.1:0-4304 GCA_041802645.1 Moraxella sp. | reverse complement strand
GGCTCAAACCATTTTTTAAAATTAATCAAATGTTGCTCCGCCAAAATCTCCGTCGGCGCCATCACCACAACCTGCCAACCGCTGTCAATGGCGTGACACGCTGAGAGTCCTGCCACTAAGGTCTTGCCTGCACCCACATCTCCTTGCACCAGTCTGAGCATGGGAATACTGGTGGCAAGGTCGTTGACAATCTCAAAGACGACACGACGCTGAGCAGATGTTGGCCTAAAAGGCAGGCTTTTAATCAGTGTATCCGCTAAGGGGCTGACACGCTCACACATAGGTGATTTATGAGTGTGTAGATTTTGCTTTCGGTATAAAAACACAAGCTGATGAGCTGTCAGTTCTTCAATGATGAGTCTTTGACAAGCAGGATGAGTGCGATCTTTTAGCCCCATCAACAAACTGGTCTGACCAAAAATATCCGCCTGAGGGCTAGGTAGATGAATGGCGATTAAAGCTGATAGTAGGTCATTCTGTATCTCAGGCAATAACAGCCCTGCATCAGCAAAATCCTCATCTTTTAGACAGGTTAACGGACTTTGGCGAACCGCATTAATGGCAAGACGAACAAGCTGACGGATTTTATTCTGATGAAGCCCTTTTACTGTTGGGTAAATAGGCAATAACCCATTTTCAAAGTTTTTTGTGCCCGTGATATGATACTCTGGGTGGACCATTTGCACCCCATAGCGACCCACTTTAATCTCTCCAAAAGCCGTGATATTCGCCCTCACAGTCATCGTCTGTATCAAGACAGGATAAGTTTTAAAAAATTGAAGTACCACCGTAGCATTCCCATCTTCTAAGCATACCGACAATCGCCCCTTGTGACTTGATACATCAGTAATTACCCCTGAAATCATGCATATTTGCCCATGCTGTACTTCATTCATGGGTACGATACGACTACGGTCTTCATAGTCTCTAGGTAAGTGCATGAGTAAATCAAAAATACGATAAATGTCAAGCTCAGCAAGTTTGTTTGCCAATGCCAATCCCACGCCTGCCAGAGCGGTTATGGGAAGTTCTGTAGGATGTGGTGTCATTGCAATGATATTCATGATGATTTATCATCATTGTAAAACCAACTCAACGAATTGACAAGATTATACGGCCACTTTTTAACCTCATGTGGTTGCGTATTGGCAAAAATCACACATGATAGCAGGCACGATTCTTGCATGCTTTATTGATATGAATTACTGAGGTAAAAGCGTGATCAAAACTAAAATGTAGGTATTTAGTGGTTTTTTGTTTGATGGTTTTACTGTTAATCAAACCTTTTAACCATCAAAAAATACCGCTCACATTAAAATACGATAAACGGCATGATACAACCCACCAAAGACCATGAATATTGCGTAAGTATTGAGATACATTATTTACAATGAAATGACTTTTGGTGTAAAATGTTGAAGTATCGCCTCATCAATATCAATGGGCAACCTTATCTCAATACAATCCTAGACATCTTTTAATGTGATTCAAATCAACTTCATCACTGCTGATTTATCATGATCTTGGGTTGTAATAGCAAAGAGACAGACGCATGGCAAAAGTAGCAACTGAACAATTACTTGATTTTAAATACACAGGCACAAACCGCCGAGGTCAAAATGTTAAAGGCGAGATGACCTCAAAAAGCATTGAGCTTGCTCGTGCTCAGCTAAGAAAGCAAGGCATCATCGTCCAAGACATCCGCCAAAAATCTAAACCCTTATTTGGTAGCAAAAAGGCGATTAAAGCACTAGACATTGCCATCTTTGTACGTCAGCTTGCCACCATGATGAAGGCAGGTGTACCCCTGACTCAGTCTTTTGAGATTGTTGCGGACTCTCTTGAAAATCCCAGCATGAAAGAGTTGGTGTTGAAACTCAAAGCCGACATCGAGTCAGGCAGCAACTTTGCGACCGCACTCAGAAAGCACCCAAAGTACTTTGATAATTTATTTTGCTCACTGGTTGAATCCGGCGAGCAGTCAGGTGCACTTGAACTTATGCTTGAGCGTGTTGCTACCTATAAAGAAAAAAGCGAACTTTTAAAAGCCAAGATCAAAAAAGCCATGAAATATCCGATTGCGGTTATCGTGGTTGCCATTATTGTGACTGCCATTTTGCTCATCAAGGTTGTGCCTGTTTTTGCTGAACTCTTTGAAGGCTTTGGTGCACAATTGCCTGCCTTTACTCAATTGGTGGTCAATATGTCCAATTGGATGGTAAAGTACTATTTGGTGTTTTTTATTGTTCTTGCTATTGTTGTCATTGCCTTCACACAAGCCAAAATGCGCTCCAAAAAATTTCGTGACTTTTTGGATAGACTGATCTTGAAGCTGCCCATTTTTGGTGACATTGCCTATAAAGCCATCATTGCTCGTTTTTGTCGCACCCTATCTACCACCTTTGCTGCTGGTGTGCCACTAATTGATGCCTTGGATTCTACTGCAGGTGCAACCAACAATGTGGTGTTCTATGATGCCACACAGCGTATTAAAGAAGATGTTGCTACAGGTCAACAATTACAATTTTCCATGCGTACCACCAACCTCTTTCCCAGCATGGTCATCCAAATGGTGGGGATAGGTGAAGAGGCAGGCAGTCTAGAAGAGATGCTAGACAAATCCGCCACTTATTATGAAAATGAAGTGGACAATGCAGTAGATGGTCTAACCAGCTTAATGGAGCCGATGATCATGGCATTCTTGGGTGTAGTTGTCGGTGGCTTGGTCATCGCCATGTACATGCCTATCTTTCAGATGGGTCAGGTTGTGGGCTAATGGACATTTTAATATTTTTATCAAAAAATCCATCATTGACACTTGCCCTAGCTGGTTTGCTAGGGCTTTGTGTTGGCTCCTTTTTGAATGTGGTCATTCATCGCACACCTCTCATCATGAATAGAGAGTGGCGTAAAGAGGCAGCGTGGTTTTTGGGTACCCAGTCTGACCTTGATACCAACCATGTCAAGCCCATTCAAGATATCATCGCTAAAGACACACCCATCAGCCTATCCCTACCCCCATCTCGTTGTCCAAAATGCGGTCATCAAATTCGTTTTTATGAAAACATTCCTATCATTAGTTGGTTGTTACTATTGCGTGGCAAATGTTCCGGCTGTGGCAATCCCATCAGTATACGCTATCCTTTGGTAGAACTCATCACCGGCTTATTATCCATCTTAGTGGTCTATACTCTAGGAGCTAATTTGGCAGGGCTATTTGGGCTGATTTATTTGTGGATACTTATTGTTTTGACGGGCATTGATTTTGATACTCAGTTGCTACCTGACCGCTTGGTATTTCCGCTTGGGATGCTTGGATTGATGACAAATACCCAAGGCATCTTTACCTCGCTTAATTCTGCTGTATGGGGTGGCCTACTTGGTTTCTTATCATTTTGGACCGTCGCCAAGCTTTATGCCATCCTCACCAAAAAAGATGGTATGGGTGCAGGAGATTTTAAACTCTTGGGGGCGATTGGTGCATGGCTAGGTGCGAGTATGCTACCCTTATTGATTCTCATTTCTGCTGTACTTGGATCTGTCATTGGTTTGATATTAATGAGGGTGCGTGGCGAGAGTCGCGCCTTTGCCTTTGGTCCTTACATCGCCATTGCAGGTATCATCGCCTTACTTTGGGGTCAAGATATCATGGGTTGGTATTTAGGACTCTACCAACAATAGTCTTAAAAAATGCTTGCTAATTAAAAATAATCTGCTATAATAACACCACTTTTTAGGCGTATAGCTCAGTTGGTTAGAGCACCACCTTGACATGGTGGGGGTCGATGGTTCGAGTCCGTTTACGCCTACCATATTTAAAAAGCCATTCAAATTAAGTGATTGAATGGCTTTTTGTCATCTAGAAACATGAACCATATTATATCTACACATTCTTTTTTTGAGATTTATTTACCACATCAAACACACCTCTACTGCCATCTTTATAACAAAACGCTATTAACTTTTATTTGCCTTTATTTTAAAGACAACACCTATAAGCACTTTTTATCCATCTGGTGCATAATCTTTGGTCTTATTATAAAAATCTAAGCGAACATCGTCATCAGCGATGTCATAACACACCAAATGTAACCGTTTAATCATCATCTCTTCTTATGCCTTTTTTAATAGTATGCCACCATAGATAACTTTCATAAAAAAAGAGGCCTAATAAACATTTTTCATGATAAAAATCACACCCCATCTCCTAATAGACATTTTTCATGATACAGTTGTTCATGAATGTTACTGTTACTATCATTCATGGAGTTGATGTGATTTTAAATAAGATTCGATAAATCTTT
>JBHCHC010000050.1:0-16652 GCA_041802645.1 Moraxella sp. | reverse complement strand
GAGCGATGTAGATGTTTTTAACCTCGTTTTGAGCTTGAATAACCTCCTCGCTACTTAAAATCGGGGTCAGCTCATTCATCATCATGCGTCGGTCTCGCCCCTCTAAAAGCTCACGCTCCGCCTTGGGCGATGGATAGCCTAAGGATACGCACATTAAGAAACGGTCAAGCTGTGATTCGGGTAAGGGGTACACACCTGCTTGCTGGGCAGGGTTTTGAGTGGCGATGACAAAAAATGGTTTGGGTAACTCATGGGTCTGACCATCTGCCGTAACTTGCTTTTCTTCCATCGCCTCCAAAAGAGCTGATTGGGTTTTTGGGCTAGAGCGGTTAATCTCATCAGCAAGTAATAACTGAGTGAATATTGCCCCTTTTCGAAAGCTAAAAGTTTGGTCGCCTTGATGATAAATCATCATCCCCAAAATGTCTGCAGGCAACATATCATTGGTAAACTGCACACGGTTAAAATCCAATCCAAGCAAAATGGCGAGGCTATGTGCCAATGTGGTCTTACCCATACCTGGCAAATCCTGCAATAATAAATGCCCATCAGCAAGCACACACGAGACAGCCAGCGTTACTGCCTCCTCTTTATCAAGAACAACTTGGTTTAGTTTATCAAGCAAAATTTGGATTTTGGGCTGAATGGATGAATGCGACATGAAAAACTCAAAAAATAAATGAAGGTGTTAGGCATGGAGCAACCAAATGGTCACCCCAATATTTTGCAAATAAGTTACAATTATACCAAATTTTTGACAAGCCTTTTGTATGGTAAGCGTTATCATTCACGACATCGCATGGACTTTATTCAAAAAAACGCCCAACCGTCGTGATGTTGGGCGTTTCTAAATTGATTCATGCTTCAGCAGGAGCTGGGAATATAATTTCTGTACTGGCAGGTTGCAAATAATCGCCTTGCAAGTATCTTGCCCCTACTGACCACGCGATGGACATGACAGATGCTTCTTCAATATAAGGCATGAGCACATCTGCCCCTTTTTCAGAGGCGGTATTAATCAGTCCTTTTAGGGCAGTCAAATTCGCCTCTCTATCCAAATCCTTAGTATAGCTACGTGCCAAACGCACCATGCTAAGCGATAGATGGTCTAACACCTCAGCGGACTTAGCAGTCACCCCAAAGCCATTCATGCCCACAGGACAGCTGATGTTAGCAAGAGCAATGAATTGACGTTTGGCAACTGCCATATAATCCACCAAATCTTGCTCACTAAACTGCAACGTCAATGCTTGACCGCCACCAACGGCACGACCAAGCTGTGTGATGATATCAGGCAGCTGCGTGTCTGAGAGTGTTGCCGATGACAGCCCCACAAGTAGGCGTGTTGCTGGCTCGGTTTGACGCATTTGTGCCAACTGCCTGCTTGCGTTAATCAGCATCCAACGGTCGATTTTTTCAAGCAGCTGATGTCTTTTGGCAATCGGTGCGAGCTTCTCATAAGTCATCTCTGTACCATCAGCTTGTGGCAAAGTAATAAACACTTCAAATAAATTACTGCTATCGGTATTGATGTCATAAATCGGTTGATATTTTAAAGTGAATTTATTCTGCGTTAGAGCGGTCTGTATGTATTCTGCCATCACTGAATCATCTGTACCTGCAATCGCACTGATGTCAAAGACTTTTACTTTGTTATCATCATCCTCATCAGGATTAATCTCGTGAGCGGTATCCATGGCTCGACTCAATACCACGCTTGCCTCAGGGGCGTTAGCATCCATCATGACCACACCGATTGAAAGGCTTGCTGTGACGGTGCGGCTGCCCACCTCAATGAGTAGCTCATCTACACGCTCCGCCAATGTTTTTGCCAAAATGACCGCATCGTCTTGTTTAACGTTTTCTAACACCAAGGCAAAACTTGTGTCGCTAAAACGACTGACAGAGGTGTTATGTAGTTTTTTGGCAGTCTCATCTAAAGTCCATGCCACTTGTTTGACCGCTGTATCCACGCCCATCAGCCCAACGCTTGAATGAATCTTACCCACGCCATCCATGCGAATATAAATCACTGCTGCCGACTTCGCGTCACCACGCACCACATCTTCACGCACACCATTCAACAGCTCAGTAAAGGCCAGACGGTTTGATAGCCCTGTCAGTGAATCTTGACGTTCAGCAGCAGCAAGTTTCTTGGCAAGTTCGGCACCATTATTATCATTTTGTTGAATGATAATCTGTATCACAGGCTCACCATCCAAGGTCGCTGCTGCTAGCTGTAATTTAGAGGCGAATGTTGAATCATCTGTACGCTTACTCTCAAAAGCAAACTCAACCTGTGAACGATCGCCTTTATCAAACTTACGTAAAAACTGTTTAAAACCTTTAATGTCATTGCCGCCAGCAATTAAATCCACCACAGGCACACCGATGATATCCTCCATTGCCTGATAGCCAAACAGCTCTAAATAGGGATCGTTGGCAAAGACGTGAACCCCTTGGTCAATATATGCCACGGCAGATTTTGAGTTCTTGATGAGAATACTGGCACGCTGTTCAGCTTCTTTTAAAATGGCTTTTAGATGAGCGGTTTGGCGTTTGGCATGTATATAATCAGCTTGCAGGCAAATGGCAGAGATGATGAGCTTATCCTCGCCTTGCACCAGTGATTTTATCATGTCGCCATGTATGATTTCAGGATTATCGTGGCCATTGGGTGTGGCATTTTGGGCATTTTGCACCAAATGAATGATGGGTAAATCAACTTGCTCTTCTTGTAAAATCCCCACCACATCAGTAAAATTCATGTCATAAGCACGATGAAAGACCAACACATCCCATTCTTGGCGTAGGGATTTTATGAATTCTGCTTTTTCATCCCAAAATCCCAAATTCACCTCATCAAAATAAGCTGACAGTTGCTCAATGAGGTGCTCAGCATAAAGTTGCTCATCATCGATAAATAATAAGTTTAGACTGTTTTTTTTCATATTAAAGATAAACCGCAGTGAAATTTTACCAAACACCCTAGGGCATATTGGTATTGATGTTGCTCATTAAAAATAAGATAAATTGTTAGATTTCTAAGACAAAAACCACAGCTGATACTAAAATATCGGCAGGTATTTTAACAAATCAAAATTTAGCTATTTTTAATGAAAAGATGAATATTTACCCAATCATTTCGGAGGCAGTAATCATATTTAGAGGGTCAAATACCCTCATGACATCTTACGATTCTATCATTATTTTGCTGTGAATGCAAGATTTGTGCCAACTCTTAGGATGAACGTTATTTTTACGCTGATAAAAATCTACTTATCGCTGAACTGATGCTGCTTGGCATGGTCTATACTGTTAAGCGAACAATCTGATACTGTTCTATCTCATCAGTAGTCAGAATGTTACGCTCAAGCCTAAGTTCCATTTCTTTGCTATCAATACGTAACACCACATAATCGCTCGTCTTAAAGTGATAACGTGGCATGATAAGTGTACTTTGCTCATTTAAATCATCACCTCCTATCAGCAGGGCGGGTACAAACTCTTGGCTTCTACCATCTTTTCTCTTTAAGCGAATGCCCACCGCCATGAGCACCCTTCCTAGGAAGCGACCATCAACAAAGATACCATCATCCACTTTATCCACCCAATGAGCCATGCCCAGTCGCCATGGGTTTTTGTTGGTGGACTTTGGTGATTTTAGAGCAAACAAACCATACACATGTAGTAATGGACAAGAGAGCAGCACCTCTTCTGCGTTATTATTTTCTTTGTCTTTACCAAAACGAAAATGAATCACGGCATTATTCTTATAAGTAACATCCACCATCTCTTTGGTGGTAATCATACCAAGCGTGGAGGCATTCATCTTGACATGAAAGTCGACAGGTAAACTCCGCTCACGAATAATGCTTGATAAATTTTTTCCACCTGATAATTCATTAAAAATGGAGGCAAAACCTACAAGCAACTCTGACTTTTGACCATATCTGTCAGTTTGACGCTCATGCAGGGTTCGCTGCTCAAACGCCAGTAGCACCATCTTAGCAAAACGTGCCTCAAAAAGCGACAGAACGCCACCATCCAAATATACGCCTGCCAACACCTGCTCAATGTGCTTGACAAACCCCTTTAAGTCAAAGAATAAGCATCGGTATTCATCGCTATAGGGGTTTACAGAGGCGTAAGGCGTAATAACCTCAGGAGGTTCAGAGCCTTGCAAATTCACAAACACACGAAATTCAGGGCGTGCATCAAAGGTGGTCTTAAAATGTTTGGCCCAAGCAGGCAGTATGGCAAAGGCATTTAAGATATCTTGCCTGCGATAGGCAAAGAAGTTACCAAAACTTGCCCCGCACGCTTGCATGTATTGCTCATGAATGGACATTCTGACATAGCCCTCGCCAAGTTCACTCATGGAAATATCATGAATACCCACACTGAGTGCTTTTAGATACCATGCATTAATCTCTCGCCACACCACTTTTGGCACTCTTTGATACGCAAGTGCATACTCTAGCAGGAGCTTGACATACAGAGCCATCATCTGGTGAATGCTATAAGTCAGGATATCTTCATCCGAAGTTAGTATCTTAGACTTCTTGCTATGCATGATTTTTGCAAGCCATTTTTTACTGTCGGTAGCCGCCATTCTTTTGATATTTTGATGACGCAATGCCACATTTCTATAAATCAAAATTAATACAAAGTACAGACTACGTACTTCATGCACCGAGGACTGCTGCTCATTTGACAGGCTTTGATTTTCATAGATGTAGTCGCTGTGTAGCTGCTTAATGACACCATCAACAACCGACATCAGACGATTCATGATGGCAAGCCGCTCACCATCAGGCATATCTGACACCAATACTTCGCTTAACGCAACCCTTAGCTGTTCATACTGCTCATGTTTAGATTTAATGGGTAGCGTTGTTGCCCACTCTTCAATACCCTCACCTCTTTCGCGAAAGAATGTAAAAGTGACTGGTTTTTGGGCTAGAGGTGCACTTACAAGTCTTTCAAATCTTTGCAAGGTAATCATTAAGAGTTCCTCTCAGGGTTATTTAAATTGTATTGGTTAGATTGGATTAACATATAAATAACTTATTATAACAAAATATGATAATGTTTACAGTGCAGTAATCCCACTTAAAAAGCATTTGAGCATATTTTTGTGACCGGCTGGTATAAATTTAACACTCAAACTATCAGCAATCAACATTTATTGTTTTCATGCCAACCCTCCAAACTCAACTTATGCTCGTCACACGAAAGCATCTGACAATAAAAACACCAAACCTAAATTTGGTGTTTTGTCTTGAATTGATGTTCTAATTGATTCAAGTCACTTTTTAACAGGCCGCATCCAGCCATCAATGGTTACTTGTTGTCCACGAGCAATGGTCAATTTATCATCAGGGGTATCTTTGGTAATGACTGACCCTGCCCCAATCGTCGCATTAGAGCCAATAATGACAGGAGCTACCAGACTGCTATTGCTACCAATAAAGGCATTATCGCCAATTCGGGTTTTGAATTTATTGATGCCATCATAATTGCAGGTAATAACACCCGCACCCACATTGACATTTTTACCAACATCAGCATCACCGATATAACTTAAATGGCTCACTTTCGCTCCGATGTTTAAAGTTGATTTTTTGGTTTCTACAAAGTTGCCGATTTTAACTTCATCTTTGATGTCAGATTGTGGGCGAATATGGGCAAAAGGGCCAATCGCGACATTCGCCCCAATCGCACTTTCACTTAATACGCAATTTGGCTTAATGTGGGTATTTTGCCCAATACTACAATCTGCAATCATATTACCAGCATCAATCCGAACACCATTTTGTAATACCACTCTACCACTAAATACCGTATTGATATCAATAAATACATCGGTTCCACAAATGAGCTCACCACGAATATCGACTCTATTGGGGTCGGCAAATTGTACGCCTTGTAGTTGTAATTGATGAATAAGGTGGTTTTGATAAACACGTTCTAAATTTGCCAACTGAATGCGGTCATTAACTCCTTCAATCTCAAAATCAAGTTCTGGGTTGATTGTGGCGATATTGATATCGTCTGCCACCGCCATTTTGATAATATCGGTCAGATAATACTCGCCTTGAGCATTGTTATTATCTAGCTTAGGTAAATATTTATGCAGTAGCTCATTGTCTACACAATAAATACCGCTATTGATTTCTTTAATTTGTTTTTGAGCATCTGTGGCATCTTTTTCTTCTACAATAGCAATCACTTTATCATCTTTACGAATGATGCGTCCAAGCCCAAAAGGATTGTCCACTGATAAAGTCAGCATAGAAATATCATTAGTATTACTGTCAATTAATTTTTGCAATGTATTTAATTTGGTTAATGGCACATCACCGTATAGAATTAGGCTTTTACCCGTACTAGGCAGGTGAGGCAATGCCATTTGTACGGCATGACCCGTTCCTAACTGATCGGCTTGCTCTGCCCATATCAAATCATTATCATCAATCTCATCTTTTACCATTTGTCCATGATAACCGTAAATCAAAATCGTATTGTCAGCATTTAACGATTTACAAGTATCCAAAACGTGTCTGAGCAAAGGCTTTCCTGCCAAAGTTTGTAATACTTTGGGCTTAATTGACTTCATGCGGGTGCCTTTGCCACCTGCTAGAATAATGATATTCAAAGACATAATCATTCCTTAATTAATCACCAAAAAATAAAACCAAGCATCATAATAACTGCCGACATCATCCCTGCCAGTACGTCATCAATTAAAATACCAAAACCACCCGATACATTTTTATCCACCCATCTAATAGGGAAAGGCTTGATGACATCAAAAAAACGAAATAAAATAAATGGCAAGATGATGAGCAAAACCACCGATGGGTGCAAATATGCCAAACCAAATTTATCCGCTGTTTGCTCAGGATCAGGATAAAACATCCACACACTTGGTAATAACGCAATCCACATACCTATCCATTCATCAAAAACGATATGCGGGTCATCATCAACACCCATTAATTTGGATGTTTTACCGCAAACATAACTACCCACCAAAAAACCAACAATAGTGATGGTCAAGAACCCCCAAAAACCCAATAAAATCATCGGTAAAGCAATAATCACAGCACCTACCGTACCCCAAGTGCCGGCCGCTCGTTTGGGCAGACCCGAACCCAGTCCAATCCCTAGCCAATAAACCCACTTTTCTAAGGTGGTGGCGGTAGACGGGCAAGGCGGGCAAAGATTAGATTGATAGATGTTTGGTTTGTTACTGCTCATGCTTATTAATTATTGATTTGATTACAAAGTTTAAATCTTTAAGTTTCTTTTACTCATCGGCATGTCTGATGTCGTATAACTGTGAATCCAGCTTAGAACCAAAACCATGCAATCCATCTAAAATCTCAATATCGACTAGCCGCATGGGTGGAATTTTTGGTAAATCATACCAAGTGGTTTCAAAGACCGGTATTTGACTCTCTCGTGTTTGATCCGTGTTGTATTCATACCGATATTTATGAGTTAAAAAATTTACACTTTGGGTATAATCAATATAAGGTCCATAAGTATGAATGGCGTCATAACCGATTAAATAAAAATCACGCCTACCATTTATGCTACGATAATCAAAAATATATTTCCAAGACCCATAACGCCCATGACCATAATGAAATTCTAGTTTATGTTTTTTGGCAATAATCTGTAATTCAGGAGCAAAATAAACTCCACCATCTTCATTTTCCGATAAAAATAAAGATTTATTTTCTAATGCTTTGCGATAACCCGAGTTGGTTTGAAATAAAATCACAATACCTCGACGATTCCTATCCACCCATTGATCATTTATCGTGGTCTCCCATGCAGATTCTTGAGTGTCTTTTATTAAAAGCACACAATCTTTTTTGCCATCTTTATTAAAATCAGCTTGGCAATGAGTTTCTACTAAATTAAAGCCATTGGGGATAAATGAGCGAAAGGTGTTTTGGCTAGCCATACTAATCGATGATGTCATAGCCACAACCAACACACAGACTAAAGTATTCAAATTCCATGTCATTTAAAATGCTCCCAGCCTTGTATCTCAAACTCAATCAATTTACCTTTATGAAATAATTCTATTCCTTGTCCATCTACAATCTTACCAATGGCAAAAATGGCATACGGATTAATACTGTTCAATCTTTTGAAATTTTCTTCAGATAATGTAAAACAAAGCTGGTAATCATCTCCACCATTTAATATATGTTGCCATTTTTGATTATCAGGCAAGACCTTCAATTCATCAATACAGGGAATTTTATCCAACTCAATGCTTGCCCCCACCCCACTTGCCGTCAATATATGCCCCAAATCCTGTCCCAAACCGTCCGAAACATCAATCATGGCACTGGCATAATCACGCAATACCTCACCAAGTGTTACTTGCGGGATTGGCAGGTCTAGTGTGTGTTGCCAAGCGGTTGGCTTGTCAATCAGCACTTGTGATAGGGCGTAACTTGCTGAGCCAATTTCACCACTTACGCACACCACATCACCCACTTTTGCCCCTGCTCGTGTTATCGCCCTACCTTTGTGCACAAAGCCAAGAGCTGTTACCGAAACGGTCAAAACGTCCGAACGAGTAGTATCACCCCCAATCAGCTCTACGCCAAACTCTCTACAAATCCCACCAATACCCCGTGCAAATTCACCTAGCCACTCATCACAGGCAAGCTTGGCAGGCAGGCTCAATCCAAGTAAAATCGCATAAGGTGTTGCCGCCATTGCTGCCAAATCAGACAAATTAACTGCCACCGATTTATAGCCAATGGCGTATGCTGAGGTTGTCATGGGAAAATGCCGACCCAGTACCAACGTGTCTACACAACTCACCAGCTCACAATCAGATGGGACATCACTGACAGCACCATCATCACCAATGCCACAAATGGTATTTTTATGACGCTTCGTCATGACTTGAAAATAGTTTTTGATGATGGTAAATTCGGACATGATTTGAACTTTAAATAATAATACATTTTAATAAAGGGCGAGAATGTCGCCCTTTATTATTCTACTGTTTCGTTGCCATCTTGGACATCTTGACCATCATTATTTTGATTGCTTTTTTGGCTGGCTTTATTGGCTTTACTCATTTTGTTGGCTTGATATTCCAAAGCTCGCACCTCTTTGGCATATCTGTCCAAAATAGCATTGATGAATTTATGGGCATCTGTTGCCCCAAAATGGGTATTTAACTGCATGGCTTCATCAAGCACTACCTTGTAAGGAATGTGCAGACTGTGCTTTAGCTCATATGCCCCAATGAGTAAAATCGCTTTTTCAATGACGTCCAAAGCATCAAAACTGCGATCAAGATAGCGAGCGATGTCTACAATCAGTTCGCCTACCTGAGTGGGAATTTCACGCATGAGTTCGTGATAATAACCTAAATGTACAGTGTGCATGGCGTTCTCACTACGAGTACGAGCAACGATGGCATGAGGTTCATTACCACTTAATAAATCACGCTGCTGTGTCGCAAAGCGATAGTCCGTCATCAGCCATTCATATAAGCCCTGAACTGCAAAACGGCGAGCTTTACGTACGGCGGCATAACTGGTCTTATAACCTGTTTCACTAACGTGAATATCAATATGGTCAGTATTGGGCTTAGAAGTTGTCATAATTTACCTTAAAAATAGTCTGCATTGACATCATCTGCCAATGGAAAAATGAGAATTGACTGTTTGACACCAAGGACAACCATCAAAGTGCTTGTAGAACACTCACCATTTCGATGGCAGTCATGGCAGCCTCATAGCCTTTATTGCCCGCTTTGGTACCAGCACGCTCAATGGCTTGCTCGATGTTCTCGGTGGTTAAGATGCCGTTAATCACAGGAATGTCATGATGTAGTGCTACGTGTGACAAGCCTTTGGCACTCTCGCTTGCCACGATATCAAAATGCGGTGTTGCCCCACGAATGATGGCACCCAGCACCACAATGGCGTCATAACTGCCAGAAACCGCCATCCGTTTGGCAGTCAAGGGCAGCTCGAATGCCCCTGGCACTCGCACCACCGTGATGTTCTGTCCTTGCACACCATGACGCAGTAGTGCATCTAACGCACCTTCTACCAGACTTTCCACCAAAAAGCCATTAAAACGCCCCACCGCAATACCAATACGTAAGCTATGATTTTCATGTAACGCTCCGTCAATGTGGGTCACGGCAGATTTTTGTTCGGTAAAGGTCGTCATGGTAAAATCTCATCTGAATGAATAAATTTACCATTATACCAAATTTGGTTTTGGCAAAAAAGCGTTTTTTCTGTTATCATACGCCTTTTTAATCAAGTTACTGGTGGTATATCATGGATAACATGAGTGCGTGGATTTTGGCAATTATGGACAAACTCGGCTTGGCAGGAGTAACCTTAATGATGTTTTTAGAAAACGTCTTTCCTCCCATACCCAGCGAGCTCATCATGCCCATGGCAGGATTTGCTTCAGCGATGGGTGACATGAACATCATCGCCGTCATCATCGCAGGGACGCTAGGCTCAGTGCTTGGGGCATTACCATTGTATTATTTAGGCACGGTATTTGATGAAAAACGGTTGTATCGTTTGGCAGAAAAATATGGCAAGTACTTCCTAATTAAACCCTCTGATGTCACCAATGCCCAAGCATGGTTCAATAAATATGGCAAAGCGGTCATTTTCTTTGGAAGAATGATACCCGCGATACGCTCACTCATCTCCATTCCTGCCGGCATGAATCGTATGCCGATGTTGTCTTTTTTGGTGCTGACAACACTCGGCTCAGCAATTTGGACAACCTTATTGGCATATGCAGGCTATGTCCTTGGGGCGAACTACGAGCAAGTGGCAGAGTTCATCTCACCCATCAGTAAACTGGTCGTGATTGTGGTGCTCATCATTGGAGCAGCCATTGCTTTTTTTCGTATTAAAAACTCACTTTCCAAAAAGAGTGATGATTAAACTCCACAAAACTTGACACTCAATCACTCGTTAGTCATTCGTTCGGTCTTGTCAGTTCTGGTCATCGCCATCTTAATCTCTTAGCCTTTTCGCTTGGCTGCTAGCATCGCCTGTATGTTCGCCAGATAGTCGGCCGCAACCTTATTGGGGTCGGCAGCTTTGTTGCGTTTGGCAGGGTAGTCGATGTGATCAGCAGGCAGCTCATCTAAGAAGCGAGATGGTGTGGTTTGGCGGTATTCCTTGCCTGCCCTACGTTTTTGGGCATACATGAGTGTCAGCTCATGCCGAGCTCGGGTGATGCCCACATACATAACCCGCCTCTCCTCCTCAATGGTTTCGCTAGCAATAGAATTGCGATGTGGCAAAATATCTTCTTCCACCCCAATGATGTACACAAAATCAAATTCCAAGCCTTTAGCGGCGTGCAGGGTCATGAGATTGACTTTATTGGTGTTTTCTTCTTCTTGCTGCTGCTCTAACATATCAAGCAAAACCAATTTGCGAATCACCGCCTCGATGCTTTTTTCATCATCATCTTCCGCTCTGTCAATCAAGGCACTAATCGACGAGTAAAGTGATTCAATATTATCAAGGCGATTCTTTTCTTGTTGGGGGGTCTTACTATCTTCTTTGATGTAGTCAATATAACCCACCTCCATCATCATCTGTCTGACGAGTGGCACAGGGTCGGGATTATCATACAGTTCACGTGTATAATGAGCAATAAACTCACCAAAAGCAGATAACGTACTGCTTGCCTTTGCACCCACCGCTGATTTGAGTCCTGCATGAGAACAGGCTGCCAACAAGGATGAGCCGTATTCTTGAGCAAAAAGCCCAAGCTTTTCTAATGTTGCTGAGCCCATGCCACGCTTCGGGGTATTGATGATTCTAAGAAATGCTGCATCATCCTCAGGATTGAGAATGATGCGTAAGTAGCTCATGACATCCTTAATCTCGGTACGAGCAAAGAACGATGTCCCTCCTGAGAGCTTATAAGGCACTTGCAATGAGCGAAGCTCTGCCTCTAACACTCTTGCCTGAAAGTTGGAACGATACAGAACAGCATACTGCTCCCATGAATTGTTATGACGCAGACGATGCGTGACTATCTCTTTGGCGACACGCTCTGCTTCCACCCCATCATCGGGTGAACTTAACACACGAATCATCTCGCCATGTCCCTTATCGGACCACAGTGACTTTTCAAAAATATGCTCGTTATTGGTGATGACAGCATTGGCGGATGCTAATATGCGGTTGGTGGAGCGGTAGTTCTGCTCCAACTTAACCACGTGTAATGCGGGAAAGTCTCGTTTTAATAATGCCATATTCTCAGGCTTTGCCCCACGCCATGCATAGATAGACTGATCATCATCGCCCACCACCGTAAATCTGGCACGAATACCCACTAAGAGTTTGATAAGCTCGTATTGGGCGGTATTGGTGTCTTGATATTCGTCCACGAGCAAGTAGCGAATGCGATTTTGCCACTTATCACGCACTCGTTCATTTTCTTTTAAAATCTTGGCAGGTAAAACAATTAAATCATCAAAATCCACCGCATTGTACGCACGCAGGTTTCGCTCATAAAGCCCATACAGATGAGCAAAAATCACATCCTCAGGGTCAGTTAGTGTCCGTTCAGCATCTTCAGGGGCAACCAAATCGTTTTTCCAGTCACTGATCATTTTCATGGCTTTACCCACCATGTCAGCACGCTCCGCCCCTGACAGGTTATCACGCACCATAAGCTCAGCAATCAGACGTTTAGAATCATCCGCATCCATGATGCTAAAATTACCTTTTAAGGGCGTATGAATGAGTTCATAACGCAGAAATTGTAAGCCAAACTGATGAAAGGTAGATACAGTAAGTCCACGCGTCTTCTCAGCAGGCAGCAACTTTTTAACACGCTCTTTCATCTCACGAGCCGCCTTATTAGTAAAGGTCATTGCGGTGATACGTTCAGCAGGCGTATTGCAGTTTTGTATGAGATGGGCAATTTTTTGGGTGATGACGGAGGTCTTACCTGAGCCTGCTCCTGCCAGCACCAAAAGCGGTCCTGAAACATGAGCTAAGGCTTCTTGTTGACGGGGATTTAATTGACTCATGGTGTGACTTATGCAGGCGAAAAAAGGAGGGGGTTATTATATCGGATTTTGATCAATTGAGCAAAGATTTTGACGGGTCTTGTAGCAGGTTAGGTTTGTTTTGCCAAGCCTTCAAGTCAAATATTACAAACACCCTGTCTTTTAGCAGAGTCAGTCATTGCTTTGGCGACACTCTTAAGATGCAAAACGGCAAACCCACCCAGATAAAATCAATTGTTATTTCAAGATTTGCTACTCTTAAGATGTTTTGCTAATTAGATTTAATGGTATCGCCCTCTACCATGTCTTTGGCAAGTGCTCGCACCATTGCCACCGCATCTACTTCAACCGACTTTCCTGTCTTATCAGTAAAAGTGCAATACAACTTAACCTCATCATTGGTGTGCTTAAAACTGATGTCGCCTTGCAATTGTTTTTGACACAAATAACTGGCATCATTTAACATCGCCACTTTAGCATCAGTTACTGAAGTCTTAGATGGTGTCGATAAATGCTGGCACGCTGTTGACACAAATCCTGCCGTGGCTAAGATGGCTATTTTGACAGCTGTTTTCATTGCTATGACCAATTTTGTAAAATAACTCATGTCATTATAGCACGGTCACGCCAAATAAAACAAACACCACACTGCCATGACGCCAAAGATGATGCCAAATCCATTAATGCTTGACAGCTTTTCTTTAAAAATAAGCAAGCCCACAACTGCTCCCAAGCATATCACGCCGATGTTCATGCCTGCAAACACAAGCGTGGGGTCATCTTGATAGGCTTGATGAGCCTTAATATAAAATAAAATATTGGCAAAATTAAGAACACCCAACAACACCCCACTCATCAAACTTTTGGCTCGCCATTGGGTTTTATTTATCATCAAATAAGCCAATAGTAGCACAAATGCCAATATAAAGCTGATAACCAATGTATCGGCAAAGGCATTGCCCAGCTTTGACATTTGTTTAAATAAAATATCAATCACGCCATAACCAAGCCAAACTCCGCTCAATATCAGCACGGTATTTTTGTGAGGCTGCTTAATGTCGGTTTTGATGCCATCTTGATTGGGCTTATAGGTTAATGCCATCAACGATAAAAAAGCCAATATGATTCCCATGCCCTTTGCTAAGGTCAGACTCTCGCCAAATATCGTCAATGATGCCATGACTGGTAAAAATAACGCCAGTCTTTGGGCAACATCCGATTTGGCAATACCCACCCTCTGCACTGCTTTTGCCATGATGATAAAGACACTGGGTAATAGTACACCTAAGGCAATCATGATGAAAGAGGCTTGTGTCATGATGCCTAAGCCATCAAAATTCGGCTTTAATACAAGCACGCATAAAACGATGGCGGTGATATAGTTAATTAAAATCGCTTGAGATATATCAATGTTTTTGGCACGTGCTATTTTCAAAAAGACCGAAACCAAGACGCTGGCACAAATGGCAAGTATGAGCTGACTCATACCAATCTGGCACTTGCCAGTTCAGTCAGCTGATGTAAGGCATGGCGGTATTTATTATCAGGCAGTTTGGACAATGCTGTTTGAGCCAATTTGGTTTCTTCTAAGGCACGGTTTTTACAATAGGCCAATCCTCCTGATGAGTTCACAAGAGCGATAAGCTCCGCTACATTATCCGTCTTCCCTGTTTGTACTGCAATTCTGAGTTTATCATAATCTGGCAGCTGATTGGTTTTTAGGATTTCTAAAGTTTTGATGATGGGCAGGGTAGGTTTTCCCTCTGCCAAATCATCACCCAAATTTTTACCCATCACCTCGGCATCACCCACAAAATCCAGCACATCATCTATCATTTGAAAGGCGTTACCAAAATGCTGACCAAAGTCGGACAATTGGGCAAGAAGTTCGGTGTCATGGTGCTTACCATGAAGTAAAGCCGACCCCACACACGCCATCATAAAGAGCCGTGACGTCTTGCCATCAATGATTTGTAGATAGTCTTTTTCGGTCGTCTCAATGTTATGTTGATGTTGCAGTTGTAACACTTCACCTTCAGCGATGTCGCAGGTGCCATCTGAAAACAGTTTTAAGAGCGTCATGTCGCCAAATCCCGTCAAGAGATTAAAGGAGCGAGCAATCAGGTAGTCACCCACCAGCACTGCCGTAGCGTTATTCCAAGTAGCATTGGCGGTGGGTCGCCCTCGCCTCATGCCAGACTCATCAATCACATCATCATGAACCAATGTGGCGGTATGGAGCATCTCCGTGATGGCAGCCAGCTCATTTGCCTTATCGCTTGGCACATCTGCTATCATGCGTGAGACAAGTAGCGTCATCAGAGGTCGCATACGCTTACCTCCTGCATTAATGACATGGTCGGATACTTTCATGATGAGCTGAACCTTAGAGTTCAGACTGCCAAAAACTTGCTTGTCCATGACGGCAAAATCATCGGCAACCACAGATAAGATGTCGTGATAAGTGGGCTTGACGTTCATAAAATTTTCACTATTCATCATTAAACTCAAAACACACTATCATACCACACACCTGTCTTTTACCAAAGCAAAAAACCATCAAAACCAATCAAACCTCGCCGAATTTGACCAAGAAGTGTTTCGATCTTCTTAACTCAGATTTTTTACCATCGGTTGCGATGACTGGCTGTGTTGATGATGGCAGTTTGTCCCTACTTGATTAGATGGATAACAGCAACCTTCACGAAGCGATACTAGATTTTATAGGCGGGGAGGGGTTTTATGGATGTGACGATGAACGTTATGGCAACCAAATTGATGGCGAGATTTATTATGACAGTCACAGCATTGATAAAATTGTCGATGCTTTTGCCCAAAGTGATTAAAACAAATTTGCCAAATGCTTGACGTTGAGCCTGAGTATTTTGTGACAACCTAAACCAAAAGCCCTATTAAAAAAGCTAAGATAAATCATCAGGCAGTGATGGTTCGTTTTTAAATCACATTGCCAAAGCCGAACCACTTAAGCCAAATCGCCCAAACTAAAATTTTATCATGATAAAACCGCACCCATAGCGTCTATTTTGGGTGCGGTTTTTTGGTTGTGTTATTTTTAACTCCATCAAAATTTAGCAAAAACAGACTCTCTCAACTCAAGTCCTATCATGTCACTTCAAATAATCTTTTATATTTCATGCGATATTCATAAAAGAAACATTCGTTTACAATTTAAGGGGTAAATTGGTGAAAAGTGATTGTTCATTTTTTATGATTAAGATACACTAGATTGACACCCATTCATGTTTACATAGGTATCATCATGCTCCGCAGCCAAGCCACCTCTCACACCATTTCCACCTCTCCCATCATGACCGTCATTTGTGAAAATAAAACCATTGACATCCATGATGACATGATTGTTCAAATGCTTATAAAACTTACTGACGAGTCAACATCTAAGCCTATTCATACGGAAGACCATCAACCAACACCGCAAGTGGCTTAATCATTGGTTAGCCATGCACAGCCTTGGGATTGATTTAGATTAACGATTAACTTAGGTTGATGCTATGATGTTTTCAAAAACCGTCAGCTCCCGCTCTAACAACTCAATTAACTGCTCAAT
>JBHCHC010000049.1:0-8490 GCA_041802645.1 Moraxella sp. | reverse complement strand
AGACAGCCAACATTGCCAAACCATTTTAAAGACATGATTTATGCTAAATTCCATCTGGCAAGCGTTAGCCGAACACCCTGAATTCATTGCGATGCTAACCATTCCGCCTGTGACCGCCTTTGTCACTTGGGCGCACGTGTGGATGGCATTAGAGATGCTCTTTCACCCCATTAAGTTTTGGGGTATTCGTGTGCGTGGTATGCCGTGGGGACTTCAAGGTATTGGGTGGCAAGGCATCGTTCCTGCTAAGGCAGGTAAAATCTCAGGGGTCATCGTTGACCAAACCTTATCAAAACTTGGCAATATCGATGAGTTCTTACAAGCGATGGAGCCTGTGGAGATGGCAGAGTTCATCACCAGTACGGTGGATAAGAACTTAGAGAGTCTTATTGATGAGATTATGCTAGAGCGATATTATGCCTTATGGACGCATACACCATATGCCATCAGGCGTCGGATATATGCTTATGCTCATAGTGAGATGCCGGAGGTCATGAAGTCACTGGTCATTGATCTCACCGCTCATGTAGAAGAGCTCGTTGATATGCGTGCAATGATTGTTAAACGCATGGAGAATGACCGTAAACTCATGGTGGACATGTTTCTAAGAGTTGGCAAAAAAGAAATTAATTTTATTTGGAAAATTAGTGCGGTCATTGGTTTTGGTTTTGGCATCATTCAGATGGGGATTTTTTACTTTGTGCCGCAACATTGGACGGTGCCATTTTTTGCGGCGATATGGGGGGCTTTAACCAACTGGATTGCCATTTGGATGGTGTTTAATCCTGTTGAGCCAAAAAAAGTACCGTTTATTCGTCTGTTTCGGTATGAGCAAGGTAAGGTCATTCCCATGTTGCCCCACTTCCATGTATATGACTGGCAAGGCGGTTTTATGAAACGCCAAGATGAGGTATCCACCGTATTTGCTGAGATAGTGGTTAATGAGTTGGTGACCTTAGAGAACATCATGAGTGAGATGATGTATGGAGCACGTTCAGCCAAAACTCGTGAGCTTATGAAATCTCACATGTATGAGTTGTTGGAGTCGCCTGTGGTCAAATCCATCTTAAAGGTGGGTATGGATAACAAAGAACTCAACGCCTTTAAAGACACCATTATTGACAAATCCATCGACGCGACCATGATACCTATCCGAGATCCTAAGTTGAATACTTCACGTGCCAGCAAAATCTTTGGATTGTTTGAAAGTCGCATTAGGGAGCTGTCGCCTCATGAGTTTCAAAACCTACTTCGCCCCGCCTTTAAAGAAGATGAAATGACACTTGTGATTTTGGGTGCGGTGACAGGGCTGTTGGCAGGGTGGCTGCATTTAATTGCGGTATTTTTTTGATGGCATGATAAAAAGTACGGTCAAACATGCCTTTGTACGAAAACCAAATACGTTGTTTGCAGATGGCATGAGCTGTCGCTAACTTTAATGAGAATCTTTTTATGCTAATCACTGAACTGGGGTATTTTGCCTTACTGCTTGCGTTGGTTCTTGCGATATTACAAACCGTTCTGCCCGCCCTAGGTGTGATAAAACATCAGGTTGCTTGGCAACGGCTTGCTCCAAGTCTTGCGGTAGCGGCGTTCTTGGCGATGTTGGTGTCGTTTGCTTCATTGATGGCAGGATTTTTGTACAATGATTTTAGCTTGGTGTATGTGGCAAGCCATTCTAACAGTCTTTTGCCTTGGTACTATAAGCTGTCAGCGACATGGGGCGGACATGAAGGTTCGCTCCTACTGTGGATGACAATTTTGGCGGCATGGTGTATGCTTGTGGCGGTATTTAGTCGTGGCTTGCCACTTGACATGAGAGCCAGAGTGCTGTCCATTTTGGGGGCGGTGCAGGTGATGATGCTGACCATGTTGACTTTTACATCAAGCCCCTTTGTCCGTACACTGCCAAACTTGCCTGTGGACGGTGCAGATCTAAATCCACTACTTCAAGACCCTGGACTGATTTTTCATCCGCCCATGTTGTACATGGGCTATGTAGGGCTTGCTGTACCATTCGCCTTTTGTATGGCGAGTTTATGGGCGGGAAGACTGGATGCGGTTTGGGCACGTTGGTCTCGTCCGTGGACGGTGGCGGCATGGGGATTTTTAACGTTGGGGATTGCCATTGGTTCATGGTGGGCATATTATGAGCTTGGTTGGGGCGGATGGTGGTTTTGGGATCCAGTAGAGAACGCCTCTTTGATGCCTTGGCTTGCCAGCACAGCTCTCATTCATTCGCTTGCCGTTACCGAAAAACGGGGTGTATTTAAGGCATGGACCATCATGCTTGCCATTTTTGGCTTTGCTTTGTCATTGCTTGGGACGTTCTTAGTTCGGTCAGGGGTTATCACCTCTGTACACTCATTTGCCGCTGACCCTACTCGTGGCATGGCGATTTTGGCAATATTGGGTGTGGTGATAGGGGGTGGTCTGCTGATGTTCGCCTTGCGAGGTTGGCGATTGACCGTAGAGAGCTTTTATCAACTAAAATCACGTGAGACGATTTTAGTGATTAATAACATCATTTTATTGGTTGCAACATTGGTGGTGTTGTTAGGTACATTATATCCCATCATTGCTGATGCGTTTAAGCTGGGACAAGTGTCGGTGGGCCCTCCTTATTTTAATGCGTTATTTGTGCCATTGACGTGGCTACTGCTTGCCTTCATGGGCGTTGGGGCGACCTTGAGATATAAGCACGACAGTCGTCCGATGATAAAACTGCTCACGACAACAGCTGTCAGCAGTCTGGTGCTTGGATTGATAGGTTGGTATTTGATGAATCTTTTGGGTGAGAACACGCCTTTTGACAAGACCATTTATGTGACAGCAGCTTTGTCGGCGTGGGTACTTTTGTTCATGGCTCTTGATATCAAAGAAAAGACTCGTCATGCCAGAGGTCTGATGAATGGACTGCGTAAGCTTGCCCCTAGCTATTACGGCATGCAAATTGCTCATCTTGGCGTGCTTGTCACAGCCCTAGGCGTAGCAGGTGTAAGTACGTTAAGCGTAGAAAAAGACGTGGCGATGACGGTGGGTGATAGTACCCACGTACAAGGTTATGATTTTTATCTGAAAGATTTTGAAATGGTGCAAGGGTCAAATTACGATGCCACTCGTGCAACCGTGCAGGTTAAGGCAGATGACAAACTAATTGCCACGCTCTACCCTGAAAAACGAAATTATGTCATCTCAATGATGCCGATGACTGAAGTGGGTTTAAGACCAAGTTTACTCAATGAAATTTACATTGCTCTAGGCGAGCCGATAGCCAAAGATGGAGTGGTGGATAATAATACATGGGCGGTACGTGTTTATGTTAAGCCGATGGTGCGTTGGCTGTGGCTTGGTGCCATCATCATGGCATTGGGTGGACTGATTGCCATGCTTGATAAACGCTATCGCATCAAAAAAGTTAAAACAGGCTTAGTGCAAATTACAAAACCCCAAAGTGGTGATCAAACCCATCACCAAGCCAATATCAAACATGATGAAATCAGTGGTGATACTCTCACCAGTCATCAGACCAGTACGGAGCCAAACTCATGACTCATTCTCAAAAACGCATGATGATTTTTATCATTCCTTTTGTGATTTTTATCCTGCTACTTGTCATGTTTTTTAATCGTCTGGGCAAGCCTACAGAAGTGGTTATCAGCACCAGTATGAATAAGCCCTTGCCGGCATTCAGCTTGCCTTTATTATCCAACCCAAGTCGCGTGATGACCAATGCTGATTTGCCAAAAACCCCTTTTTTGCTAAATGCGTGGGGTTCGTGGTGTCCCACTTGCAAGGTGGAGCATCCTTTTTTGATGGAGTTATATTCCCAAGGCATACCAATGGTGGGCGTTAATTATAAAGATGAGTTGCCCGATGCATTGGCATATCTAAACCAATATAAAGACCCGTTTTTGTTCTCACTACAAGACTTAGAAGGTAAATATGGATTGGATTTGGGGCTGACGGGTGCACCAGAGACCTTTGTGGTAGATGGTAAAGGCGTGGTTTATAAGCACATCACAGGGGAAATTAACCAAGACAACTGGACGACAAGCATCAAGCCATGCATGGATGCTTTGACGAATCCACATGCTGACGAAGCTCAAAAAACAAAGGCGTGTCAATGATGAAAGATTCTTTAAAACACACGCTGCCGATACTTGTTTTTGTTAGTGCCTTAGGATTTAGTGCGGCAAGTTTTGCTGCAATTGAGATTTATGAATTTAAAAGTGCCGAGGATGAGACAAGATACAAAGCACTCATTGAGGAATTTCGTTGCCCTAAATGTCAAAATCAGAACTTGGCAGGTTCGGATGCACCAATAGCAGTGGATTTAAAAAATCAGACCTATCAGATGATACAAGAGGGCAGAAGTGACATGGAGATTCGTCAGTTCATGTTTGACCGCTATGGTGATTTCATCAGTTATAAGCCTCCTGTACGTCCGTCCACATGGATTCTGTGGGTATTTCCACCGATATTGCTGGTGATGCTTATCATTGGTTGGCTTTATAAAGTCAAAAAAGGTCGGCGAGTGGTCAGTGATGAGGTAAATGCACTGTCAGCTACCGAAGAGGCACGTATCGCTAAGCTCTTAGCCAAACATCAAAAGCCACAAGCAGAACAGCCCAGTACCGATACCAAGCCTAAGGATATGCCATGACCCCAACGTTATTTTTGTTTTTTAGTGTGTCGGCTCTGCTTTGTGTATTACTTGCGTGGGTGGTGATTTATCCTTGGATGAAAGGGAGGCAGGTCAATGACAATCAGCTCATGGCGGTTAATGTAGAGGTGTTTAAAGAGCGTATCGGGGAGCTGTTATCAGACAAAGAGTCAGGAAGAATAGATGAGGCGACTTTTAAGGCGGGCGAGATTGAGTTAAAACGTCAGTTGCTGGATGCCCAAACCTATGTTGACAGTTATGTCCCTGTCGGCATCAAAAGCCGTCTCATCGTCATGGTGTGGATACCTTTACTTGCAATCATCGCTTATGTGAGTGTTGCTGACCGCACGTCTGTTTTTGAGTTATGGCAAGCCCAAGATAGGGTGGGAAAAGTAGCAGATGACTTGCTGACAGGCAAGATAGACGCTCCACCAGAATGGGCAACTAAGAACAGTGCTGCACTTATCAGTACCATGCAGGTGAACGTCCATCAGCACGCGTATGACCCCAATCGCTGGATGAGACTGTCTGAGCTGTTCATGGCATTAGATGCCACGCCTCAGGCTCTAGAAGCACTGTCGCGAGCTCACAGACTGGACCCTACCAATGACGAGATAGCCATCACTTATGCTCAGACCAGCTTTTTTGCTAATAATGGCGTACTAGATACGACCGCTCGCAAGGTGCTGCAGGTAATTTTGGCTCACACACCAGACCATGAGGGGGCGATGATGATGATGGCAATGGGCGAGACACGTGCCAATAATTTTGCGATGGCAAAGGCGTGGGTTGCCAAATTGCGTGAAAATATCATCAATAAAGGTGGGGTGGATAGGCAGGGAGCATTGGTTAGCCTGGACGAGCTGATGGCAACCATTCATGAACAAGAAGCTAAAGCCATGGCAGGCGTGACAGTGAGTGTGAGTGTAGAAAACAATCTACTCCCTAAAATTAATGAAGAAGCGGTATTATTCGTTTCCATATCGGATGTGGCAGGAGGTGCTCCTTATGCAGTTAAGAGGCTGCCTGTCAGTGCCTTAGGGCAGGGCGTGCTTAATGTTTCGCTAAGCGATTTAGATGCGATGATGCCAGAACGTACCTTGACATCAGGGCGTGAAGCAGGTGTAAGTCTTGCGGTCAATGCCAGAATCAGCCATCAAGGAGGGGCGGTCAGCCAATCAGGTGACTTTATGGCAAATCCTGTCATATTGCAAAAAGGGCAAAATGCCGTCAGCTTGGTCATCTCGCAGGTCGTACCATGAGTGGCAAGTTACCCTAAACAGACGCCCAAAAGTGCTTGAATAATGGTGCGATGTGGAGTATAGTGTATTGGATTGGTTTTTGTTTCATTTAGGAGAGTTGTGATGATGCGTATCATTTTATTAGGTCCACCAGGGGCAGGTAAAGGCACCCAAGCTCAGTTCATCGCCAAAGAATTTGGCATTCCACAAATTTCCACCGGCGACATGCTTCGCTCAGCGATTAAAAACGGCACAGAACTTGGAAAAATCGCCAAAAGTGTGATGGATGCAGGGCAGCTGGTATCAGATGAGCTCATCATTAACCTTGTCAAAGATCGCTTGGCTGAGCCTGACTGTGCCAATGGTTGTATCTTTGACGGCTTTCCGCGTACCATCCCTCAGGCTCAAGCATTAGCACAGGCGGGTGTGGATGTTGATTATGTCATCGAAATCAGCGTGCCTGATGATGAGATTGTCAGTCGTATGTCAGGTCGTCGAGCACATCTGCCATCAGGTCGTACTTATCACATCATTCACAATCCACCTAAGGTGGAGGGCAAGGATGATGTCACAGGTGAGGACTTGGTGCAACGTAATGATGATAAAGAGGAGGTGGTCAGAGATCGTCTGTCGGTTTATCATGATCAGACCGCCACTTTGGTGGAGCATTATCAAGCGGTGGCAAGCTCTGGCGAGAATGCACCAAAGTATCATCAGTTTGACGGTACAGAGCCCATTGAAGTGGTAAAAAATAAAATTTTCACGGTATTAAAAGGCTGATTTAACCTAGAAGTATCTTGAATGCAAATGCTTTAAGTTCAACCCAACAAAAAACTCATGCTGCAGTCATCTTACGGCAGCATGAGTTTTTTTATGAGTGTTTATTCTTGGTGCTTTGAATGTATCATTAGCCACGCTCTTAGGCTCTCTAGGTTTTTCGATGTTGGTCTTGTTCAGCCTTCTTTTAATGATTCTAGTACTACCAAAATAATCATAGCAGTCTTTACAAAATGCAGTCATTTGTGTTTTAGTCATTTTCTTGGTACTCTGATGCGGCATTTGAGCTAGGTTTTTCATGACATCAATCACTCTTCAAAGCCATGTTGCATTGAACGTTAAACTTTCAAGGGAATGAAAGTGGGAGTGGCTTGTGGCAAAATTATGCCCATGTCAAGCATGGCTATTTCAAATGTAGCCATATCAAAAATTGGAAATGAAACAAGGTTTGTAAGCATCAATCAGCTTGTTTTAATAAAAATCTGGTTGTAGTGACTGTTTTAGAGGTGGTGCGGTCTTTTTTTGATGTGAAAAATTTGATAGTATGATACATTTATTAATAAAAACCTACTCATTTTTTCTCATCACACCGAGTATCTCATGACCGATATGACGACCTTAAACGTTCCAGCGAAAATTTATCTTAAAGACTATGCCCCTCCTGCTTTCTTGGTGGATAAGATCGACCTTGATATTCGCTTATTTGAAAACTGGGCGGAGGTTACGGCGACACTGATTGTTCGTAGGAATCCTAAAAGCAAGGCACAAAATACGCTGATATTATTTGGGCGTGAGTTGACCCTGTTGGATGTACATCTAGATGGGGTATTATTAGATAAAGCACAGTATCATCAAGATGAGGAGGTATTAACCATCAATGTGGCAGAGGTAGGAGATGAGCCATTTACCGTTACCACTTGGGTAAGAATCACACCACATACCAACACCACCTTAGGGGGGCTGTATCAAGCAGGTACAGGGGCGGAAACCATGTTCGTGACACAATGCGAACCTGAAGGTTTTCGCAAAATCACCTTTTTTCCTGACCGTCCTGACGTGCTGAGTGAATATACTACCCGAATAGAAGCGGATAAGCGTTTTGCCACCTTGCTTGCCAATGGTAATTTGGTGACGTCAGGAGAGGTGGACGATGACCGACATTTTGCCATCTGGCATGACCCCACCTTAAAGCCAAGCTATCTGTTCGCCTGTGTGGTAGCAGACCTTGATGTTTTGATTGACCGTTATACAACCATTGAAGGGCGTGAGGTTCTCCTTGAAATCTACGCCACGTCTCATGATATTGATAAATGCCATGTCGCCATGACTGCCCTAAAAGAGGCGATGGCTTGGGATGAGGTGCATTATGGGCGTGCTTATGATCTTGACCGTTATATGATTGTCGCTACAGGTCAGTTCAACATGGGAGCCATGGAAAATAAAGGGCTAAACATTTTTAATACCTCGTGCGTACTGTCCACGCCAGAGACGACTACCGATGAGCGTAGTTTTTATGTCAAGTCTGTCATCGCTCATGAGTATTTTCATAACTGGACGGGTAATCGCATCACTTGCCGTGACTGGTTTCAGCTGTGTCTAAAAGAGGGGTTTACCGTCTATCGTGACCAATGTTTTTCGGCAAGCCAACGCTCATCTGCGGTGCAACGCATTGACGATGTGGCAATTTTACGAGCGACGCAGTTCCCTGAGGATGCAGGGGTATTGGCTCATCCTGTTCGTCCTGAGAGTTTTGTGGAGATTAATAATTTTTATACCGCCACCGTCTATGAAAAAGGGGCGGAAATT
>JBHCHC010000048.1:0-5342 GCA_041802645.1 Moraxella sp. | reverse complement strand
GTAAAAGACGGGTGTTATTGGCTCGAGCATTGGTCATACAGCCTGATGTGCTATTGCTTGATGAACCAACCAACCATTTAGATGTCGAGAGTATTGACTGGCTAGAGCAATATTTACTTACCCAAAATCTGACCGTGCTATTCATCACACATGATCGTAAATTCGTGGATAATCTGGCGACAAGAATTGTCGAATTAGACAGAGGTAGATTGTCTAGCTATGACGTCTCTCAAGGCGTCAAAGGCTATGCTCGTTATCAAGAACTAAAGGAGTTAGAACTCGAATCAGAGGCAAAGTCCTTTGCCGAATTTGATAAAAAACTTGCAGCAGAGGAAGTATGGATACGTCAAGGCATCAAAGCCAGACGTACTCGCAACGAGGGTCGTGTGCGTGCCTTAAAAGCCCTGCGAGAGGAGCGAAAAGCCCGCCGTGATGTCGTAGGTAATGTCTCTCTTACCCAAACAACATCGGAAAAATCAGGTAAAATCGTCTGTGAAGTCAAGGACTTAACCCTACAATATGATAACAAAATTCTGGTAAAAAACTTCTCCACCCTACTCATGCGAGGCGATAAAGTTGGTATCATCGGTAAAAATGGCGTGGGTAAGACCACTCTGATTCGAACCATTTTGGGACTTGATGACTCTGCCAAAATCAGTGGCACCATCAAGCTTGGTACAAATCTTAACGTCGCATTTTTTGACCAATTAAAAGACCAATTAGACCCTGAACGCTCCGTTGCTGAGAATGTCTCAGAAGGCTCTGACCATGTGGAAATAAATGGCAAAAAGACACACATTCTGGGCTATTTGCAGGACTTTTTATTCACACCAAATCGTGCCAGAACTCCTGTCAAGGCTCTATCGGGCGGTGAAAAGGCACGAGTGCTGCTTGCAAAAAATCTACTCAAGCCAGCCAATGTCTTGGTGCTCGATGAACCCACCAACGACCTTGACATGGCAACACTGGAGCTCTTAGAGGAATTTGTGACCAACTTTGACGGTACGATATTACTCATCAGTCACGATCGTACTTTTATGGATAATGTGGTGACACAGACATGGGCATTCGACAAAGACAAAGATGGTCATGGCATCATTACTGAATATGTGGGTGGTTATGCTGACTATGTGGTACAAAAACAGCGTCAAAACAGCCTAACCGCCAAACCAGATAAAGTCGCCAAAAATGACATCACATCCAACAAAACAGATGACACCAAGACCAATGAAAAATCTGTCACTTCAAGCCCTCAGAACAAACGCAAACTCAGCTATAAAGAGCAGCGAGAACTTGAGAATCTGCCTGATGACATCGCCAAGCTTGAAGCTGAACAAAGTGACCTAAATAACAAATTGGCAGATGGTTCGTTATTTGTCAGCGATTTGGCATTGGCGACTAAATACAGTCAAAGACTTGGCGAAATTGATGAGCTATTGCTAGAAAAATTGGAGCGATGGGACGAACTGGAGAATCTGGTCAAATAACACACAAATGATGTTTTGATAAACTGGAACAAATACATGAATGATAAAACCTGTTGTGGTGGACATAATCAGGTCAATCCTGACAATAATCATGGCGATAATCCAAAAAACACCTCTCAAATTGATGTGTCAAAAATGCCTGATTTGACCACCACCCACAAACAAACCCATCTAGCAAACAAAGCTCCTTGGCAATGGCAATTTTTACACCCAAAATACTGGGGGATTTGGCTTGCATTATTGATATTCTTACCACTGCTTTATTTGCCTTTACGGATACAGTTTTGGCTTGGGCGTAAAATTGGCGAATTGGCTTATATCTTGATAAAAAAACGAGTAAAAGACACACTGACCAATTTAAGCTTGGCATTTCCCAATAAGCCTGATGACGAAAAAATACTCATCGCCAAGCAAGTATTTGTCAATCAAGGTATTGGTATTTTTGAGACGCTAAACGCATGGTTTCGCCCTAATGTTTTTAAACGCACGTTTAGCATTGCTGGATTACAGCATTTAATTACCGCCCAAAAAGAAGGTAAGGCTGTGATATTATTGGGTGGGCATTTTACCACATTAGACTTAGGAGGTCGGCTCTGCACTCAGTTTTTCCCCGCTGATTGCATGTATCGCAAACAAAATAACCCACTGCTTGAATGGTTTATTTATAACGGTCGCCGTTATATCTTTGATGAACAAATCTCCAATCGTGACATGAAGAAACTCATCAGTCGCATCAAAGAGGGTAAGGTAATTTGGTACAGCCCTGACCAAGATTTTGGGTTAGAGCATGGCGTTATGGCAAAATTTTTTGGTGTGCCAGCTGCGACCATCACCGCTCAAAGACGATTTGCCAGCATGAATAAGAAAAACCCACCTGTATTCATCGTATTTGATATGATAAGACAGACACCTGATAATATCCCCCAAGGAAGGCGACCGCATTATCGCATCACTTTATCACCCATACTGACTCACTATCCTAGCGATGATGAAGTGACAGATGCACAGTATGTCAATGACTTGATGGAGATGAACATCAAAAAAGACATCAGCCAATGGATGTGGTTTCATAGAAGATTTAAAACACAGCCAGATGGCACGAATTATTATGGCTAAACCACCATCTTGTTACCCGGTTTTTAAAAGTGCAATTACAATTTAAATAAATTTGCTATAATATCTCATTTTATATAATCAGAGCAAATCATGACCATCAACAAACGTATCTTGACAGGCATCACCACCACAGGCATTCCCCATTTAGGCAACTATGTCGGCTCCATTCGCCCCGCCATTGCTTCTGCCAATCAAGTCATTGAGCAAAACGAAGGCGATGCTTTTTTCTTTTTGGCAGATTATCATGGCATCATCAAATGCTTTGACCCTGATGAAATTCATCGCTCCACCAAAGCCATTGCCGCTACTTGGCTCGCCTGCGGTCTCGACCCTGAAAAAGTCACTTTTTACCGCCAATCAGACATACCCGAAATCCCTGAGCTTGCATGGATTTTAAATTGCTCTTGTGCTAAGGGTCTCATGAATCGAGCCCATGCTTACAAAGCCAGCGTAGAGCTAAACCTTGCCAAGGGCGATACTGACCCTGATTTTGGCATCACGATGGGGCTATTTAGTTACCCTGTCCTCATGAGTGCTGATATCTTGATGTTTAATGCCACGCATGTGCCTGTGGGCAAAGACCAGATTCAGCACATTGAGATGGCACGAGATATCGCAGGGACTTTTAACTTTAAATACAAAGAACTCTTTACTCTGCCTGCTGCTGTCACAGATGAAAATACACCGCTTCTGACAGGACTGGACGGTCGCAAAATGAGTAAGTCTTATGGCAACACCATACCTTTGTTTGGTGATGGCAATCCCACCATCGACCCTCAAAAAGCGCTTAAAAAAGCCATTGGGCAAATCGTCACCAACTCCCAAGCCCCCGAAGAACCCAAAAATCCTGATGAGTGTAACATTTTTGAGATTTATAAAGCTTTCGCCACGCCTGATGAGGTTGCCACTCTCGCTGAACATTATCGCCGTGGTATCGGCTGGGGCGAGGCCAAAGAGATTTTGTTTCATAAAATCAATGATGAAATCACTCCCATGCGTGACAAATACAGCCATCTGATGGCAAACCCCAAAGAGCTTGAAGAAATACTGCAAATGGGAGCGATAAAAGCTCGGCGTGTCGCCCAAAAGCACCTCGATAAAGCCCGCCGAGCCATTGGGATTAGATCGCTTGCCAAACTAAAATAAACCATCAGGAGAAAGAACATGAGCTTTAGTCAAGCAGCATGGGAACGTAATCACGCCTTATACCAATCCACTTTAAATCTACCCTTCAATCAAAAATTAGCCGATGGCACCTTAGACAGAGATGTATTTTGCCATTATGTCATCCAAGACGCCCATTATTTACTTGCCTACGGTCGAGCATTGGCGGTGTGTGCTGGCAAGGCTCACGAAAGCGAAGCGATTAGTTTTTTTTGCCAAAGCTGCCGATACCGCCATCATGGTAGAGCGTCTGTTGCATGACGGTTTTATGCAGGCATTTGGCATCACAAAAGCAGATTTTGAGAACACTCCCTTGACGCAGGCTTGTCATCATTATACCAGCCATCTTCTGGCAGTCGCTTGGAGCGAGAGCTATCCTGTGGTACTAGCAAGCTTATTGCCTTGTTATTGGATTTATGCCAAAGTGGGGTTAGACATTGTAGAAAAATCGGTGCCAGATAATCCTTATCAAGCATGGATTGATACCTATGCAGGTGAAGAATTTCAAGAAGCAGTCAAACAAGTGCTGACCATCATTGATGACCTTGCCAAGACCTGTGATGAGGCGACCATTAAAAAGATGCACGAGGCTTACACCACCAGTGCCAAATTAGAATGGCTGTTTTGGGACAGTGCTTTTCATCAAAGACATTGGCTTGGACTTGACGCCTTATGAATGAGTTCTACTTACTTTTACGACACCTGCGTGACTGACGTGTTTGAGTCAACACACACCTTCATGAGCCTACATCATTTGGTTGGAGTGATTTGCAGGATATCTTGATTCTTTATATGTGGGCAAAAAGCAGGTTTTTATCCTCTAAAAGCATATTATAAAAAATGTTTAACTTATTTTTAAAACATTCAAATGGCTTTCAAATAAACAGAATGTTTTACATAACAAAATAGGAAAGGCTTTTATGAAAAAAATCACCGTTAATAATACTAGTATTGATGAGTGCCATACTGACCGCCTGTATGAAAGGTCCTACATAAGACGGAATCTTGATTGTCTTGAAAGACAATAAACCTTGTTTTATTTGTATGGCGAAGAACATAAAGACACAGATACAGTGAAGTATCTTTTGCATCTTGCCAATCTAAACCCATCCTTAGATAATGAAAAAGAAGGACAGTCAATCTTTTTTAGGGGCGAGTTACCAATATTAAAAGGTGCAGATATTTGTTTTGTATTTTCCCAAGAATTTGAATACCGACTAAACGATAGTTATGTAATAGAAAGCTCCAGCCATTACACCAGCTCCGACTTCTGCCTAGTAGAATACAATAGTAAATTACAGGTGAACCAGACAGAGTATGTGAATGACTCGCAAGGTTTATCCACGCAAATATGTAGTGATAAAGCATACAGCAACCATCGTGGCGTTTGGTGGCAATTCAAGCAATGGCTTTTTTGATATATGTTAGATTTATTTAAGGCTCTAGACTAGCAACCTAACCTATGCTAGACTAGAAATATGAAGTATAACAGTAAGTTAAGTGTCTATAAACTCAAGAAAATCATAAAATACTTTTGTATTGACATAGATGCAACGAGAACAGCACTTTTGCTTG
>JBHCHC010000047.1:0-8578 GCA_041802645.1 Moraxella sp. | reverse complement strand
CAAAAAAGCTATCAGAAAAAGGAAGGTATGCAGAGGCAGGTTTGCATGTTTGCAAAGCTTTGGAATATCGACAAAGTAATAATTTTAAGATCCCTGATGAACTGAATCAGTTGCAAAATTCAACTTGGTATCAAGATGTATTGAAAATTAATGAAATGAAAAAAAGCCCAAGCGTTAAAGAGCAGGCTTTGGAAATTTTAATTAATTTAGATAAAGACAATATTGTAAATGTAAGAGGTGTGATAGAACATCATAATAAAACCAAAGAAATGGCGTATGTACTTTTTGGCACAGACGAGGGTATGCCAATCTTTTATGGCAAATTTCCCCATGTAAAAAATATGGAAGTTGGCACTGTGCTTGAGATTAGTTATTCAAAAATAAATCATAAAAAGCCTGTTTCTATAAAAGTTGTGAGTAAAAAGGAGATTGGGGGGTTGTGTCAAATTTTTACTGGAGTGTTAAATAGGGTTTCTGATAAGAATTTCGCTTTTATTAAAAGTGGTGAAGTGTAAGAAACTCAAGCGTTATTTACACTTTGCTTAAAATAAAACTCTAACCACTCATAAGGAGTAAAAGTTAAAGTCTTGCCAGTAGTCTCATCTTTCTTACTTAAAGATGAGTGCGGTCTAACAGTGTTGTAGAAATTAAGAAATCTGGTTAATTCTTGCTTTCTATGCTCACTGCTGACAAATTCATGTTTATCATGCCAAAGCTCCATTAATGTTCGTATGACCCTTTCAGCTTTGCCGTTGGTTTGTGGTCTACCTACTTTGGTGAATTTTTGATTGATGTTGTTTTGATAGCAGGCTTGAACAAATTCATGGTCTTTTGTGCCTTTATATTCTGTGCCATTGTCAGAATAAATCACATCAATTGTGTAGGGGCATGGCTCTATCACTTGTTCTACAAGAAACTGTGTTGCACTAAAGGCTGTTTTATCCGGCATGATGTCAGCATACAATTCGCGAGAATAGTCATCTATGGCAACAAATAGATATTCTCTAGGACTGTTGGTATTTTGTCCTTTGAGTAAGGGCAAGCTTTTGGTGTCCACATGCACCATCTCACTAGGATAGGACTTATTGTATCGCTTGGCTTGCTTTTTGAGTTTATCTTGTATGGATTGTTCAACTTTAGCAAGGCGTTTAATACCATATTTGGCTTGTTTAAAGCGATTGTTGGTACTGGCTTGGGGCTTGAGTAGCTTAACACGAGCAAGTTTTAAGACTTTGTAAATGGTAGGTCTTGATACTTTGTACTCCAATGCCAGTGAAGTAACTGACTGCTTGTTCTTGTGATAAGCAGCCCAAATTGCTTCCCTTTGGTAGGGAAGCAATCGTGTGTTTTTGTGTATGTTCATTTGCAGTATTTTACCTTAATACTGTAAACAACGGTAGTTTATCTTACACATAAAACATCCTAAATTCTTATCAAGCATCATCTGTTTTAGTTATATTCAAACACACCGCTCACTCAAAACTTATCTAGCAGCATCGCATCGCCATAGCTGAAAAATCGATAACGTTGTGAGATGGCGTGGGCGTATGCTTTCTTTATGTTATCTGTCCCAGCAAAGGCACTCACCAACATGAGCAGCGTTGATTTTGGTAAATGAAAGTTAGTAATGAGTCTATCTACCACACCAAATTCATAAGGAGGGTAGATGAAAATTTGTGTATCCCCACTAAATTCACTCAGCAGTCCATCCACACGGTGCAGATGGGCAGTTTCTAAGGTACGAGTGACGGTCGTGCCCACAGCAATGACTTGCCCCCCACGAGCTTTGACTTCATTGATTTTATCGGCGGTGGCTTGTGGCAGATGTGCGTATTCGGCGTGCATGACGTGGTCGGATAAATCGTCTGCCTTGACAGGGGTAAACGTCCCTGCCCCAACGTGCAGTGTCACAAAAGCAATCTGCACACCTTTATCGGTTAGAGATTTTAGTGTTTTATCGTCAAAATGTAGGCTAGCGGTCGGTGCTGCCACGCTGGCCTGCTTGGCGGGGTCATGAAACACCGTCTGATAGCGAGCATCATCTATATCATCTGCCATACGTTCAAAATAAGGCGGTATCGGCATCTGACCATATCGCTCCAAACCTGCCAAAATCGGGACATCAAATTGTAGGATGAATAAATTTTCCGCTCGCCCACGCATGGTGGCACTCATGCCTCCATTAGCCAGACTGACCGATTGTCCAATTTTTAAGGCACGGCTAGAACGCACATGACAATGAGCGATTTTTTGGTTATGGTCGATGATACGCTCGATTAGAACTTCCACCGCTCCGCCCGTGTCTTTGATGCCAAATAGTCGTGCTTTCATGACTTTGGTGTCATTTAGCACAAGTAGGTCGCCTCTGTTTAAAAGCTCTGCTAATTGATCAAACTGCAAATCATCAAACCGCTCACCTTGAACGTGTAACAACCTTGAGTCAGAACGCACATCCAGTGGATATCGAGCAATCAGCTCATCGGGCAGATGATAATCAAAGTCAGTGGTCAGTAGAGATTTTGTCATGGGTAAATTATGGTGCAATAAAATAACCTATTTTATCAAAAAGCGTGTTGGCTTGCTCATCTTTCTATCAGCTGTCATCTTTTGTCCATCTTTTTACCAAACTAAGAACGGTTAATAAATTGCAAAACCCGCTGAAAAAGCGTATCATATAAGTATTATTTTTAATGAATGTTTTAACATGCTGATGAAAATACAAAACACCGCCCCTCGCCCCACCTCGCCCCACCCCATCTTAAACTTAGGGTTTCGCATATTTTTTGTGGGCTCTGTGGTTTTTGCCATCGTATCAATGTTGTTATGGCTTGCTATCTTACAAGGCTTTGCTCCCTTTAAAGGCACATTTAATCCTTTTTATTGGCACGCTCACGAGATGATTTTTGGCTATGCTTTGGCAGTCATTGCCGGTTTTTTATTGACCGCCGTCAAAACATGGACCAATCAGCCCATGCCCTACGGTTGGCATTTGGGCGGCATATTTGTGACGTGGGGGCTTGCTCGCCTGCTTTGGCTTGGTCTACACGCCGCACCTAACACCATGATGCTCATGACTGCCCTAGTGTTTGATTTGTTATTTTGGGGGCTGACCAGCATTGCCATCATTCGTGCTGTGTATCAGGCAAAACAAAAAAGGCAAATTGGCATTATCGCCAAACTCATCTTGTTATTTGGCAGTAACCTTGGCTTTTATTTTGGGGTCATATTTAATCACTCAGAGATGCAAAAGATCTCTTTGTTCTTTGCCTTATATCTCATCATTGGCATCGTCTTTACCATCGCTCGTCGGGTGTTGCCATTTTTCATCACAAAAGGCGTGAGTGTTAATCATGACGGCAAACCAAATGGCATCATCATAGAACAAAAGAACTCCGCCCTCTTAGATAAGGCAAATTTGGTGGGATTTTTTGGGTTTATTGTGTTTGATTTATTTGCCAATCTACCAAAAGTCGCCAGCATCTTTGCTCTAATCTGCGTGATTGCCAACTTATTGCGTCTAAAAAACTGGTATCATCACGGCATTTGGCAAAAACCTTTGTTATGGTCACTTATCATTGCCTTCTTTGGCATGACCATGAGTTTGGGAATATTTGTGATTTATCCTTTTATGGGCGATACGATCTTGAACTGGTATTCTTTGGGATTACATGGGTTAGCCTTATTTGGTATTGGTTTGATGACCGTTGCCATGATGGCACGTGTCTCATTGGGGCATACAGGTCGTAATATTCATCAACCTCCCAATCTGGTGTCTGCCATCTTTGTCTTGATGATAGCATCTGCCTTATGCCGTGTACTCATACCGATGCTTGGAGGGGAGTATATGACATGGGTACTCATCTCTCAAATCGCTTGGATACTTTGCTTTGTGCTGTTCTTTGTGTCTTATGTGGGTGTTTTGACAAAACCACGTGTTGATGGGTTGTTTGGCTAGGTGTTGCACGTTCAATGAAATGGCTGGGTTTTGTTAAATGCGTTAACTTAACAAAACCCGCCTGCCCACCTTCATTACATGACAAACTTATCTTCATTTCATGATAAAATAACTTGTCATGACACCGACAACACAACACCCTCTAAAACCTTAACCACAAAGATCATCTTACCGAGACCACCATGTTTAATCCCTTCAAAAAGAAAAACCTCATTAGCATGACCGATATTCATCATATCTTAGACGAATTGCATCTATATCATCAGCCACTATCGACTTTTATCACTGACACCGAACTCAGCGATGATGTGTTGAATCTATCACTAAGAATTCACAAAGATGCTAATCAAAGTGAATTAGAAAAAGTCTATCATGAGCTTCGTACCAGACTGCATCTATTGGGTGTATCAGAAGTCAACCTCAATGTCATCTTATCCGATAAAGCTGCCCCAGCCGCACACACCACCTCCTCTCCCATGCCTACCAATGCCAGCACTGATACCAATACGGTGGAGACATTTCACCCCAAACAAGACACCATTCCAACACACGGCACCCACCAAGCACCCACCAAGCACGCCCCCAAGCAGTCTGACATCGCCCCCCATCCCCGCATTCGTCACATCATCGTGGTGGCATCGGGCAAAGGTGGTGTTGGTAAGTCCACCACCACCGTAAATATCGCCTTATCTCTACAAAAACTTGGCAGACGGGTTGGTATATTAGACGCTGACATTTATGGACCCTCTGTACCTGACATGCTTGGCATGGCAGGGGTTAAACCCACCGTGGAGAATGACCAATTCGTACCAATAGATGCTCATGGCATCGCCATGCTCTCCATCGGCAATTTGATTGAGAGTGAGAACACGCCTGTGGCATGGCGTGGTATTAAGGCGACGGGAGCTCTTATGCAACTGTACAGTCAGACCAACTGGCCACAACTGGACTATCTTGTCATTGATATGCCTCCTGGAACAGGCGATATTACTTTAACACTGGCTCAGAGAATCCCTGTAACAGGTGCGGTCATCGTGACCACACCCCAACACATTGCTTTATTGGATGCCCAAAAAGGCATGGAGATGTTCTTTAAGACCGATATCCCCGTCATCGGTGTGATAGAAAACATGGCACTACATACTTGCAGCAACTGCGGTCATGTTGATGCCATCTTTGGGGCAGATGGTGGGACAGAGTTGGCAAAAAAATATCAAGTACCACTACTTGGGCAGCTGCCTCTTGCCACAGGCATTCGTGCACAGATGGACAAAGGACAGCCCAGCGTCCTTGCTGATGATGGCTTTGCGGCATATTATGATGATATTGCCAAGAATATTGAAGGACAAATCGGCAAATTTGATAAAGGTTCGAGTGGACGTATTTTTTGAGAAATTTTTAAGGTATTTATAAAATCGTCTGTGTGACATACCGCCCATGAGTTGTGGTTATTAATCATTTACTCTAATAGATAGTCAAACACTCAAAAATTTTTCATGCCTTCTATGCATGGCGTTTGGTTGCTTGTCATTACACTCATGGTGGTTGGTGTCACGCCAATTAAACTCAACGTTCATAAGAGCATCATGATTTCAATACAGACAATAGACATGCTAAAAATAGCTTGTATTAAATTAAAACCCTCGCATACACTAAAACACTAAGATGACAAAACCCATCAAATTGTGATTTTATCGCCGGTAAGAGTCTAATGCAGCACATCCACATCCGTCAATCAATATGTCGGGGTCAGTTTAATTTATTCATTTTCATCCATCTACTTACCCAATAACAGACCATTCATCTGCTGCCATAGTTGTATCATAACAACCATGACCACACCCGAACCGATGATAAAGATGCCTTTAATGCGTCGATGATGATCAAGTGCATGACAAATACCAAGCAGCAGTCCCATCATCATACCACCAATATGCCCTGCCACATCAATACTGGGTATGGCAAAAGTCATGACAAAGTTAATCCCCATCACCCATGCCAAACTTTTGATGCTTAGCCGATAACCATTTTTCACTACCCTAAACACAGCGAGCGTCAAGAGCAGCATGCCTAGCCCCATGATGCCGCCTGATGCTCCTGCTGAGAGTGCCATGCCTTGCCCTATGCCATGCTCCTCTAACCGTCTTAGTGTCATGAATAGATTGAGCATATTACCCGCCGCCACCGACAGCAAAAACACCATCAAAAAACGCCACCACCCCAGTATCTGCTCACTTGCCATGCCAAAATAATACATGGCAAAGCCATTAAACAACAAATGAATAACACCAACGTGTAAAAACCCTGCTGACAACAGTCGCCACGGCTCACGCCCTAGCGTCAACGGTAAAAAATTTGCCCCATAATATATAAGCTCTTCGCCCGTCTGCTCATCAATATTCACGCCGTTGATGACTTGTATGACCATCACCAAAATAAAACTGATGATGAGCAGAAGTGTCACAGGGGCAATCTTAAACAAATGACCAATACTCATGCTCATCAGACAGGATTATCCACATCAACAAAACAAACGTCCAAGCCAAACTCATCACCAAGCAACTCTCCTAGAGCCTTAACCCCGCCACGCTCTGTGGCATGATGTCCTGCACCAAAATAATCCACGCCCAGCTCACGAGCCAGATGCGTGGTACGCTCAGATGTCTCCCCTGAAATAAAGGCCTGACATCCCATATGAAAGGCTTGCTCTATCATGTCTTGTGCACCTCCTGTGCAGATACCAATTTTTGTCAGTGGGCGAGCTGGGTCATTACTGATGTGTAGCGGCGGACGGCCCAAAACTTTATGGATACGCCCAGCAAAATCTGCCGATGACACCGCGTTGCAATGTGTCACATTTCCCACAGGATTTTTCTCATCAGGGTATAAGGCACCAACGATATTTAATCCCAACTCTTTGGCGAGCACAGCATTGTTACCAATGGTTGGATGAGCATCCAAAGGCAGGTGATATGCCAATAAAGAGATGTTATTTTGTAGTAGCGTACGAATACGTCTACCTTTCATGCCAACAAGTGGTGCTGACTCACCTTTCCAAAAATAGCCATGATGCACCAAGATGAGCTGTACTTGTCTTGCCACCGCCTCATCGATCAGTGCCTGACAAGCGGTTACCCCTGTTACGATACGGCTGACGGGTGTATCTGCATCTACTTGCAGACCATTGGGGCAATAATCACTGAACGCATCTGCTTTTAGGTACGCATCGCAAAATGTAGCAAGGTCGTTTGGCATGACAATATTTGGCTTATTAGATGGTTGTGTCATGAGCATCTCCAATTGATTGAGGGTAAAGGCTTAGAAAGCTCATTCTACCATAAATAAAAATCTGGCAAAATACATTCCTCTGCCACAACAAAAACCGCAACCTTCGTCATCATCGTGTAACATTGATGAATTTTTTCATGCTTTTTCCACTTGCCAAAGCTGGGCAATTAACGTTATGATATAAAAAAAATCCATCAAGTACTTCTATGTCCGATTATCCGTTTTCTTATCGTTCATCACCTAAACAGCACAAGCCCATCACTCCTCGCCAAGAACAGGGACTGATGTTGGTTGGCTTTTTGCTATTGGTCATCATCATTGCAGGGATTGTGTTCTTAGCGATGTACTCTTATAAGCTAAATCACGAGATTGTCAATAAGTTTGAAAATCGGCGTTGGGACATTCCTGCAACTGTCTATTCTCGCCCCTTAACCTTAGAAAAAGGCGTGGCACTTAGCGATGACAACCTAAAAGCTTGGCTTGGTATGCTCGGATACAGTCAAGGCGATACCAGCCAAACAGGACGCTATGAACAGTCGGGCAGTACGTACACCGTGCACACACGAGGCTTTGATTATGGTGATGGTGAGATTGACCCTGCACAGATACTCAAGATTAGCTTTAATGCAGGTAAAATCGCCAAAATACAAAGCACCAAACCCTCCTCTGATGGCAAGGTGCGTCTAGAACCTGTTAATATTGGAGGCATCTACCCTGAAAACAACGAAGACCGCATTCTACTGACCAAAGAAACCATGCCCAAGCCCTTGGTGGATGCACTCATTGCTACCGAAGATAGAGGTTTTTATGAGCATTATGGTGTATCTTTACGTGGAACGAGTCGTGCCTTACTGTCCAACATCACAGGAGGCGAGCGTCAAGGCGGGTCCACCATCACCCAGCAGCTGATTAAGAATTTTTACCTCAATTCTGAACGCACTCTAAAACGCAAAGCCAACGAAGCCTTAATGGCACTTTTGTTGGAGCGTCATTATAGCAAAGATGCGATTTTATTGGCTTATCTGAATGAGATTAATTTAGGACAAAATGGCAATCGCTCAGTCAATGGCTTTGGCATCGCCTCGCATTTTTATTTTAATAAACCCATCTCTGAGCTTAGTCTTGACCAATATGCCCTACTTGTGGGTATCGCTAAAGGGTCAAGCTATTATAATCCCAGAAAGCACCCCGAACGTGCTACTGAGCGGCGTAATACCGTACTACACAATATGCTTGTCATGGGCAAAATCACTCAACAACAGTATGATGACGCCAAAGAAAAACCTCTGGGCGTCGTCAAAACCCCTGCCATCGCCAAGTCTAAATTTCCTGATT
>JBHCHC010000046.1:0-5020 GCA_041802645.1 Moraxella sp. | reverse complement strand
TGATGGTCATTCATGATGCTATAAGCAAACAATTTGGTGCGTTCGGCACTTAAAATTTGTTTACCTAATGGCTTCATCAAACCTTGATGTTTGACGCTTGGGGGAAAATCGGCAGTAATAAATAAATCAGATGCCCCAATTTCCACAACTTTGGTGAGCATATTAAACATCATACTTTTGGCTTCGTTTAGTACTTCTTCAGCAAAGTTTACTAGGGATTTTTCATCATGTATCATGGGGCTTCTCTTTTGAACCTGTTAATAACTAATTTTAAGATGAATAAAAACTTATTTTATCTCACTCAATATTTGAACTGCTTGCTTATTACCTAATTGAGCTGATTGTTCAAACCAATGTTTCGCCTTTGCCATATCATTTATTTGATATTTATCTTCATAATAAATCGCCCCTAAATACAGCATGGCGACATCGTTATTTTGTTCGCTAGCTTTGGTTAACCAATGAATGGCTTTTTCTAATTCCCATTTTCCATATTTTTGATGATATTCATCAGACGCATAGAGTGAGCCTAATGCCATTTGGGCATGGGTATTATTTTGATTGGCGGATTTTAGATACCATTCTTCGGCAAGTGCCAAATCTGATGTACCGCAAGAGCCAATATCGTACATTCCTGCAATAACAAGTTGAGCATTAGCATCACCTGCGGTCGCTGATTGTACCAATTCTACTTTTGGCTTACCATCGGTGCAATGTTTACTGCTCTGCAATTCTTGCTCGGCTGTGGTATTTTGTGTGTCGGTCGCTGATTGTTGGCTTTTATTCTCACAACCAAAAAGCACCAATACTGTTAATAAAGTTAGATATTTGTATTTCATACTAATTACCTATCACAATCCACCATGATAATATCAATACTTACCGAATAACTCACGATTTAAAAATACCCATCTTTAAAATCAATCATCCATCATAACAATTTGATTTCATCAGTTAAGCATAACAACTAATCTCAATTAAATTACCATCAGGGTCTTTGATATAAATAGAGTGTATCGCCCCAACTGCCCCTGTGCGTGGTACAATGCCATCAATAATATTAATATCATTTGACTTTAAATGTGCCAATAGTTCATTCAGCGGCGTATCTGTCAATAAACACAAATCCGCACTCCCACAAGTGGCATTGGTTGCATTGGGCAAAATTTCTTGACCCTTTTGATGCAGATTAATTTTTTGATTGCCAAATTGTAAAGCTTTGCGGTTATCACCAAACGTAATTTCTTTCATACCCAAAATATTGACATAAAAATCAAGCGTTTTATCAATATCTGCCACTGTCAATACCAAATGGTCAAGGGCGGTAATATGCATAAATGCTCCTAGTCACGACAAACAAATAAGACAAATAAATCAACCAATTTACCTATCACAATCCGCCATCACAATATCAATACTCGCCAAATAAATGATCGCATCTGACACCAACGAGCCATTAATCACGCTTGGCATTTGCTGTAAATGCGCAAAGGTTGGTGTACGGATACGAGTACGATAGCTCATGGTGGAATTATCGCTTGTTACATAGTAGCTGTTTAGCCCTTTAACGCCTTCTACCATACACGCACTTTCACCTGCTGGCATGACAGGACCCCACGACACCGACACAAAGTGGTTAATGAGCGTTTCAATGTCTTTTAAGGTGCGGTCTTTGGGTGGTGGCACGGCAAGTGGGTGTTCAGCTTTATACACCCCACTTGGCATATTGTTTAGGCACTGCTCAATGATACGTAAACTTTGGCGAATTTCTTCAATCTTGACCAAACAACGGTCATAAGCGTCGCCGTTATAAAATACGGGAATGTCAAATTCAAAGTTTTCATAGCCCAAATACGGACGAGCTTTACGCAAATCAAACTCAATGCCCGTGGCTCTTAAGCCTGCACCCGTTACACCCCACGCTAGGGCTTGCTTGGCATTATATTGAGCCACATTTTGGGTACGTCCCTTTAAGACGGTGTTGGTCATGGTGGCTTTGTAATATTCATCAATACGTTTTGGCATCCAATCCAAAAATTCACGCACCAAACGCTGCCAACCATTAGGCAAATCCATCGCCGTGCCACCGATTCTAAACCACGCAGGGTGCATACGATAGCCTGTTACCGCTTCAATGATGTCATACGCCTTTTGGCGGTCAGCAAACATATAAAACACAGGGGTCATACCGCCTGCATCTTGGATAAACGTGCCCCAGTACAATAAGTTATTGGTGATACGAAACAGCTCACTCATCATGATACGAATGGTATTGGCACGGTCAGGCACGGTAATGCCAGCCAGTTTTTCTACCGCCATGATATAAGGCAGCTCATTCATCACCCCGCCCAAATAGTCAATACGGTCAGTATAAGGAATGAACGAATGCCACGTTTGACGCTCCGCCATCTTTTCTGCGCCACGATGGTGATAGCCGATGTCAGGGATACAGTCCACCACTTCTTCGCCATCAAGCTGCAACACCAAACGAAACGCACCATGCGCCGATGGGTGGTTGGGACCGATGTTTAGGAACATAAAGTCTTCATCACGACCTGAACGTTTCATGCCCCACTCTTCAGGCACAAAGCGTAAGTTTTCTTGTTCAAACTGCTGTTTGGCGGTATTCAAAAAATACGGCGTAAATTCGGTGGCACGAGCATGGTACTCTTTGCGCAGTGGGTGTCCTTCCCAGTATTTGGGCAGCAAAATGCGTGTCAGGTGGGGGTGCCCATCAAACACCACACCAAACATATCCCACACTTCACGCTCATACCAGTTGGCATTGGGATAAATCTTGGTGGCACTGGGGGTGCTTTCGCCTTCTTTTAGGGCAACTTTGACACGAATGTCGCTGTTACGCTCAAGGCTCATCACATGATAAAAAACGGTAAAATCACTGTCAGGCAAGCCATAACGGTGCTTACGCAGCCGCTCGTCCATGGCGGATAAATCCACAAGCATCACATAGGGCTTATCCACCGTGCGCAGCGTCATCAAAACGTCCAACACGTCCGCCTTGTCCACCCAAATGGTGGGAATGCCATCAGCGGTTTCTTGAACGACAAACGCATGATTTTTTTGGGTCAAGACTTCCAAGATGGTAAAATCGTGAATGTGATTTATGCTCATGTTATTTCCCATACCTAATCAGGTATCAATCTATCCAAATATCAAATTGTTGAGTGAGTGCTAAGATGATGGATTTATGCGTTTTGTCAATCAACCAAAAATGCACATCATCACCGCCACTCCAAATATGAATCATACTAAATGGCGTCTGGCTTTCCAATTTATGACACAGCTTATCTATGTCGCCTGCGTATTCTTCGTTGGTGATGACAAATGGCGTATCCGTATATTGGCTAATATAATCGCTCAAATCTTCACAATAAAATTTCCAATCATCAAAATAACACGGAAAAAATCCTGCAAGCACCAAATGCACCAAATACGATTTGTGCGTAGACGCATCAATGTCCCACTCCTTGGCAAACGTTTCTTCAGGTTCTTTGACAACATACTTCGCATCTTCAGGCTCATAGCCCAATTCATCAACAAGCAACGTTTGAAACCGTGGTAAGTCCTGATACATGGCTTGGTACATGGTTTCAATTTTTAAAAGCGTTTCATCGTCAAGCTGATAACAAGTGTTAATCAGGCTTAAAAACTCCCTAAAAGCGACAATATTCACCAAAAATTTCCAAATTATTCAGCGCTATCAGGACTTCTTAAATTTTTCACCGCAATGCGTTCGGCTTGTTTTCTGTCTCGTTCGGCGGTCATGATTGGCTGATAAACGCCTTGCTCGGTCATGTTTACGCCCAAGGGACGACGCTCGTGCGTGATGGATTCTTGCAAAAGCATGATTGCCTGAATAAGCGCTTCAGGGCGTGGCGGACACCCCGGAATATATACGTCCACAGGGATAATTTTATCCACGCCTTGCACCACCGAATAAATGTCGTACATACCGCCAGAGTTGGCGCACGCCCCCATGGAGATGACCCATTTGGGTTCTAGCATTTGTTCGTACAGACGCAAAATGACAGGCGCCATTTTCACAAAACACGTCCCAGCGACAATCATCACATCGGCTTGGCGTGGCGACGCCCGAATCACTTCTGCACCAAAACGAGACAAGTCATGCACCCCTGTCAAGGTCGTGGCGTATTCTACATAACAGCAGCTTGTACCAAAGTTAAACGGCCACAGTGAATGCTTGCGCCCCCAGTTGGCGGCGGCATGGGCTAAGTCTTCTAGTCTGCCCATAAAGACATTTTTGTCCACTTCGGCTTGGGTGATGTCGTCAATGACTTGACGAGTTTGGTGGGGATACTGATTGCCCTGTTCGTTGGGTCGGGTAAAGGTATATTTCATAACGATGGTACTTATTATGACAAATCACAATTTGCGACAAATCACGATGTCTGATTTTAAAAAAACTGGCAACAAATGCACCACTGGCTCATTTGTAGGCTTGCTTCAACAACAAAAACCTTGCAAAGTCTCCCTTGCAAGGCAAAACCTATCCTTTTGGTAACTCACCCTTGGCAAAATCGTAAGTGGTTACGTTGCCTGTGGTGTTGATGTGGTCAATATTTGCCATATCCATTTTGTCTTTTTCAAGCACTTCTTGGGTATAGTCGTTTTTGTTAAAAATACGACCTGATGACTGAGCAGGCACTTTGCCTGTGGGGTCGGTGTGTAGCTCATCAATGCCATTAAAGGCGGTAATGCTCGCCAAATCAAAGTTGGCAGGTTTGGTATAAATACGAGCTTTGCGACCACGTTTGTCGGCAGGTGCCCAGTTCATCGCCCCAAGGCGCATTTCATAGAGCAGTCCCACAAATAAAATGGCGATAAAGATTGCCGCTGTCGTAAAGCCCACCCACCCCACTTCACGCACGCTGACAGAATAGGCATACAAAAATAAGGCTTCTAAATCAAAAATCACAAAAAAAATCGCCACCAAGTAGAACTTAGCGGACAGACGAATGCGGGCTGTGCCAGCGGACAC
>JBHCHC010000045.1:0-4072 GCA_041802645.1 Moraxella sp. | reverse complement strand
AATTTGATGTTGAATTTAAACACAGTTTTTTAAATGACCATTTGAATTTATTAAATAGACTAAAACAAAAGTGATATTGAAATGATTTACGTAGGTGATATTTGGCGATTTGATAATGGCGATGTGTTTGTTTATGCCATTGATGATAAATGGGTATATTACATTTACAACAGCAAAGGCGGAATGATGGCTGATAGCCGTTCTAAAGACAGATTTACCGAAAAAGCTAAGTTTGTCGAGAATGTCTATCACGCCCCGTCATACGAGCACGCCAAAACCGCCAAGCCTAAAAAGCTTGATTTATTAAAACGCATTGCCAAGGAGATTTTACGATGAAAAAATTTAAAGTCGCTTTGATTGTTAAAAGTATTGATGCATTTGCGCAGATGGGAAGAGTTTTTAAAAGAGTTTCAAAGTTCGCTAAGGGGTGAATGATGAGTGATATTGTAAAAATTATTAACAACCAAGCAACGACAACCAGTCTTGATATTGCCAAAGGCACAAATAACGAACATCGGGCGGTGTTGCAACTTATCAGAAATCATAGGGAGCGGTTTTTAAAATTTGGCAAACTTAGTTCTGCATTTGAAATGCGAAACCCCGCAGGTGGTAGGGTTGCGACCTATTTTGAGCTAAATGAAGCCCAGGCAACCTTGCTTTTGACCATGATGAAAAACACATCAAAAGTACTGGATTTTAAAGTGGCATTGGTGGACGCATTTTTCAAAGCAAGGGCATTGTTGCAAACCGATACCATGAGTTTATTACATCGCCATGCCATGCTCCACACCATTTTGGACAGCGAAAAAGGCAAAGCGTCCGATTGTGGGCGTGGCTTAAATGAATGGAAAAGAAACAAAGACTTGCTACAAAAAGCGATTGATGATGTAGAAGCCCAAATCCAACCACAACTGCCATTTTATGAATAGATTAGCCCAAATCCGCCAATTACCCTGCTGTCAATGTCAAGCACCAGCCCCCAGCCAGGCGTGTCACGCAAACTGGGGCGAATTTGGTAAAGGCATGGGCAAAAAGGCAGATGATGCGTACACCATCCCATTGTGTCATAAATGCCATCGTGAGCTTGATACCTATGTGTGGCAGACAAGGGAGCAGGCTAAGGCATGGTTTTTAAATAAGTTGAATTTTGTAAATGCCGTGTTGTCTGAAAAAGATAATCCAACACAAAATTTATTTTAGGTGCGATGATGATTATTTTTTATTTTTTTTATACAGTTTTGTTATGAAAAAACAATCTTTTCGTCTCATTGATGAACAAGTGGCGAGTAACTGCTTTGCCGCCATAGAGCAGGCGGTGGCGGACAGTCTAAACATCCCGCACAAGGTCATCGTTACCATTGGCATAGATGATGATAAGGCAAGAAGTTTGGCACAAAACCGTTTGCAAAGATTATGGTTAAAAGAATTATCCGAGCAAGGGGATATGACCGCTGAAGAGTATAGGGCTTATTGCAAGTTGCATTTTGGTATACCGATTTTGCGAAATGAAAATGAGAAATTTTGCAAAGCGTATGACGAAAAGGTCAAATGGCGGTCATATCAAGACAAATTGATGTTTATGGCTGAACCCTTTGATTTTCCTGTAACAAGGCTGATGACGGTAAAACAGTTTAAGCAATATTTAGATAAAATTTATATTCATTTTTCAAGTTTGGGGTTTGTATTAACAGACCCAGAGAATTTGGGGGTTATTTATGATTGAGAATGGCTTTATATTTTCAACCAATGGCGGTAATTTTGCAAAGGTTATCAATTATGCACATAGTAAAAATGTCTTGATTGAATTTCAAGATGAATACAAACATAGAATGGTAACAAGTACAACACATATACGCTCAGGAGCGGTTAAAAATCCTTATCAACCTTGTGTGGTGGGAGTGGGTTTTGTTGGCGTAGGTAAACATATTGCTTCTATTGGCACTAAAAGCACACCTGAATATATGCTTTGGAACAGAATGATTACTCGTTGCTATGATGAAAAATTTCACAAAAGACAGCCAACATACAAAGATTGTGAAGTATGTCAAGAATGGCATAATTTTCAAAACTTTGCAGAATGGTTGTCAAAACAGGAGTTTTATCAAGAAGGTTATGAGCTAGACAAGGATTTAATCAAAAAAGGCAATAAAATTTATTGTCCAGAGTATTGCCGTTTTGTTCCAAAGCAAATCAATGTTATTTTAAATAGTTGTCATTCATCAAGGGGAATTTATCCTGTTGGGGTGAATTTTAATAAAAATGAAAACAAGTTTGTTGCAGCTTTGAGAGTGAACGGACAGAAAAAGTCACTTGGGTATTTTAAGAATGCTGATGATGCCTTTATGGCATACAAAATCGCCAAAGAAGCTCATTTAAAAAGCGAAGTGGAAAAATTTAAAGGAAAGATTGACGATGATATTTATTTGGCACTAATGAACTGGGAGATTAGTCCAAATGATTAAACTAATAACCAAAATTGAATTATGGGCGGTGGCAAATGGCTTGAAGGTTACGACACCGCAAGAATTGGCGTGGGTGAGATGAGATTGTTTATCGGTATTTTGATGATTTTTTGTGTGTTGCAATTTCTTTATTTTGCATTGATTAAGTTTTTTTAATGGTGATGAGTGATTGGCATAGGGTGATTTTGTCCTGCAATAACTGATTTAGTTCTCCATCTAGCCAATCAGGTAGGGGGCGTTCATCATTTAGCCATTGCCGAACACGACGACTATCAATGTCTAAGGCGCGCGCCAAATCAGATTGCCACTGCGTGCCATATAGGGCAGTTCCAATGGTGCTAAGTTGGTCTTTGGTCATATCATGCTCCTAAAAAGCCCCGTTTGGGGGCTGGGCTATTTAAGTAAGGCTAGAATTGAAGCGATTAGGGCTATCAAGGCAATGACGATAGAAACAGCTGGATAATACTTGGTTTCTTTTTGGATTTTTAAAGTTTCTGCTCTTAGTTTTTCGGTTTCTAATTTAATACGTTCAAGTTCAGCCATTTTAAGCTCCCTGTTTAGGGTTTGGATGTTTGGTTTCATATCAACTCCTAGTGATAAGCTGGCACGATTGCCTTGCTTGTTGAGATATATTGTACCTAATATTAGGTACATTGTCAAGAGTTTTTTTTATTTTTAAAGGGGTTTTTTTATGATTGAATTATACAAAGGTGCAAAAATGAACTGGCAAAAGTACACGATTGATGAATGGCTAGAGCAGTTTGGGGCGTGGTGTAATACTTGTATGACAAAAGGCGGTAATTTGCCTGATGGCTTGCATGTCAATCAAATCTATTGGCTGATGCGGTCAGTTGAGCCTAGAGTAAGTAAGCATTATCCACGATGTGAGATAACCGATGATGAGGCGATGGCGGTTAATCGTCTGCTGTGTCATGGTATGGCGGTATTACCCACGCAAATCACGCTGGTGATACAGCATAAGGTGCAAGGGCGGTCAATCAGTGAGCTGTCTAAAAATACAGGAATGAAACGCATCACATTGTACAATAGCATTGTTGCAGGCAAATATTATTTGGCAGGATTGAGGCAAATTGAACCTTAAATATGTAAAAATACACTTGACTTTTTGCCTTTAGTGTGTAATAATACACACAACTTAAACAACCAAGGGTCTTTTATGAAAAGCAGTGAGTTGATTAAGTTGCTAGAAGCGGACGGTTGGGTGTTGGTTAGGGTCAAAGGTAGCCACCATCATTTTAAAAAAGAGGGGGTGCCCCATTTAATCACTATCAGCCATCCAACCAAAGACTTAAGCATCGGTCAAGTCAAAGACGCTAAAGATAAATCAGGTCTTGATTTCTAGTAACAGATAGCCCCCTAGCGGGCTATCACTCACACCATAAAAGCTCTAAATAAGGAGTGTGTTTGATGATGTATTATGTAGTGGCGATTAGCAAAGATGACAACATGGGAAACTATGGTAGTATTGTGCCTGATGTACCAGGTTGCTATAGCTTTGGCGATACGCTTGATGAACTGCTTAGTGAAACCAAATCAGCGGTAGAAAGTCATATTGAGACCATGCTTGAGCTTGATATGCCATTTGAGTT
>JBHCHC010000044.1:0-5288 GCA_041802645.1 Moraxella sp. | reverse complement strand
TTGATTGGGCTGCGTGTTGTTTTTTAACGCCTCATTGATTTTGTCTTTTTGGCCGTGGGTTAATGTTGTATTGATGCTGGATAATATTTTATGACTGCTTTCATCAAAAATCTCATAAGGGATGATTTTAGCATTTGGGTATTTAACAAAAAAATCATGGGCAAAGAATTGACCCATGGCTTCTAAATATTCCACCCCTTGAATCATTACCATCTCGCCATTCATGTTAAGTGGTGTGACCGCTGGATTTAATGCTTTGTCCAAGCCATCAAAAGCATGTTGGTCATGAGCGACATAGTAAATCCCCAAATGCACCAGTAGCGGATTTTGATTTTTCTGATAATCATTTATGACGCCGATAGACTCATCTTCTGCGTCATTTGGCAGGATGTTTTTATTAAATACCACCAAATGACCACCCTGTGACACCCAATGCATCATCTCCTCAAAATAAGGCTGATAACTGCCAGTCACGTCATGAAGTATCACCATCTGATGAGATGCCGATGCAGTGTCATCAAAAACATCCATGAGTTTGGCACGTCCATGTTCACCTTGCAGGGTTTCGGCATCTTTTAGTAGGGCTTGGGCAGTATAATAACGATTCTGTGCAACCTCGATTGTTGGTGAATAGCTGATGGTCTCAACCTTATGATGGCTATCAAAAAACCACCACGCATATCCCATGATACCCAATGCAATCAGGGCAATCACGATATAGAGCCATTTGTCATGGACTCTCTGTTTAGCACCTAGGGTAATTTTTTTATTCATGTCATCACCCTTTGCCCGTAGAGTTTCGTCCACATTTCTATGAGTGCCAAAATATCCCCATAATCACCCTCTGCCACTCCTTGAGGGGTTTTTTGCCCATAAGCAGAAGCTCGCCACAGAGTGATGAGTGCTTCAAAATACGCTCGCTCACTGGTGCCTGCTTGGCTTTGATGAAGTAGCCATGCACACTCCTCTTCTGTTTGATGGCGGTCAATCGGTAGTTGATGTCGTACGCCCATCTCTTTGAGCGTACCGCGGTAGAGGGCGGATAATGCAGGTAGCCACAAACCCTGAGCAAGCAACGATTTTAAAAACTCTGCCAATTTTGCCGCCTCGGGCAAATCTGTCCACACCCCCTCTTCTGCCTGCCATATCGGCGTAGATACGATGGGAGTCTTGGCATGCCTAGACGATGAAAAAGTAGCAAACCATGGCATCCATGTCGCACGAGTCTTATACAACCACCAAAGCAGTCCAAGCAAAAACAGTATTGCCAAACTCTTACCAATCAAACCCAACCCTTGACTGATGGCCATCATGTTGACATCGCCAAAGAGGCTCTCTAACCATTTACCAAGCGATTGGTTAGAATCGCTCTCCTCATAGTATTGTGCGGTTTTATTTTTTTGCCAATGAGTGTTGGTCGTGGTCTGACTATAATCTTCAGAGGTGACAATACTGTCCAGTTCTTGTTTGATGGTCTCGCTGGGGTTATTAGCAGGACTGCCCTGATGAGTATTTTGTAGACCGTTTTGGGCATCATCAGATGGCACACGTAACGCCTCGCCTGTCTTGCCCACCTCGCCTGTATTGGCAATGGCACCACCACACACTTGCCCACACAAACAAACGACGAGCATGAATGTCAAGGTGTGATGTCTCATAAGCGATTCTGCCTTGTGGTGGTGGCATGAGCAGGGGTAGAAGGGTGGGTAAAATGACCATTTTTGATGGCATAATACCGAGCTAATAATTTACGAAAAACAATCTCAATATCCCAGCCTTCAAGCAAGCTGCGTTTGCACAAATACATGGCAAAACCACTGGCAACATAAAATGGTGTTAATATGGCAACCACCGCCACATACACCACCACATTAATGCAGATGACTAAAAGCTTGGGCAGCGTCACGATTTGTTGCACACCAAAACTATTGCCAAACTCGAACATCATGTGCAATGCCATCACACCCACCCCGTAGAGTGTCATCTCGACCATAAAGAAAGTCATGGCATGCCAACCGATGGCACTGTCTTGACGACGAGACAACGTCATCACACGCTGTTTGGCAGATTTGCCTGTTTGCCCCTCTAGCAAATGAACGGGCATAACCATCATTCGTCTGAGTCCAAATCTTTTCACCATCAAAAATGATACGCTGGGAGCAGAAACCCTCTTGGTATCATTCACCCTAAAATCATCATCGAACAGTCGATGACCCAAATAAAGTACCAATTCTCGCTCAAAAACAGGCTTTATCCACCAAAACAGCACTAGCGACAAAAAAAACCACGCCCAACCGCTGTCATAAAACACATAATCCAGACTTATCATGCCCACCATCAAGCCACTAAGCAGCCAAACGTGAGATGTCCACCAAAGTCGCCACAAATCTCCATACCAATGGCGAGCCATCGCCAGTCCTAAATCCATCGCTTGATAGGCTGACAACGGCTTGATATTGACAGTCATCTTATCCAAATTCATGGCTTTCTCCCACACATCACCAGATACAACGCCACCACCCCCCCAAAGCATTGCCCCAACGATGTACTTAAGCATATTTGGTGCGGACGATGATGACCAAAATGCCTCAATAAATGCTGCAATGAAAGTCATGAGTGCCGCCCCACACAACAGTTCAATGCTTTCACGCCCCGCCACAACCAAAGCATCTTTTCTTTCATAAGGAGCAGGTGCAATCAATCCCAATCCCAAGCGAATGCCTGCCATGCTGGCAATGACCGCTGCTGTTAACTCAAACGATCCATGTCCCACCACAAACTGCCAAAAAGTCTCACCATAACCGATACCCGTCAAGTGTCCTGCAACCGCACCAATCACAACACCATTATATACTGTCAAAAAAATCGTGCCGATGCCTGCAAAAATCCCCAAGCCATACATTTTAAAATCAATGCCGATATTATTTTGCACATAATGTCCAAACATCATCAAATCTGTATCACTTGCTCTGGTGCTGTCTCGCCCGACATGACCATTGGCAGGGTTATACATCGCCTCCATGAGGGCAACTTGACCGTCTGCCATCACGCTATAAATCAGTTCGTGATTTATATAGCACGCCACCCCCATGATGATAAGCGGCAAATAAAATAATGCAAAAGACAGCCAAAATAAGTGGGTATACTGATGAAGTCGCCTAGGAAATGTATAAAAAATAAAGTGCAACAAGCCATTTTGATGATTTTTCTTACCACCATAAATAAGCTCATGCCCTATCATAACCCGCTTGTGCAAGGCATGGACAAGTGTTGGACTATAATGGCGTTGCTTAGCAAGGGCGTGATGCTCACAAATCTGACGATATAATGTGATGAGAGGATAATTGTCTGTGGATAGCTTTTGACGTTGGCTGCTTTTTGGGGCGTGATGCCTCTTATTTTGGGTATAAATATCATCATCCATGACCACGCCGTTGTCTTGACACAGACGGTCAAATTCCTGCCATAAAGCAGAAAACCGCTCCACAAAGGTACTTTGCTTGACTGCGACAAAATCATTAAACTCTCTCATGATGAACGCTCCGAACTGAGCGAAGTGGCAGATGATGCGTGATATGATTGGTGTGGATGACTGGTATCAACGGCCTCACTAGCCTGATTATCAAAACCACGTCCGATGATGGCATTGGCAAAGCTGATGATTTGAGCGCCAACTTTTTGAGGGGAGGCTTTGGGAGCTAAAGGGGTTAGAATTTGAGCAAGTTCAAGCCAACGCTCTTTTGGCAACTCTTCTGCACGCTCTGCAAAGGCAAGTACTGCCTGCTGCTCATCAAACAACAAAGGCATGGTTGGTAGTACAGGATTGGCTTTAGGAATATCAAATGTTAGTTTTTCGTGGCTGACATAGACCACCAAAGTCCCTGCCACCATATCGCCAAGCCTCTTACTTTGTTGATGAAAAAGCATACACAGCACCGCAGAGGCAAACATAAATGGCAAAAAGTCTGCCACTCTTAGAATATTTCTTGTCATCGAGGTACGCCACGTCATCGCCATGCCGTCATCTGTACATACTTTGATGTCATATTGTTTTTTGCCGATGGTTTGACCACCACGGTACACTTCAAAGAGCACCATATAAAACCAATCAATCAAAAAATAACACAGCAGCCAAATACCTCTACCTGCCTTCATAAACAAAGTTAACACAAAAAACAACACCGCCAAAAGACCCAGGCGGATGATAAAGTCAATCAGCCACGCACCAAGCCTTGGTACAAAGCCAGCAGGAATCATCTCAAGTGTTGTTCCCTCGGGAGTTTCATGATGCGTGATGTTATCAATCATGAGTGACAGCGTACACCAAAAATAAAAAGTAAATCATACCACATACCCACCCCAAATCCCACCCCAAAACGGCACATCTTGAACTCTGTCTTAAAATTTTGAGCAGTTTTTCTCACGATCAATCATAAAAACACTGTAAAATACATGTACATGCATGCAACTTCTGGCGTTAAGATATCCGCCGTCAAAGGCTGTGAATACTGAAGCTTTAGGGTGCATTTAACATAACTGGCACATGTTACTATTTCTAATTTACTCACAAAGCTCCAACGATGCCTTAGCTTAACTGGAAAATTACCCCCACTTTTTGCTTCAATACAATCACATCGAGGGGTTTATCATCTTCACTCTTGGTGGCATGCGTATGGTCAACGCATGATAATACCAGATGTGATTCACATTGATTTTTAGCATGAAAATACCAGAAAACGAATACACCTCAATCTCAAGACAAAATAAGATTTGGTTATTTTTAAGGCAAAGCTTATTCAGGGTGGTTAAAAAGGTGATAGGTTAGACGCCAGACGCCAGCTGATACGGGCGTGTCTCATTTAAGAAGTGCAATCGTTTTGTCACCACCAACATAGGATTTATAATAAAGACTTATTGGGCAATATTTATCATAATTCACGGTCTAATAGACAAAATTCATGATGAAACCCCACTCAAACCCTGATACCATATAGTTTTGAGTGGGGTTTATTGTTATGTTTAAAAACTTGCCCATTTTGTCATTCTCTCCATACTGTCAAAAACGGCAAAAAACAGCATCAACAGCAGTATTATTGCAAATCCTGTCATCGTCAATTTATCGGAAAATCGCGATTATCCAATGATCGGCTTTGGCTTGACTATACAGAAGGCAAGCAGACTTATAGGCAATTGGCTTTAAAATACAACTTATCAATCAGAACCATCCAAAGGCGATTAGATCGGGTTGATATTGCTCACAGTCATTCTCAAGTATCCCTACCTGGTAC
>JBHCHC010000043.1:0-3971 GCA_041802645.1 Moraxella sp. | reverse complement strand
TGGTGCAGTGCCTTTAAATGACCGCCATGAAACTTATGCTCAGCTTGCTCATCTTCAGCAAGTCCCAATAGATTGACCGTCATTGAGCCTGTGATACACGTTTTGTTAATAGCGCTCACACCACGTACAAAGGGTTCTACCTTGCCTGCTCTTACCGCACTTAATCTACCGACCAACTTTGGTAATACCACCTTATTCATCTTGACTCCACAGCTTTTTATAGATTTTATCATCCTAAAAAGCTTTTATCATAAACGGTTTTGAGTGTTTTGTCCAAAATTCTAACCACCCACCATAGAAAGATTTGCCATGATACCGCTATTGGCCTGGTGTAGATGGTGATGCTCAGGCTTGATTGGCATAAGTGACTGTACCGCTTGCACCACACCTTTGACATCATGAGCACACAGGTATGGACGGATGTCGTAGCTGATTTGGTCAAACAAGCACAGATGAACCTTACCAAGTGAGCTTACACGCAGGCGATTGCAGCTGTCGCAGAACTTGGGCGCATACGGCTCAATCAAGCCAATACTCCCTGCATAGTCTGGGTGTTCGTATTCTATCGCAGGTCCGCTATCGCTGGCTTTGATTTTGGCACTCCAGCCGTGTTCGGATAGGTAGTTTTTGATGAGTTTGCCACTTTGATGCTCTGCAAAAAACAGTGCACTATTATCACTTGTCTGCATAAACTCAATAAAACGATAGGTCACAGGACGCTCTTTGACAAAGGCAAGTGCTTGCATAAGGTTGTCATAGGCGGTCTGCGCCATCAAGATGCCATTCATCTTTAGGCGAATGTCAGTGGTGGCAAGTAGCGTATCCACATCACGAAGCAGACTTGGCAGGATGTCAAAGCCTGTCATCTGATAAAAGATATCCGCATCAAAGCTATCTATGCTAAGGTTTAGCTGACTAAGTCCAGCGTCTTGCCATGCCTTGATGTGCTTGCCAAGTTTGTAGCCATTTGATGACACGGCAACCGTATTAATGGAATTTTTTGAACAGGCAAGTGCGATGATATCAGGCAAATCACGGCGAATGGATGGCTCACCACCTGTCAGACGTACTTTGGTTGTGCCAAGCATGGCAAAAGCAGACATCAGCGTGTCAATCTCAGATAGGCTAAGCTCATTGTCAGGGCGTTTGCCTTGATAGCCATTTGGCAAGCAATAGCCACAACGAAAGTTACAAAAGTCTGTAACAGATAGCCGAAGGTAGGTCAGCTTACGATGAAATGCATCCGTCAGCTGGGGTATGCTCGGTAAGGTCAGTTCATTGTCATGAAGGATAGAATCAAATGAATAAGTTGGCAAATCAGTTTGCCCCACTGCTTGCAAAGTAGACTTTTTCATGACAGTAACTTATGGGCGTTGCCTCGGTTGTGGGTATGTGTCAAGTGTAACAAAAGCGCCCTACTCGCCCAATTGCCCAAAAGAGAAAAAGCATACCACCAAAGTAGTATGTCAATGAATTTAACCAAAATGCCAAACAAAAGGCTGAATCTCTATCACATCACCTTGTTTTAGTCCTTCGCTGTCTTTTGGTGCTACGATAAGACAGTTAGCAAATGATAACTGCTTGATGCGGTGGGAGTCTTGTACGCCTAAAGGTCGCACAAAAAAGCTGCCCTTATCATCCTGATGATACACCCCACGCATGAACTCTTTTCTTCCTGCTCGCTTGTGAATGTCTTGGGTTAGGACAGCATTCAAAGTCAGGCGTTTTGGTATGTCATCACATGACACGCCAGACAGTCGCCAAAGTGCAGGCATGATAAACTGCAAACAACCGACCACACAGGATAATGGGTTGCCCGGTAGTCCAAAATACAGGACGACCCTATCATCATCTGACTGATTATCTGATTTGTCGTATAGCTCACCAAAGACAAAGGGCTTACCTGGTTTCATGGCGACTTTGTAATGAGTGATTTTGCCAAGTTTATCAATGGCATGGGTCAAAAAATCATAGTCACCCACCGATACGCCCGCACTGGATATAATCACATCACACTCACGCACCGCTTGCTCTATTGCCTGACAAGTCGCCTCCATGTCATCAGGGATGATGCCATAGTCTTGGATGATGATGGGCATATCTTTTAACAGAGCTTTTAGCGTGGGTGTATTGGAGTTGTAGATATTGGCAAGACCAGGCAAGCTCTCGCCTATCGCAATAAGCTCATCACCTGTCGCCAAAATGCCCACCACAAGGGGACGATATACCATCACAGTTGCCACGCCTAAGTTGGCAAGTAGACTGATGTCGGTGGGGTTTAGACGCTTACCTGCCTTTAAGACCGTCTCGTCTTGAGTAACTTCTTCGCCCTGCTGTCTGATGTTGTTGCCTTGATAAGAAGATTTTTGCAAAGTTATGGTATAAGCTTTTGATTTATCAGCAGTATTTTTTATAATATCCCAATCAGTATTTTCCTGCATGACCACATTGTCACACTCACTTGGTACGACCGCCCCTGTAAAGATACGCACCGCCTGCCCCACACCCACATTACCATCAAACGGCGTACCCGCACAAGACTCGCCAATCACCACAAAAACAGACTGCTCTGACAAATCCGAACCCACCCCCAAAGCAAACCCATCCATCGCTGACAGGTTTTGGCGTGGAATGTCAAAACCTGCCGTGACATCCTGTGCCAATATGTGATTCATCGCTGACAACAAAGACACGGATGAGACTGCGTGCGTATGAGCGTACTGACGTGCGGTGTCGTTAATGGCTTGTTGTAACTCTTCTACACTAATCATAAATTTCCCCAACTACAATCAACCCCGATAGATGTTTTCTTGATGGACACTAATATCAATGCCAACAATGTCCGCATGTTGCTTTAAAGTATATAAATAATCAATCAAAGCATGATGAAACGACTGCTGAGACAAGCGATTTTTTATCATGGGTAAGGCTTCATCAAAGCTAGGCGCCTTGTCATCTGCTCGTTCCACGACTTCTACAATATGTACGCCATAGCGACTCTCAATAGGGCTTGGGGCAAGTCCAACAGGCAAGGCAAAGACCGCTTTTTCAAACTCAGGCACAGTCGCCCCTTTTTGTAAAATACCAAGCTCGCCACCATCTGTCTTGGATGGGCAAGCCGAATATTGTATGGCAAATGTGATGAATTCTGCAGATGGGTTTGTACTGCTTTTGATTTTGTCAATCAGTTCATAGGCTTGTTTTTTTAACTCAATACGCTCCTCGCCTTCTTCTGGTGGGCAGGCAAGAAGAATGTGTCTGACTTTCATGGCAGGTGGAGCGGTAAATTCATTGGGGTTGGCCTTAAAATATTGCAGACACACATCATCGGTTGGGGTGTTTGGCTGAACATTTTTGGCAATAAGTTTTGAGATGGCACTTTCATCATCGCTTTGCCATTCGTCTTTTAATTCATCATCTGCCATCACCGCTTGACGAAGTAGCTCACGAATAACTAAGGCTTGGGCGGACAAAAACAGGGCTTCCTCTTGACTGCTGTCAGGGTGGTACTGCACCTCTTCGTTGATGGCTTGCTCGCTGATGAGTACGCCATTGACGGTGATGGTCGGTACGCTTTGGCGAGATGATGCAATAAGGTTGTTGTGATTGGAATTCTCCTCAGCCAAAGCACGTTTGATAAACTCAGCGTCTGATGATGGTTTGGTCAAGTCATCGCTGGTCGGCATGATACGAATGCCGTCATCATCTTCAATCAGCCCAAGCGGTGTAAAGGCTTCGTGTTCATGTGCATGACTGTGCTCACCACTACAGCCGCAAGTGTCACCGCCACAGCCGTCTTTTTGGTTGTCTTGGGTTTGGGCTGTGTGGGACTGTTTGGCTGATGGCTCACCAATTTGTACCAAAGTATCGCCTGTATTGTGGTTTTGGGCTTTGCTTGCTGTCTTGGGGTTGTATGCTTGAACACTCATGATATGCCTATTTGGTCAATGTGGTTGGATTGGCATATTATT
>JBHCHC010000042.1:0-12484 GCA_041802645.1 Moraxella sp. | reverse complement strand
CTGTCTTTGATGGCTTGTCCTACCGCTTCTTCATTTTGATAAGCTTCAGCAGTATCAATAGAGCGATAGCCTGCTTGTAGGGCATCTAATACGGCTTGTTTGGTCTCATCTGGGGCAATTTGGAAAACGCCAAAGCCTACGCTTGGCATGGTTAAGCTGTTATTTAAGGTGATGGTTTTCATATAGTTTTTCCTAAGTAAGTTTAAATGTGATAGATATATTGTAATTGCAGAATCATTCTTATACAATTTATAAATTAGCAATTGATAATTACTAAAATCAGAATAATCCCATCAGAATGACTTATTTTTATGAATAGATTGGACGCACTTCGTTATTTTTGTTTGGCAAGTGAAACCCTAAGTTTTCGTGAAACTGCCACTCGCCTTGCCATTTCGCCATCGGTCGTTACTCGGGTGATTGCCGAACTTGAAGATGAACTGGGTGAGTAATTATTTAAACGCAATACTCGCACCATTCGCCTGACTAGTTTTGGGGAGCGTTTTTTATTGGAAGCTCGGCAATATTTGGCAGATGGTGAACAGCTTTTTGCTCTAGGCAAACAAAAACATGATGATGAAATGACGGGCATTATCCGCATTACCGTACCAAATATCAAAGAAAAAGATGAGATACTGGCTCAATTGCTTGATGAACTCAAAGCTTATCCTAAACTAATCATTGATTGGCAAGTGGGCATGAATAAGCTGGATAGCGTGGCTCATCGCATTGATATTGGACTGCGTGTCGGACGAACGCCAAATGATAATTTTATTGTGCGTCATATTGCCGATTCTAGAGCGATTTTTGTGGCATCGCCCAAACTGATTGAACGCTTAGGTATGCCTAAAAATATTGATGATAGGCTGACAATTTCCCCTTTACAGGGCTGATTAATACCCAAACAGGACGGATTTGGGAACTTCGCTTAGACAAAGAAACGCTGTTTACACCCCGTCATGTGGTATTTATCAGCGATGATATTTCTGGGGAAATACAAGCGGTTTTGGCAGGACAGGCGATTTCTCAATTAAGCACTTTAAGCTGTGCAAGCTATTTAAAAACTGGGGAAATGGTCGTGGTTTTGCCCGAGCTTGAGCTTGAAACATGGTCATTTTATTTATACCGCCCTTATCAAACCATTACCCCTAAACGAGTACTTAGAGTATTTGATATTTTGACGGAGATTTTAAGCAAGCAGTTTAATCAATAAAAATCCATTTATTGTATCTGTACCACCACATCACCTTGACCCAGGGCTTGTTTTAAGCCTTGTGGGTTAGTTATTTTGCCAAGGTGTGTGTACTGATACCCACTTTCAAAACTTTCATAAAAAATCACCAATGTATCGCCCTGCCACAACAGCACATCACCGACTTGGATTTTGCCAATTTTGCTGTCATTTTGTGTTAAAGCGGTTGGCAAAGTGGCAAATTTTTCATTGGTAAGATGGTCTTGCATGGTCAAAGTCAGTGGGGCAAGACGTGCAAATTCGGTTGCTGCAGCATTATCCGCCAATGCTAAATCAAAAGTTTGTCCATTAATCAGTAGTTGCATGGTGTTTATCCTAATGTGTTTAGATGTGGTGGCTTGAGTGGTTTGGGTGCCAACTGGCTCATTATGCTCTTTGGCTTGCGTACAAGCAGTACAACACAACAAGGCAAGCATTAGCCAAGAGTATTTTGTTATCATTATCTATCCTGTGTGAATGTCGTCCAAAAACCATGTTTAATATTGGCAGTTTTTGGACGACCTACCTTGACTATTTTAATTTTGCTTTAAAAAACTGCTCAAATTTATCATAGGGAATTTTATTTGCTTGGTTGTCGTATAAATCAACGTGCGTTGCGTTTGGTACGATATACAATTCTTTATCTTTACTGCCTAAAGATTTAAATGCATCTTCACTAAAATAACGGGAATGAGCATTTTCACCATGAACGATTAACGCAGGCGTTTTCATCTCTTGGGCGTATTGCAAAATCGGCATATTAATTAATGGCAATAAACCTGTGGTCGTCCAAGCCCCATCGGGACTAGAATTGACCGCTCGTGGGTGAAAGCCTCGTTTGGTGGTGTAAAAGTCCGAATATTCTTTGACAAATTGCGGGGTATCGGCGGTAAATTGCTCACGGCGTAAATTATTGGCAGGCAATAAATCCGCATAATCGTTTTGTACCGCTTGCCAACGGGCATTATTGATGTCTTGTTTGACTTTATAACGAGCATCGGCATCTACACTGTCATTGTAGCCTTTGGCTGAAACTCGGCTCATATCATACATGGTACTGGTAGCAACGACTTTAATGCGTGTATCGCTAATCGCCGCATTTAAGGCAAATCCGCCCCAACCGCAAATACCCAAAATACCGATATTTTCACGATTGACATTATCTAACGAACCGAGAAAATCCACCGCTGCCGAAAAATCTTCGGTGTTAATTTCAGGCGATGGTACATTGCGTGGCGTGCCTGAGCTTTCACCAGTAAATGAGCCATCAAACGCTAAGGTAACAAAACCGCGTTCCGCCAAAGTTTGTGCGTATAATCCTGACGATTGTTCTTTGACTGCACCAAAAGGACCACCAACTGCAATGGCTGACAATTTGCCTTTGGCATTTTTTGGTACATACAAATCACCGACCAAGGTAATGCCGTAGCGGTTTTTAAAGGTCACTTTGCGGTGTTCTACTTTATCGCTTTTTGGGAAAATTTTGTCCCATGTTTGTGTCAAAGTGATGGTTTGGGCAGGGATTTGTATCGTAGTTGCTGATGTGGTCTTTGCCATTGTTGTTCCTGAAAATAAAGTTAAACTAAATAATAATGTGGCGGTAAGTGCAGTTAATTTCATGATTTTTCTCGCATCATTGTTATGATAGGCATTGTATAAAAAGTTTTATTGCATTACAATCACTAAAAATAGAATAGTCTATTGCAAAAAACAGAACAATCTAATGAATAAATTTGAAGCGATTAAATATTTTTGTCTGGCAGCCGAAACCTTAAATTTTCGTGAAACTGCCAAACAACTGTCTATTTCACCATCAGCGGTGAGCCGTGTGATTTCTGAATTGGAACAAGAATTGGGCGAGCAACTGTTTAAACGTAATACTCGGCAAGTTCAGCTCACCAGTTTTGGCGAGCAATTTTTAATTCAGGCGAAACAGTTGCTGGCGGACACCGATAATCTGTTCAGATTGGGCAAACAGCAAACGGACGACATGGCAGGCGTGGTGCGGATTACGCTACCCCGCTTTCGTGATAATGATTTGATTTTAGATGAATTATTGCAAGCACTTGAACCGTATCCGCAATTAGTCATTGATTGGCGTGAAGATATGACACGGTTTGATACGGTGGCACATCGCATTGATATAGGTGTACGCATTGGCATTGAGCCAAATCCTAATTTTATTGTACGAAAAATTGCCGATGTGCAAGATTGGATTGTGGTATCGCCCAAGCTGTTGGCACGACTTGGAATGCCGAAAAATTTAGATGATTTGCAAAGAAATTATCCGTTTTCGCTACCAATTAACGTGGAAACTGGGCGGGCTTGGGAGTTGAATTTAAATAACCATGAACAATTACAGCCACGCCTTGTGAATTTTTATAGCACCGACCCTGAATATGAACTCAAAGCAGTGTTGATGGGGCTTTCGGTGGGTTTTATCAGCGAACTATTTGCCAGACCTTATTTAGAAAATGGCGAGCTGGTCAAACTGTTTGCTGATTTACCCATTGATAAATGGCAACTGTATCTTTATCGTCCTTATCAGATGGTTACTTCGCCAAGAGTGTTGTTTGTTTTTGATTGTTTGGCACAGATTTTAAAAAAGCGGTTTGGCTAAATTTTCAATTAAGTATATACATAAAATCCCTAGCAACATTTAAAAAAGACGCTAAATTTGCTAGGGACTGTACAGTTTACCGCCCAAGTTCACGACTTTCACTAATCATAAAATTAGCAATGCGTTTGCTAATCAACCATTTACCGTCTTGTTTCACATAACTGTCTTGATAACGGACGCTGTGGTCTTGCAAAACCTGTTTGCCGTCTTGTTCGCCGACCAATTTCACCGCACAATAATTGATGGCATCGGCGGTGGTTTCGCTGGTAAAAGTAACCGTATGTTGCCCATTCAAATGGTAAACCGTATGAAAATTGGCTAAAAAATCGCTAAAGACTTTCTCAATTTGGGCACGACCTGTCATATCAGCAAATAATTGCCCACCAATATAAGTGGTTACTTGTGCATCTTCGGTAAATAATGCCATTTGCTCGGCAACCCGTTTTTCATCAGCTAAATTTGAAAAGGTATCTACCAAATCTTTTAAGAACCTGTTCATGATTAATTTTTAGGCTTAAAAAATGTTAAATATTCAGCCGTAAGCGTGTTTCTGTGAAAAATAAAAACCCTTAACCAATTAAAAGTTAAGGGTTTTTCAAAACTCATAAAAAAAATAATTAATCTCTAAATTCCCAAACAACTGCAATTTCTGCACCCAAAATTTCTTCTAACTTTTTCTTCATTTCAGGGCGAATATGATTAGAAGAATCGATTTCAGTCTCATCTTCATCTTCAAATAAAACCCAAAACTCATTCGTACCAGAAAAATTACCTGCCGTCATAATAAATGGGCTTTCGATCACAATGCCGTCTTCATCATCTTCTGTATGTTCAATTTGATATGATGATTGTGTAATCACACATGGTTCAAAATCACATTCCGTTGTGTTACTATCAAACAGCTCAAATGCTTCATCTTTTTGCTCTTGCGTTAATTGATGGTTTTTATCTTTGACATAGATATAAACGCTTTGGTCGCTCATGGGGTTATTCCTTATCAAATTACAAAGGTTTAATTATACACCTGCAAAAAAAACGCAATATCTAACTTAAAAAAAGTTTATTGCTTTTTAATTACCGCTTTATTTTGCCAAAATAATCAATCTTTAGCAAGCAAAAAATACTCAACGTGATAATAACGGCTAAAAAGCAACACCCATCAATCAAGCAATTATCAACGCTTAAGCCAATCAACCCGTATTTACCATTACACCAAATATATGAAAGCATAATTAATTGTGAGTAGGTTTTAATGTGGAATTGGTTGCCGAAGATAAATTTATGGATATTGTGGCACAGCGGTTTGACGCAGGCATTCGGCTTGGAAATCACGTTGCCAAAGACATGATTGCGGTGCGGATTTCAGATGACTTACAAATGTGTACCGCCGCCAGCCCTGACTATTTAGCTAAGCACGGCACACCGAAAACGCCTTATGATTTAACCGAGCATGAATGTTTGTTGCACCGTTTGCCAAGTACAGGGGGTGATATGGTGTGGGAATTTGCCGACCCCAAAATTAAAGGGCATATTGTCCGCATTCAACCACAAGGACGATTTAAAACCAATCAAGGCTTTTTACATCAACATTATGCCTTAAATAGCTTGGGGATTATGTGGACACCGCAAGATGTGGTTGGGCAAGAAATCGCAAACGGTAAATTAATTCCGATTTTGATTGATTGGAATATGAGTTACGAAGGTTATCATCTTTATTATCCTAATCGGCGACAAAATTCGCCATTACTCCAAGCGTTGGTGGCGTATTTGAAAGTGGTTTAGCTTAATGTATCAGTTAATTACCTTGAAGCAGTCACTCGCTCTATCGCAAGTCATAGGCAAACATCATCGCAAGATGCTTTAGTTTTAGACGGTGATCGGGCGGTAAATCACTTATTTTGATGATGCTTATTTTGACGCTGACCAAACAGCCAATCACGAACAGGCTCAAGCAAATAAGTATCATCAAAAGAATGCATGTGTTTTCTGTTTTTATGGGTATCACCTATGGGCGGTAGGGTATTTGTGCTACAACGCATAAAATTCACCGATTTGACTTGAGATTGACCATCTGATGGCTTGATATCAAATCAAACACAATCCGATGACAACTGTTTAAAAAATTAAGCCCAAATCATAAGACTTGGGCTTAATGTAGAAGCTGAGAATCAATAGCTTAATTCAGCACGGCGATTTTGGGCCCATGCCGCTTCATTAGAGCCTGTAGCAACAGGTTGTTCTTCACCAAAGCTAAGAATTTCTATGTTGGTGGTATTTACGCCCTTGCTGGCAAGATAGCTGCGCACTGCAGCGGCACGACGCTCACCCAAAGACATGTTATATTCACGAGTGCCACGCTCATCGGTATGACCTGCGATTTGGACTCTGGCGGTTTGGTTGGCGTTTAGAAATTGAGCTTGTTGATCAAGAATGGCGGCAGCATCAGCACGAATGACGTCTGAGTCAAAGTCAAAATGTACCACGCCTTGCATGTTACGAGCAGCAGCTTGAATGGCGGCTGAATTGGTGACCAAAGCACCACCAGTATAGCCACCAGTTGTGTTGTAGCCACCTAGAGGAGCGACCACGACTTGCGATTTTGGTTTTTTGCTGGCACAGCCTGTGATGGCAAGGGTGCCTACTAATGCCAACGCGAGGGCTTTTGAAGATTTAGAAGTAAGCATAGATGCTCCTTTATGAAAATAAACTGTTTGGAATTTAAAGTCATTTTATCACAGTTTGCTGTTTAATGACAATTTGCAAAATAAAGTGAAAAAATCATGCATTATGATGACAAAATTAAACGGTATTAGCAAGTCATTTTAGGAGGTTTTTTTGGTAATTTGGCGGATTTTTGCGGTCTATGGTAGATTTTTTTAAAATCATTTGAAAATGGTTGTTGTATGAGATATTTACCATGCAATTAAACAGTGCTTTTGTTAATTTTAATGATCTTATCCATCCAACGAGCTTTTGGCTTAATAAAGCAAATTCTCCTTTTTAAAATCATTGACTCTTAATATAACAGCTGCATCATTGTCAACATGATGAGGATTGGTCGCTGGCTAAGTGGTGTATCAGTTCCTAAAGGGAGAAAAGTCGGCATTGCAACCAAACCATTTTCCAAAATACGCCACCTAGACAGCCTAACATGGTACGAATTCATTCTTAAGAGACTGCCAAATACCATTCATTTGTCTTATAAAGCGGCATTTGCTGATGGCAAACAAAGACGCTGTTATCAATCATAAAAAAACCATGGTTTTTTTGCATGGTCATCCACAGTCAAAAAACGCTTGGGTTTTATTGGCGGCAGATAAGACGGTAGGTTTTAGAGTTTACACACCCACCTAAGCCCAGACAGCATCTCGCTTTTTGTGACAATCGCCCTAATTTTTACCAAAATCATGCCATATCATCAGCACTGACAAAGTAAAGTCCACGCTTTCACCACAAAAAGTCATGACAGTAGGATGTAACATCATCTTAGCAGAACGACACATAAACTCGAAGACTGTTCTAGATCTCAAGCCATGATAGGCAGCCTTAACCCGCCTGTCTGATAATCAGAATGGGGATTAAATAGCATTTGACCATCTTAAAACATTCATGTATTAAGATGGTTCATGTCGTTTAAACAGATGAACTCTTTATGTTAGTGGTCTGCAATCGACATTCATTTACCAGCGAATCGGGCTGATATAAGGCGTGCTTATTTTTAAATTCTCATAAGTGCCTTTGACAAAAATGTCAGGATTGACGGTGTTGATGTTGGTATGTCCACAAAACGCCATGGTGATGTCGCATTCTTTGTAGATGATTTCTAGGGCGCGGCGGACACCATCTTCACCATAAGCACCCAAACCATATAAGAAAGAACGCCCGATCATCGTGCCTTTTGCGCCCAAAGCGATGGCTTTTAACACGTCTTGACCTGAGCGAATGCCACTGTCTAGCCAGATTTCACAGGCTGAATTTTCGGCTTGTACCGCTTGTACACAGTCGGACAAAGCAGCAATAGAGCTGGGCGCACCGTCTAATTGGCGGCCGCCGTGGTTGGAGATGACCATCGCATCTGCCCCGCTTTTGGCGGCTAAGATGGCATCTTCAGGCTCCATGATGCCTTTGATGATGAGTTTGCCGCCCCACAGATCTTTGATGCGAGCCACGTCGTCCCAGTTTAGGCTTGGGTCAAATTGCTCCGCCGTCCACGATGACAAGCTTGACAAATCGCCCACCCCTTCGGCATGACCGACGATGTTGCGGAAAGTATGACGTTTGGTGCCAAGCATATTAAAGCACCACTCGGGCTTGGTCATCAGGTTGATGATGTTTTTTAGGGTGGGTTTTGGTGGTGCTGACAGACCATTTTTGATGTCTTTGTGGCGCTGTCCAAGCACTTGTAAATCTGCGGTCAAAATCAGGGCAGAGCAGTTAGCTTCTTTGGCACGGCGGATCAAATTTTCCATAAATTTTTTATCACGCATGACATAAAGCTGAAACCAAAAAGGCTTGGTGGTGTTTTCGGCAACGTCTTCAATGGAGCAAATGCTCATGGTAGAAAGCGAAAAAGGAATGCCAAATTTTTCGGCGGCACGAGCGGCATGAATCTCGCCATCTGCCCACATCATGCCCGTAAAGCCAGTCGGGGCAATCGCCACAGGCATAGACACGTCTTGACCAATCATTTTGGTGGCAAGGCTTCTGCCTTCCATATCTACCAAGACTCGCTGACGCAGTTTGATGCGGTCAAAATCAGTTTCGTTGTTGCGATAGGTGGTTTGTGTCCATGAGCCTGAGTCTACATAATCGTAGAACATACGAGGAACTTTACGTTCTGCCACACGGCGTAAATCTTCAATTTCGGTGATTTTACTTAAATCAATCATAAAGCAGCCTTTTTATTGCTATGGTGAAAATGGAAGGGTGTATCAAATGAATTTGTCGTATTCAACTATGGGTTATTATCGATTTTTGGTGATTTTAGATTTTTATGACCTAAAATCACCATCCATCAGTGTTCATCAAAAAGTTTGGCAAAGGTGATGCCTATGAAGCACGCTCAGTCTTTTTGCCAGTTATGATCATGATGGCAAAAAAGGTCAGTGCCCATAGTAAGGCTGCAATCCACCACATGGGATTGAAGATGATGGCCATGCCCACCAAGCCTGCTTGTATCACATAATAAGTCATGGCGACAAGCGTCTTACGAATCACCAGTCCTTCACGGTTAACCATGCCGACCACGGCACAGGCGGCAACCACATTATGTACACTGATCATATTTCCTGCTGCACCACCTACCGCTTGCAAAGCCACCACTTTGGCGGCACCTATGGCATTTAAATCAATCTGGGCGGCAGTGCTCCATTGAAAATGACTAAACATCATATTAGAAACCGTATTAGAGCCTGCAATGAACGCCCCCAAAGCACCAATCCATGGTGCTACGAGAGGCCATGCCCTTGCAAATACATCTGCTGCTCCTGCTGCCAATACTTTTGGCATGGCAAGAATGGGTTTAGCAACATCGGCGGGCGTGCCAGAGTTGATGAATACCTGTACCATGGGAATGGAAAACAATAGGGCAGGTGCTGCCGCCAACATGGTTTTGCCAGAGGTGCCCCAGCTTTTCTTTACCTCGTCTGATTTCATGCTAAATAAAAAAATACAGATGACAGATACAATCAACAGCACGGTGGCAGGCGAGTAGAGCAGTTGAGTTTTGTTGGTGATGGAGGTGTCTAAGATGTTGCTAAATGTGATGACAGCATTTTCATTAAGCCATGCTTTTAGGGGCTTGATGGTGCGTGTGGCAATCAAAATACCAATCACGAGCAAGTAGGGAGAGAACGCCTTAAAGACTGAAAATTTGGCTTTTTCGTTGATGTCAATGTTGGTGGCAGCAAGTGTGCCTTTCCAGTCTTCATCCCATTTATCCCGACTCTCAAAATCAAAGCTATTTTTTGGGGTTAAAAAACCCATTTTAGCAGCAGGGATAACAATACTAAGACCAACAATAGAGCCGACCAAAGAGGGTAATTCTGGACCGATAAATTTGGCGGTCAAATAATAAGGGATAACAAAGCACAAACCGGCAAAAATAGCAAAAGGAGCAGCTTCGAAACCTTGACGGACGGAGCGTTTGGCTCCAAAGAATTTGGTTAAAAAGCAGCACAAAATCAGAGGAATTAAAAACCCAACCACTGAATGAACAAAGCCAACATGAGCACCAATTTGGACGATGTAATCACCAAATGAAATGCCTTGGTTGGAGATGGGGTGAGCAACATCTTCTTTGTTCTCCAAACCTGAATTGACACCAATTAAAATAGGCGTTCCCACTGCACCATAGGACACGGGAGTGGACTGAATGATGAGAATCGCCATGACGCACGCCATCGCAGGAAAGCCCAGTGCCAATAGCAATGGTGCACCCACCGCAGAAGGCGTACCCCAACCGGTAGAACCTTCAATCAAAGAACCAAACAGCCATGCCACAATAATCATCTGCACACGTCGGTCAGGGGAGATGCCCATAAAGCCTTGACGAATGGCAACAATGGCACCACTTTCTTTTAAAGTGTTAAGCAATAAAACGGCTGCAAAAACAATAAACAATACATTAACAGCAGTTAAAATACCATGGATGGTTGCCGCAGCTACTTGAGGAGCTGAGGTTTGCCAAACAAACAATGACAACAATGCTGTGGCAAAATACGCAACAGGCATGGCAATTTTGGCAGGCAGTCTCATGATGACAAGCAAAACAAAAACGATTAAAATAGGTAATAATGCTAAAAAAGTTAGCATGTACACTCCTTTGTGAAAAATATTGATTTGTAATGACTTAAAAGTTTTGAATTACAAAAAATCTAATAAATCATGAATTATTCTGGTTTGATAAAATAAAATCGATGAATTAAATCGCTCCAAAATGGCTGTTAACAATTATTTTTTTAAAATAATGATTCGGTGCGCTATTTTAGCAAAAATTTTTTAAAAATAAATAGGGCATACTTCATATTGAGAAAATAATTAATAGTTTGCTTATCATCTGTTCGCCCTTAGTCTTTTGCCAATAGCTTTAGACACAAAACAACTGGGTGGATGTGTTATTTTGTGGATGTGACGAATTCTCGGTGGGGCATAAAATTATTAAGGATAAAAAAGTTAAGTTATGATTGGGTTGGCATAATTTGCTTGATGATGTCCATCACACCAAAAGGGTAGCACAATAAAGCAGTGGGCGTTATCAGTATGGGAATCAGTGAGCCTAGATGCTCAATGAGCTCGCCATCTGCATCCATGAGGTCGAGTTCATAAAAATTGGGCATGTTAGGATGTATGGCTTTGGTTTGGGTAAGTAAGGTGTGACTTAAGTGACACAGATGACAACCATCTGTACCGATAAGATACCAGTCTTGGGTGGGGGTGGATTGGCAAATTTTATGATGACTGCCTGAATTGACATCAAACCGCGATAACAGCTGATGGTAAAAATACCCAAACTGTTGATTATTTAGACAAGACAGTGAAAAACGATCTGAAGTTAATTTTTGTAAGTGATTGATAAAATTGATGTTATTCATAAAAAAGCTACGCCTAAAAGAGAAAAAATCGTGTAAAATAATCGTTTTAAAATTATATCAAAATTTGTTATAAAAGTTTGGCATAATAGCCATGATGATATTGTCATGGACATGGTGTCCACACGCATCATCACTGCGTTTATTTATAGAGTAAAATTATCTTATGTTTAAAACTGCCAAGACCGCCCCTGTTCAGCCCACGCCCGATCCACAACTTCCCACCCCTAAGCCCAAAAAGCGAGGATTGATGGCGTGGCTGTGGAGATGGGTGGTGGCACCACTGTTGGTTCTCTTTATCAGTTTTCATGTGTTGGTGGCGGCGATGCTTGGTGTGTGGAAGGTTGTCCCTGTGGGCAACTCCATGTTCATGGTGGCTCATCGTCTGTCTGGAGGGGAGGTGACACAGGTTTGGGTAGATTATGATGATATTGCCAAAAGTGCCAAGCAAGCAGCCGTGGCAAGCGAGGATGCCAAATTCGTCACGCATAATGGCTTTGATATGGAAGGCATTGAGCGTGCCATTAAAGCCAATGAAGCTGAGGGGGCGGTGTCGATGGGCGGCTCTACCATCAGTCAGCAACTTGCCAAAAACTTATTTTTGACATCACACCGCTCCTATGTCCGTAAAGTAGAAGAAGCAATCATCACGGTGATGATGGAGTATATGTGGGATAAAAGAAGAATATTGGAGGTTTATCTGAACGTGGCGGAGTTTGGTGAGGGGATTTATGGCATCGAAGCGGCGGCACGGCATTATTATGACAAATCTGCCAAAAACCTAACTCGCGAGCAGTCAGCACTGCTCATCAGTATGTTGCCAAACCCCAAATATTACCAAAAGCACCTAAATAACCGCCGCCTGCAAGCCAAAAAACGCATCATCATGAGACGAATGCCAAGTGCAGATCTGCCAAAATAAGCCGGTGATTTTATGCCTAAATTTATCAAATTTTCATAAAATGATGATAAGATAGAAAGCTGAATAAATGCCCTAGGTTTTTTGCTTTAATTAAAAATTGAAAAAAAAAAGGAAACTATCAT
>JBHCHC010000041.1:0-4399 GCA_041802645.1 Moraxella sp. | reverse complement strand
CAAACTCATAACCCGTCCATTCATCGGCAGTGTCCTCATGAATGTTCAATTATTATCCACTTTAGCCATGCTATCAGAGCATGCAGAATGAATAAAACCCGCCTACTTCAAATTCTAGACAAAGCCTTACGAACCAACACCAATTGTGAGTTTTTATCTTAAAAGCGGTACTTTTACTTCATTCGTAGGTTTTTCCAGCCAAAACCCACCTTTTGTAATATAGCCAACATGTCAATCATTGAGGCGTTTAAATTTTTGGAGGATGGATATTTTTGGATGCGTTTTTGGCTCAGATCAATCAACTCATCATTTCAAGCCCTTTGATTTTATCCGCGATTGATTGTAATCTTTTTATCTTATTGGTGGTAAAAATAGGCAGATTTCCCATGACATATTTTGCCTTGGGCTTATCAATAATAATGATGGCTTTTTGAATGCCGTGCTGACTGATGATAATGCGAGACTGAGCACCTTGTTTGATGATGAAATCATGAGCTGGGAGCAGTTTGCTCAGCTCATCCCTAAAACCTTGAATACTGACGGATTGTTTGTTAAATACATATGGTTTTAATAATGACATGGCGAAAAGCATCACCAACAATCCCACCAATCCGATAAATAACTGTGTGGCATTCATTTAAGATACACCACTTGGTCAGGCAGTTCATTGCCATCAATGTCATCACAAGGGAAATATAAGTTGAGCAATCGCCCAATCTCATCAATCAGCCACTTCAGCCCATTTGCCATATCACCACGTTTAAAGATGGTCAGTGTATTTTGACACAAAGCTTGCCATTCATCACAAGCATGAGCATCAATACCTCGGTCAGCAACGATTTCTAAATCATGCTCACACAAATTGACATAAATCAGTACCCCTGTGTTATGAGCAGTATCCCATACGCCATATTCACCAAAGAGCCTAATGGCACGCTCGCGACAGTCGGTATTGTAGGCAATGTCAATCGGCAAATGATTTTCAATGATGAGTCGTATCTCGCCACGATGACCCTTTTCTGCTCTTGTGATATGCTCTGCTAGAGTTGTTTGGAAGTTGGAGGTCAGCCAGCGATTATGCAAAAATGGCATAAAGGTGAGCTGACGTAAAAGGCGAGCAAGGCTCTTTTGAGAGGGATTATTCATTGTTTTTCCTTTTTATGAATTTTTATCTACCATCTACCAACAACACATTACCAAGAACTACCAAGAACCGCCTGCACCGCCACCTCCAAAGCCTCCTCCACCTCCGCCGAAGCCGCCACCTCCAAAGCCTCCGCCACCAAAACCGCCACCTCCGCCGAAGCCGCCACCAAAACCACCGCTACGAGGGCGAGGGCGACTCTTGTTCTTGCCACTGCCATTTACTATCCCCAAAATGAGCAGGAGCCAAAGAATCATCGCTAAGAATACCGCTCCAAACACTCCTGTGCCCATCATAGCTGCCACTGCCAAAAATCCACCTGCCGACAGACTAGACCCCATAAAACGCCCAACGACAGCATTTAAAAAAGAACCTATTACTAGTGCAAAGATAAACAAAGGTCCAAGTCCAATCGCAGTCTCTTCGGTTGTTTGAGTTCTTGCATCTGCTCGGGCAAGGGTCTCAGGGTCAGCACGCAGTCTCTCATCAATGCGTGCAATGCCGGCTGAGATGCCTTGAGCGTATTCACCTGTCTTGAAGCTGGGCGTGATGTCTTCACGAATGATGCGATTGATGATGGCATCAGGTAATACGCCTTCCACACCATAGCCTGTCAAGATGTGTATTTTGCGGTCATTGATTGCAACTGCCATCAAGATGCCTTCGTCAGTGTCTTTTTGTCCCAACTGCCAACGATTTGCCACTTGATAGGCATAGTCAAAAATATCCACACCATCTGTCGTTGATACTATCACTACCGCCATCTGTGCCAATCCATCGTCATGGATGCGTCTTAGCTGAGTTTCTAAGTGGGCTTTTTCACTGGCGGTTAAAACATGTGCCTCATCAATGACAGGACTGTTTAAGATGAGCTTATCATGAGCAACCGCGGAAGCTGTGGACTGACGTGGCTGGACATCGTTTTGAGTCTGAGATGGGTTTTGTGCTTGGTTTTGTGATAACTGCCTTAATACAATGGCATTTTCAACAAGTTGATCGTCAGGGTGAGAGACCCCTTGATTGTCTTGGTTTTGAACATGTTGATTATCAGATGATTCGGCGACAGCGATGGCGGTATTTTGAGCGGTGACTCCATGAGCTGTCACACTGAGTCCAGTCATGCCCAGTCCAATAGCCACACTCATGCCAAACGTGGCAATAAAGGATTGAATGCGGTCTTTTAAAATTAGGGTCATGATTTGCCTTATCTTAAAGTTATCATCAAATTATCAGTTAAAATCTTAAAAATTTTAACGCTCTGGTCTGGGCTGATTTATCACAAATCCAAGCCATCGTTAAATGTGTTCTTAACGTGTTATTATTGGACTATTGGGCGGTGGCAGTTGCTGTGCCTGTATTTGCACCGCTGCCATTATTATTACCAAAATTTACCGTAGGGGCGGTACTGATGGCCTGCTCATTTTCTACGCTGAAATTGGCTTTGGTTTGCATGCCAAACACCTTAGCGGTCAGATTGGTCGGAAATTGGCGAACGGTGGTGTTATAGCCTTGCACACTTTGGATATACTTGTTACGAGCGACCGTAATGCGATTCTCCGTGCCTTCAAGCTGAGCTTGCAAATCTTGGAACATGCCATCAGCTTTTAACTCAGGGTAGTTTTCGGTCACCATCATCAAGCGTGATAAAGCAGAGGTCATGCCCGCCTGTGCTTCTTGATATTTTTTCATCGCCTCAGGGTCGTTTAGTGTCTCGGGGGTCATCTGTACACTACCCACTCGTGAGCGAGCCTGTGCCACTTCGGTAAGAACTTCTTTTTCATGTTCAGCATAACGCTCCACCACAGTCACAAGATTTGGCACGAGGTCAGCACGACGCTGATACTGATTTACCACTTCTGACCATTTGGCATTGGTATCTTCATCTAAGGCTTGTAGACTGTTATAACCACAGCCCGAAAGGGTCAAAGTACTGGCAAGCAACACTGAGGTAATGAGTTTTTTGGGGGTATTCATAACAAACCTTCCTATAATTAATATAATGATAAAACACTAAATTCGTGCGTATCATGACAATTTTTCGGACAAATTACAAGGCTTTTTGCAAGATACTTACACAAGCATAACACAGCTTTCATCAATGATTACAGAGGATTTTTTATTTTAAAAAATTTAAATAAGAAAGAAAATTAATTTAAAAATTAAAACAAAAAAGTACAAATTTGTAAAAACTGTCAAAAAACTGTGACTTTTTTACAAAAATTTACAATTGCCACTGGTAATTCGGACGATTTTATGGCAAATTGCTACACATCTAACTGCCGTGGTGTAGTGGCAAATGGTTTTATTATAAGTGTTCACCATAAATCACACAGTTAAGATGTATGGATGGAGCAATAAGAATGATTGCTCAATAATAATATGATGATGGCAATACGCCAAAATGAGATGGGGATTTTCTCATGAACTTAGAAGAAGCAATTAATTGGATGAATGGCATCATCTGGTCGCCAGCCTTGATTTATCTGTGTCTGGCGGCAGGTCTTTTTTATTCAGTATTAACTCGTTTTATGCAGGTGCGTCATTTAAAAGGAATGAGTAGCCTGCTTTTTGCTCGTAATGACTCTCCTGAGGGCATCAGCTCATTTCAGGCGTTGGCAGTTGCTCTGTCGGGTCGTGTGGGTATGGGTAACATCGCAGGGGTCGCTGCTGCCATCGGCTTTGGTGGACCAGGTGCGGTGTTTTGGATGTGGGTTGTGGCTTTTTTGGGTGCTGCCACGGCTTATGTGGAATCCACCCTAGGTCAAATTTATAAAGAAAATGACCCTGTGACCAGACAGTATCGTGGTGGTCCTGCCTACTACTTTGAAAAATTCTTCGGTGGTGGCTTTGGTAAAGCGTATGGTATTTTGGTTGCCATTTCATTTATCATCTCATGCGGGCTGTTCCTACCAGGGGTGCAAGCCAACGGGGTGGTTAAAGCCATCACAGGCATCACAGGTGAGGGTGCGATGGTTGCCACTTCCTTTGGCGAGGTCGGCATGAACACCTTGATTGTGACTTTAATCATTGTGATTGTGCTGGGTCTCATCATCTTTGGTGGGATTAAGCGTATTGCTCGTGTGGCAGAATTCATCGTACCGTTTATGGCATTGGGCTACATCTTGATGGCGGTGCTCATCATCTTGTTCAACATTGGACAACTCCCTTCTGTGATTGGCATGATTATTGGTGATGCCTTTACCGCACAAGCAGGTCTTGGTGCAGCGATTGGCTGGGGTGTTAAGCGTGGCGTGT
>JBHCHC010000040.1:0-12285 GCA_041802645.1 Moraxella sp. | reverse complement strand
TCTTTTACGACCTCCTGATAAGTCGGCAAGACGATCATTTGGGTTTAGACCCATGTTATCAAGCAAGGTGCGAGCATGACGCTCCAAATCCCAACCATGTACGGCATCTATCTCATGCTGTAAACTCGCCATGCACTCGCACGCAACCATGTCACCTTGACCGCATTGCTCAGATTGTTCATGATACTTACGTAGAAGCTTGGCTACTGCCTGATTACCGTTCATGACGATATCAAGCAGCGTGCCGTCATCACTTGGCACGTCTTGGGCAAGCATGGCAATCTTAATGCCGTCAGACAAAATGATTTCACCATCATCAGGAGTTTGTGTGCCGCTGATGAGTTTAAACAGTGTAGATTTGCCCTCGCCATTTCTTCCGATAAGGCACACCCTCTCGCCAGCATCAAGGCTAAAATTTACATGACCTAAAATGGGTGCAATCCCAAAGGCAAGAGAAATATTTTTTAGATGAATGAGTGCCATAATTGTCTGATAAATGATAAAATGAATAAATTATAACAAATTTTTGGTTTGATTTTAAAATTTTGGAAAAATAAATGACCGACCTAAACAGCCAAATCACTGATTTACAAATTAAAATCGCCTATCTTGAGAACACGGTGGACGCATTAAATGAAGTGATTATTCATCAAGATAAAACCCTAAAAGACATACAGGGCCAGTTAAAGTTGCTGTATCAACACTTACAGAGGCGTGATGATGAGGGAGTTAGCCCCTTTGATTTGCTTGCTGACAGACCGCCACATTACTAACCCCATGAATAGATTAACACCATCATATCCACCGCCATGACTATAACAAGTTGAATGTTTTATTAACTCAATTTGCCCCATCCTTGTCGCTTCATCCGTAATAAATCAAAAAATTTTTGAAAAATAACAAAATATTGGCATTTTGTGCAAATTTTACTCTTGCCTTGCTGGTAGTTTTGCTTTAATATGTAGCCATGAAACAGCCGTTAAAATGTTTGTTATACATTTGTAAACATTATGGATTTATCTAAGAGCTGTTTCTAGGTGGTATGTGTGACATACGGAAATTTCATGTTAAGAACCGGAGTGGTTTTATGTTCAGTTATAAATATTTGGCAGTAGCCATGGCGTCTATCGGTGCGGTGAGTGTGGCGAATGCAGCAGGTCTTGACCGTTCAGGACAAGACATTACGGCGTTTTTACAAGATGGCACCTATGGCGAGGTGGTCTATACTTATATTGATGCCGATGTGGCAGGCAAGGACGTAAGCGGAAATACCACAGGCGACATCGCCGAGGCGTATGACTTTGGTCGTTTTGGTGTTAAAGCGGATATTAATGACACATTCAGCGTAGGAGTGCTGTATGATGAGCCTTGGGGAGCAGCTGTTCAATATAGTGGCAATAACAATTTTGTCAGCCAAGGAGCTGCCGTTACCTATGGAGCCATGGCTGGTCAAGCCAGTGCATTGGTACCGCTTGCTACAGCATCTCAAATTTCGAGCAACCCTGCCGTTGCCAGTCAAGTAGTGCAGACAATCATGGGTGTAACAGGTGCAGATGCAGCAACAGCTGCGGCTCAGGCTCGTCAGCTCGCTGTTGCCGCCAATGTTGCCAATGTTGCTGAAACCAAAAAAGGTGAAGGAACCAATGTAGAGATTCGCACTCAGAATGCGACCTTATTATTGGGTGCAAAACTTGGCGAAAATAAAAACTTCCAAGTCTATGGTGGACCTCAAATGCAGCGTTTGACAGGCGAGGTGCATTTGCGTGGTCTGACTTATGGTGGCATGAACGGTTATGATGCCAGTATTGGTGCGGACATGGGATATGGTTGGGTGGCGGGTTTGGCCTATCATAAACCTGAGATTGCTCTAAAAGCAGCCTTGACCTATCGTTCTGAAATAGAGCATGAGCGTGCCATTGGGGAGATTGTTCCTGCCACCGGCTATGCAGGAGCTCGCGAAGATTTTAAAGTGACACTACCTGAATCTTGGAATTTGGATTTTCAAACAGGGCTTAACCCTACCACCCTGTTAACTGCCAAAGTGCGTTATGTGCCGTGGTCGGATTTTAACATTACACCTCCGCAGTATCGCGACACAGTCAGAGCTAGCAACCCTGCTTTGTATCCAAATGGTTTGCCCATCGTGCGTTACTCGGACGACCAGTGGTCAGCAGAAGTTGGTTTGGGTAAGAAAATTAATGACAAACTCTCTTTGCAGGGATCGGTCGGTTATGATAGTGGTGCGGGTAATCCCATCACCTCTTTGGGTCCGATTGAAGGCTATTACAGCTTAGGTTTGGGTGGCAAATACAACGTCACTCCTGAATGGTCGGTTTCTTTGGGTGCTAAATACTTTATGTTCGGTGATGCTACCGCTCAGATTCCAACTCAGGTGGGTACAAGTGCTAAAGTCGGTGATTTTAGTGACAATGATGGCTATGCTGTCGGTCTAAAAGTGGCTTATCAGAAAAAATAGTCCAGCCTTGCATCATCTTACTGCTTAAACATAAACAAGCCAAAGCATCTGTTTTGGCTTGTTTTTATTTTCAAACATGGCAAAATCTGTTATCATAACCCAACTTATCATTGCTTTTTCTGCCTTTCTTCTATGAAAATTTTATCTGATAAACAGTTTCTCATTGCTCCTTCTATATTATCAGCTGACTTCGCTCGTCTTGGCGAGGACACAAAGACCGTACTTCAGGCGGGTGCGGATGTGGTGCATTTTGATGTCATGGACAATCATTATGTGCCAAACTTGACTTTTGGGGCAATGATTTGTCAAGCACTAAAAGACTATGGCATCACCGCCCCAATCGATGTGCATCTTATGGTTAAACCTGTGGATGCCATGATAGAGGCGTTCATCAAAGCAGGGGCGGATATCATCACGTTTCACCCAGAGGCGAGCGAACATATTGACAGAAGTTTGCAGCTGATTAAGGACGCGGGCATTAAGTGTGGTTTAGTCTTTAATCCCGCCACCCCCCTGCATTATCTTGATTACACCATTGATAAGCTGGACCAAATCCTTATCATGAGTGTCAATCCTGGTTTTGGCGGTCAGAAGTTTATCGATGGTACGCTTGATAAAGTGCGTTTGGTACGTCAGATGATAGATGGGCGTGGGCTTGATGTTCGTTTGGAGATTGATGGTGGGGTCAATCCTAACAACATTCGTGCGATTGCCGATGCTGGTGTGGACATGTTTGTGGCAGGGTCAGCTATCTTTGGTAAAGATAATTATAAAGAGGTGATTGATAAAATGCGTGACGAACTCGCCAAATCCACTTTTGCCAAATGACAAACAAATAACAACCACATAACAGACCAGTGATGATAAGCCAATTGAAACCATCCATGAAAAACTCTGATAAAACCACACCACCAGATAACATCACGCCCTCTGATGTTACCATGCATGCCTTAACCACAAAAAATCCCAATCAGACCAAAACAAATCAAACATTAACTTCGCCGCCAAGCTTGGTACCTATTGGGCTGACGATAGGGCTTGGGGTCTTTGCTTTGGTGCTGGCTTTGGCAGGTTATGGGTTTCGCTTATTGGCAGGTCATGATGTGGGCTTGGTGGTGCGTCATGCGACCGTCGTGGTGTCATTTTTCATGATTGTTGTGCCTGCTTTTTTCGTGGGCGGTGCGAAGTTTCTCAATCATTTTCAAGGGACAAACATTCAAACTCGTAACGCCATCACGCTTGGGTTTTTGACCTCTTGTGTGGCAATTTTGACCATCATGGGACGATACAGCTGATGAAATTCTCAGACATTCTGCCTGACCGTTTTGTGCCCAAAGACATTCCTAAGCGTTTGATTCTGGGTTTAATCATCGTCATCATGCTCATGAGTTTATCGGCATATCGTTATGGTCAAGGTGATGTGTTGCAGGGCGTGCTACATGTGCTTGAAAATTGGGTATTTTATCTGCTACTTATTCCAAGTTTTACGGCATTGGTAAGTATGCCTATTAAATACCGAGACAGAAGTTTTGATGTGCGTATGGCTTATTATCTGGGTATGTTTGTTGGACTGCTGTTCATGATGGCAAAATTACGCTACTGGCGATGAGTTGAAAAAACCCAGAAAACCCCCACATCAAGCTTTATTTATTGGAAAATCATCATGAAAAAAACTACTCACATTCACCCAAGTCTACAACGTGTCCTTGATGAATCTAGCCAAAGCATGGAGGGTGTTGCAGCGTTACTTGGCGTTTCTACCAACACAGTTTCTCGTTGGGCAAAACAGGGCATCTCACAATTAGGAGCAAACAAACTTGGCAAACTGCTAAATCTTGATCCTGTCTGGATTTTGACAGGAGAAGTTACGACTGATAAGACTAAGCAACGCAAAAAAACCAAACCGACCATGGCTGCCAAAGAAGCTTTTCTGGAGTTTGTGGAGGTAAAAAGCGGCTTGTTAGTCTTAAGAGAAGTGGGGACGGAGGAGGCATTGGTTAGTATTGCTTTTGCTGACAAAGTCAAAGATATGATTGGTGCAGAACATCTGCAGAACATCGGTCAGCACATGATATCAGCCGCGATTGCCGCAGTCATGGAGCGTCAGATGAAGCAGTATCATGCTTATGTGTATGACGAAGAACCTAAACGTTTTAGTTAGTGTTGGTGAGTGTAAAGGTGTAATCCCTCAAAAATGTACCATTTTATATCTTTATTATTAAATAAATGAATGCAGTTTTTAATATCATTGCCAAATGGCTAATTTCATCACAACTAATTTTATTGCTTTTCTTTAATTATTCATCTTGACTATTACTTTATTTATGGAAAAACGATGACCAAGTTACATATTGCCCACCCCAAACCCAGCCAAAAACCCAAAAAAGCACTCATTTGGATAGACCTTGAAATGACAGGGTTGGACACACAAAAAGATGACATCATTGAAATTGCGACCATTGTTACCGATGACAATCTAAATATTCTTGCCGAAGGTCCTGTCTTTGCGATTAAGGTAGCGGACACTGTGCTAAATGGTATGGATGAATGGTGTACACGTCAGCATCGTACTTCAGGTTTGACAGATCGTGTTCGTCGCAGCACCACCACCTTGGCTCAGGCTCAGGATGCGACCATCGAATTTTTATCCAAATGGGTGGATAAAGGTGTCTCGCCCATGTGTGGCAACTCCATTTGTCAGGATAGGCGTTTTTTGGCAAGACAGATGCCAACTTTGGAGGCGTATTTTCATTACCGTAATTTAGACGTATCTAGTGTCAAAGAATTATGCTATCGTTGGCGACCCGATGTTGCTCAAAGCTATCAAAAGGGTGGAACGCATTTGGCATTGGATGATATTAGGGATTCTATCCGAGAATTACGCCACTATCGTGAGCACTTTTTTAAACTGTTCGATTAGCCCAGATTGGGTTGATAAAGGTTTCATTGGTAGCAATCATGGTGGGCTTTCCCACTATTTTTATGGGAATATGAGATATACATGAAAGTCATTCGTTTGGTGGTCATGATGAGCCTAATCGGAGTACTTGGCTTTTTTGCACATCAGACGCATACAGAACCTCAGGTTCGTCACAATAGTTTGGCTCATCGCTTAAGCCATCCCACAGATTTGCGGGTGCGTTATCGCATCGGTGAAGTAGACGCACGTTTTGGGTTAAGTCGTGACGAGGTGCGATATTTGGCTTATGAGGCGGCGATGATTTGGCAAAATGGCACGGATCGGCAATGGTTTGTCTATGATGATGATGCCAAAGTAAGCATCAATCTTATTTATGATGAACGCCAAATGGAAACCAATACTCGCCAAAAAATCAAACATGAACTCCATGAAATGCAGTCACGCCATCAAAGAAATACAGATAATCTAGAAATGCAAAGACAGCAGTTGTCTCATGAATTTCATGAGTTGCAAAACACCCTAAATACATGGCAAAAGCAATACAACCACACCATGCAGCTGCTCAATCATACTCGTGACGACCATCAAAGACAGCAATTATTGCAAAAAGAGCGTGAACTGCTCGCCGAACAACAACACCTAAACGCTAAGATAGAACGTTATCACGCATTACAGCAGGCGTTCAATCAAGCGGTAGACAGTATCAATCATGAGGTGGGAAATATCAATCATGCGGTGAATCGTGCCAATGCTTACTTAACTCCTAGAGAGTTTCATAAGGGGCAATTTGATGGAAGGCGGATAGATATTTATGAATTTGAAAATAAAGATGAGTTGCGATTGGTGTTGGCTCATGAGATGGGTCATGCCTTAAGTATCGGTCATCACGACGACCCTACCGCACTGATGTACCCTTATGCTGGTGAGCAGGCATTAGAAGGTTTCAGATTAAAGCAGTCAGACATTGCATTGCTTGATAATCGTCAGTTATATCGATAGTTCAAGGCTGTGGGTTTGGTCGTGATGAGAAGCATGATGTCAAACTCCATCACTCCCTAAAAAATCTATTACACAAAACCCCATCATCTGATGATGGACGATGGGTGAATAATATCAAGCGAAAAGCTGATGAATGCTCTCTTGGCTAAATACGTATTCTCTACCACAAAAACCACAATCTAACACCAGTGCCCCGCCATGAGCTTTTGCTACCTCTAGGGCTTCATCATGCCCAAGTTGTAAGATTGCTCCTTGGCTCTTGTCAAGAGAGCAGGTACAGGCAAATTCTAGTGGTGTCGGCTCTGGCAATACCACGTCTTCTTCGTGGTATAAGCGATAGAGAATTTCGTCGGCAGGCAAGTCGGTTAGTTCATCCGCTTTAATGGTGTTGGTTAGGATGCTTAATCTGTCCCATAGGTCAGGGTCGTTTTCCTTATCCGTATCAGACTGGGGCAGTAACTGCACCAGTAGTCCTCCTGCCGCCTTATCATTAGTAGCAAGCTTGATGAGTGTGGGGATTTGGGCGGACTGTTTTTGGTAGTGGGCAAGACACTCGCCTAAGTTATCACTGATACGCTCCACAATGCCTTGATAACTCTCACCAAAATTAGGATGGATGCTAATGAATAGAACACCGGTTTTTATCAAAGCAAAAGCCTCATCACTGCTGCTCAAAGATTGCCAAAAATCGTGTTTATCCTCACCATTATCAAAACTTGCCAAAGCACGAACTGCTCCCGATTCTTGTCCTTGGCAGTGGTCACATTCTGCCATAGCAAAACGTAAAGGCGAGCGTTCATCGGTGGATTGTAACTGAATAGAGAGTTTACCATCAATTTTTAGCGTGCCGATGAGTAAACTTGCTGAAACAAGCATCTCGCCTAATAAGGCTTTAATGGCAGGAGGGTAGGCTTTTTGGCTGATGACAGTGGCAAAGCTGTCTGTTAAACGCACGACATCGCCACGCACAGGCGAATGTTCAATAAAAAAACGCTGGCGATAATCATGAGGTGATGTAGTACAGTGATGATTTGACATGTTGGGATCTTTTAAATTAATGCTTGCCATTAATGGGGGCGTGTTTTAAAATTTAAAGCGATACAATCGCTTCATCTTTCTTTTAATCATCATCTTACCACGATATTATTTATGCTAACTCTATCTGAGCTTCATGCACTTGCCGATGACTGTCCTTACGATTTTAGACAGGGGGCATTGACACTATCTGATGACGATGAGGGTTATTTGGGCTATGGAGCAGATTTAAAAATACAGACGCTGCTTCACGCCTACCGTTCTGGTGCTTTTCCATGGTTTCATGAGGGTGAGCCGCCTGCTTGGTGGTCGCCCACACCAAGATGTGTGCTAATCCCGAGTGATTTTATGCCAAAACGGTCCTTGGTTCGTACTGGTAAAAAGTCGACATGGACACTCACCACCAATCACGCTTTTACTCAAGTCATACAATCATGTAGTGAACCTCGTGCCTATGCTGACAGTACGTGGATAGGGCATGAAATGATACAAGCATACACAGCATTACATCAGCTGGGAGTGGCGGTTAGTGTGGAGGTTTGGCAGGGTGAGCCTTTAAGCAGTCCTTTGATAGGCGGACTGTATGGACTAAACATCGGAGCGGTATTTTGCGGTGAAAGTATGTTTCACCGAGTCACGGACGGCTCAAAAGTGGCATTTTGGGGCTTGATGGCGTGGTGTCAAAGGCAGGGTATCGCCTTGGTAGACTGCCAACTTGAAAATCCTCATCTCATGAGTTTGGGGGCGAATTTGATGGATAGGCGTGAGTTTTTATCATGGCTTGAGGAGTTGGTTCACACAGAGGTGGTGGGTTTGGATGGGCAGAGACTGAGTCTGTCTGCCAAGGAGCTTGCCCAAAATTAGAAGTCATAACTGATAAAACGAAACTCATTTTCATTAAATCAGAAAAACCCATGATTTGGCTAATTTTAAGTGGAAATTCTAAAAAATAAAAGAAGGATTTTGGAAAAATTTATGATAAATTTTATTTTAACTAATTGATTTTCATAAAATTTTATAAAATGACTTATGGGTTTACAAATTCATCTTGTATTTATAATTTTATGGTTTATTCATCAATAGCTGTTTTACAATACTCGTGTGTTTTGTAAAGATTTGCTACTTTTTACCTTTTGTCATTATTTTAATACCGTTTATCTTTGATTTACAATGTAATGATTGAACATTTAGCCAAATCGCCTATATTAAAGCCTAAATATTAAAGCCTAAGTTTTATTTTTATCTCAAATTTACCTTAAATTAAATTGACCAAAAAATCACCAATATTCAAAAATCCTTAAAAAAAGAGGCATGTTTGGTGATTTTTGGGTATGCGAAGAAACTGCCAAATTTAGTTAAACCGTTTGGTTGTTGCGTGATGATGTCTCCCCATGATGACTGGCTAAATAAAATCATGATGGGTATATATAAGAACAAAAGTTTTTATTGAGATATCCTCATGATTTATGTGAGGTATTATTGATGTCAAATAACTGTTGGTGTAATGACTAATAAGTGTTTGAATGCACATCATAAATACAACAGATATCTAACACAGCAACCGCATCATATTTGATGATATTGACGGGAAAATAGGAGAATATTATGCAAATTATTCGCACCAATAATCACCGATTTTATTATTCGTTTCATGCTAACAACTCAGCATCTACATTAAGCAATACCGAAAATTCCAACCTAAATTTTAAAGCGACTACGTTTAAGCCTTTTATTATTCAAAAATCAGCACTTTGTTTGTCAGAATGCCTTAGTCAGCAGACCCATCGCGGACGGTTTGGTAAATTCGCCCAAAGACTACACACCTCAAATAAATCAGTCACCGCATTTGCCAAATGGGTGTTGTGCTTAGGTGCAGCATCGCTGTTTATGTTGCCCGTCAAAGGCTTTTTAACCCCAGCCAAACCATCATTACTGACTTTAGAGGGTGTGGTGCAAAAGGGTGAGCTTGTCATAGCAACCACCAAAAGTGACAGTACTGTTTTTCATCATGATGACTTTCGTCACGGCTTTGGGCATGACATCGCCCATCGCTATGCCAATGATTTAGGGGTTGATCTCAATCTAAAAGTTTATGACAGCGATCAAGAAGCGCTAAATGCCTTGCATTCAGGAGTAGTTGATGGGCTACTTGGGATGGCACAGACTGGCGTGTCAAGCGTGAGACTTTCTTGCAATGACGCCATGGCACAGACGATGTCAGAGTATGGCTTAAATGCCAACACTTCTTTGATGTTTCGTTCAGGCGATGACAGCTTGAGTGCACATGCCAAAACCTTCCTGTGTAGTCCAGATGAGCTGATGATAACAGGTTCCTCCGCACGTTTTTATGACCAAACTTTGTTTGATAATGAATATAGCCATAATCATTTTCAAAAGGCATTAAAGCAGCGTCTGCCATTATATGAGACTGCTTTCAAGCGTGAAGCTAAGGCTTATGACCATGATTGGCAAGTGTTGGCAGCCATCAGCTATCAAGAGTCTCATCTTGACCCTAATGCCACCTCTCGTACAGGTGTGCAGGGTTTGATGATGTTGACTAATGATACCGCCAAAGCCATGGGTGTTAAGAACCGAACGGATGCCAAAGAGAGTATTCAAGGTGGTGCGAAGTATTTAGAAGTGCTTGAAAAGTTGTACATGGATGTGCCAGAGTCTGAACGCTTATGGTTCGTGCTTGCTTCTTATAATATGGGACCCAATGCCGTAAAACGCATTCAAAACGACCTAAATGCTAAAGGGCGTGATGGCAACAGCTGGACGCAGGTGTATGATTATTTGGTGAAAAATGCCAGTAAAAATGGACGTTATGTTCAGTGTATGCATTACGTGACGAACATTCGCACCTATCTAGAAACCATCAAAACCATGAAAGTATAAAATTGGTTTTTTATTGAGGGTTGTCTAATCTTTGTTCTGACGCTCTTCTTTTTGACGTTGATTTTGCAGTGGTCAAGACAAAAGCTAATAGCAAAGGCAAACTTGACGACGACTCAGTAAACTTAATGCCATCAAGCTAGGTATATTAGATATACTGCGAAATAAAAATTTTGTCTATGCAGCTCCTTATATTTATTCGGTTTTTAAATTTGAGAAACATGATAAAATCGTTATTTCGCAGTGGGTCTATTAAACGCTACAAAAGCCATAATGAGCCGCACCTCAAAAGTTAACTTTTGGGGTGTTTTTACAGGGCTTGTGGGTGGGGTTAGATATAAGATGGGCAGTCGTCCTAACATAAAAACATAAATTTGTTTAAAAAATGCACAAGACATTGTTAAAACACAGATAAATCTAAATCGCCAAAAAATAGATGATTGCCCAAAAACAAAAACCTTAAAACGTTAGTGATGCAAAACATAACATCGACATCATAAAGATTGCAAGTGATTAAAACTCTCCATTTTTACTCATCAAGTGGAGTTTGATGACCGCAAGCAACTCAAATAAAAAAAAGACGCCCCAAAATGGAGCGTCATCATGATGTCAAAGCAAGGTAATATTGACCAAAATTACATCGCTTGTACGGCTTGTAACAGCTTAGCTTGATGGTCGATAAGTGCCTTAGGCATACGTTCACCCAGCTTATCAAAAAGTTCTTTGTGACTATGCAGCTCTTTAATCCATTCATCTTTGTCTTGGTATGTGACGGTATTGAAATTTTCTTTGGTAAAGTCAGATTCTTCCCAGTTTAAATCCTCATACATCGGCACAAGACCAACAGGCGTGGCAACAGCATTGGCATTGTCTTCACAGCGGTTAATAATCCATTCTAGAACACGCATGTTTTGACCGAAGCCTGGCCAAACAAAGTCACCATCAGCATTACGACGGAACCAATTGACCTTAAAGATTTTGGGTAGGGTTGTGCCATGCTCAGTAGTGAGCTTCTCTAATTTCTCGCCCATTTCTAGCCAATTTGTGAAGTAATCTGCCATGTTATATCCAGCAAATGGCAGCATCGCAAAGGGGTCTCGTCTAACCACGCCTTGCTGACCGACAGCAGCAGCGGTAGTTTCTGAACCCATGGTAGCCGCTTTATACACGCCATCAATCCAGTCAGGTGATTCAGACACCAAAGGTACGGTATCACCACGACGACCACCAAAGATGAAAGCAGAGATTGGCACACCTTCTGGGTTTTCCCAGTTGGGATCAATAGAGGGGCATTGAGAGGCTGATACAGTGAAGCGAGCGTTAGGATGTGAGGCTTTTTCACTGCCGGTGTGTTTCTGACCTTTCCAGTTAATTAGGTTTTCGGGCACTTCTTTGGTTTTGCCCTCCCACCATACCTCGCCATCTTCGGTCATGGCGACATTGGTGTAAATGACGTCACGAGCAAGTGATGACATGCAATTAGAGTTGGTTTTTGTGTTGGTCCCAGGGGCGACACCAAAAAATCCAGCTTCTGGATTGATGGCATAAAGCCTGCCATCACTAGATGGTTTGATCCAAGCAATGTCATCACCGACCGTTTCTACTTTCCAGCCTTCATAACCTGCTGGTGGAATAAGCATCGCAAAGTTGGTTTTGCCACATGCTGATGGGAAGGCAGCAGCGACATAGTGCTTTTTACCTTGAGGGTTGGTGACTCCCAAGATGAGCATATGCTCAGCAAGCCAACCTTGCTCGCGACCCATGACAGAGGCAATGCGTAGTGCTAGGCATTTTTTGCCCAGCAGTGCATTACCGCCATAACCTGATCCATACGACCAAATTTCACGGGTTTCGGGGAAGTGTACGATGTATTTATCGTCATTACACGGCCATGCTACATCTTTTTCACCGTCTACTAAAGGCTTGCCAACAGAGTGTACGCAAGGAACAAAAGCACCAT
>JBHCHC010000039.1:0-13187 GCA_041802645.1 Moraxella sp. | reverse complement strand
TCGAGCCCCGTCCGCTGCGCCATTTTTAACTGGTCATTCCAGTTTGCTCTCCTAAGTCTCCCCTGACTTAGGAGTTTTTTATTTTTATTCACAAATTCACTCCTGTTTCAGTTTCTTTTTTTACAAAACTCATCATAAAAATACCGATATTTTACCAAAAATGGCTTAAAATAAGCACATCTATTTTTTGTGTATTTTGCCATGCGACATCGTACTCTTGACCCTTTTTTTCGCCGAATGTTGATTGTTCTATTTTGGGTGGTTTTTCTGTACGCTCTTTACCTCATGCGTGCTGTGATTCTGCCATTTGTAGCAGCCTTTGTACTTGCTTATATGCTAAATCCCCTCGTCACTCATCTGGCAAAACATATGAATCGAATGCTTGCCATTGTGGTGGTTTACTTTGCCAGTGCCGTTATCATTGGTGCATTATTGGTGTGGTTCGTACCTGTCCTTTGGGGTCAGCTGACTTTGGCTTGGGAGTCATTGCCACTCGTTGTTGAATGGTATAATACCACAGCCAGAGCATGGATTAGCCAACATATGGGTGGTCGCCCTATGCCATTAGAGGTTGATGTCATCTCCAATACAATCATCGAGTATGTTCAAAACAACTACCGTGTCGCAGATGCTCAGTCACTCATCAAACGCGTATTATCATCAGGCATGGTGGTGGCAAATAATGTTGGCATTGCGGTGATGGTGCCGATTTTGACATTTTATTTTTTAATTGGCTGGCAAAAACGCCTAAATACGTGGCTTCATGCCATGCCCAAACCCTCTCAGCCAAAAGTGCTAGAAATCGCTAAGGATTGCGATGCCACCCTCATGAACTTTATTAAAGGTCAGCTTAGCGTCATGCTGCTTTTGGGGGCGATTTATGCCATACAATTACAACTCATCGGATTAAAGTTTGGTTTGCTTATCGGTATTGGAGCGGGTGTAGCAAGTTTTGTCCCTTATCTGGGTTTTGGCTTAGGGATTATCGCAGCAATCGTTGTCGGACTGTTTCAATTTGGTTTTAATCCTATCTATATCGGTCTTATCATCGGTGCATTCATGGTAGGACAGGCGATGGAGGGTTATGTATTACAGCCATTATTACTCGGTGATAAAATTGGATTGTCGCCGCTTTGGGTGATATTCTCAGTACTGGCAGGTGCGTCGTTATTTGGCTTTATTGGCATGCTTGTCGCACTGCCTATATCTGCGATTTTAAATGTGCTGTTCCATCATGCTTATCATGCTTATTTAAAGAGTGACTGGCATCAAGGTAACAAACAGCTGTCTTTGTGGTAACAAAAATTTTTTTTTGATATTATCCCACATTCCAAAGCCATGAGCATTCATCATGGCATTTAATTTTTTGGTATTAAGCAATGAATTCATGAGATGACTTGCAAAATGATTAAAAATTTGGTATATATAGCACATTTTTAAAACAACCAGCACCTCATCATAAATTTTTGTTAATTTTAGGGCAATTGGCTTACATGACAGACCTTTTCCAGTCCGCCTTAGAGCTTGATGTACAAGAGGAGTCTCGGCTTTCAGACTTTACCTCTATAGGCTATCAAGCGGTCATCATTGCCGCTCAGAAACTCTGCCAAGGCGAATTGTCCGAAATATTTATTTATGGTAAGAAAGGCTCGGGAAAATCACATCTTGCTCTTGCCATCTATAATGAGTATACCGAGACAGGCAAGAGTGCCATCAGCTTATCTTTGGACAAAATGATAGAAAGCGAGGGTGATGACGCATCAGCATTGCATGGTCTACAACTGTTTGATTTGGTAATCTTAGATGATGTGGAAGCCTTATCTCGAAGTCATGAATGGCAAGAGGGTCTATTTCATCTTATCAATGAAATCAGACGTGAACAAAAACAATTGGTATTTTTAGCAAATGATGCTGCTCGTGAGCTAGATATCCATCTGCTTGATTTGCTGACCCGTTTATCACTTGCCCCTGCGTTTAAATTACCCGATGGTGACAACCCTGCCGACCGCGAGGCGATATTAAAATCCATATTAAAACGCAAAAATTGGCGACTGCCTACTGTTGTTTTTGAGTATTTAGTCAGTGATGGTCCTTATAATGCTAAAGATATGATGAGTGTTCTTGACAGTATCTCCCCCTTATTAAGTCGATTGGGTCGTATCCCTGTCAGCAAAAAGACCCTCGAGGACGCAAAAAAAATCATTGATAAAGAAACTTTATTGTTAGAACTGGGCAATTATATAGATGACATGGGTGACTAATCCTCCGCTTTCATCTTTGACTTGCTATACCCACCCCAAACAGAGGAATTATTTATGAAAAAATTAAGTCTATTGCTTGCACTTATCCTATCCGTGCCAGCACTTGCCGAAGTTCGCTTGACTGTTGATGATAACATCAAAGTCACTGCCATTAATGGTCAAGAGATTAAGCATGGTGCCCTACAACCTTTAAAGCGTGAATTTAAGCTTGATGCAGGTCGCCATGTTATAACCGCTCGTTATGACCGTTTATTTGACCTAAACCGCGGTACACATGACTATCTAAAATCAGGCAACGTGACCGTCATCGCAGATTTGGCTGATAACCAAACCTATCAGCTTATCATGCCAAATCAGCCTAACAATTACAAAGATGCCAAAGAATACGCCAAAGCCCCTACACTCGCCATCAGCCAAAACGGTCAAATATTAGTATCTGAACAAACTGTAGAAAACCGCACCGGCATCTTGTCTTCACTGGGTGATAGCATTGACGGACTCTTTGGGCGTAATGATGCCACTCAAGCCAATCAAAAGACCATCGCTTCACTTAATCAAAACACCGCTCAGCCTGCTACCACCATGGTTACCCCCAAGGATAATTTGGATGGTTTCATGCAGTTGTGGCTAAATGCCACTCCAGAGGAGCGTGAAAAAATACGTCAATGGGTTGAGAAATAAGCACTCTTTTGTGTATCTACCCCTATTGATACTAAAAACCGCCTATATTTAGGTGGTTTTTAGTATCAATAGGCGTGGTTAATAAGAGTGATGAATTTGTATTATGTTATGCTTACTATTTGATGGCTTTTGCAATGAAAAAAAAATATAGATTATGTTAAATAAAAAAATAAGAAATAACCTCCACAACATGTTAAAATCTTGTTAGAATAATGATTATTTATCATGATTTGGCGAGCCATGTCCATTTATCGATTAAAAACCGCTTTTCAAAATCAGCTACGCCCCATCAGTAACGCCCTTGTTAAACAGGGATTTACCGCCAATCAAGTGACTTTATCAGCGGCGGTATTAAGTTTGTCCATATCCCACCTCATATACCATCATGCTCATCGGCAAAATAAATACTGGTATCTTTTACCCTCTGGGTTGTTCATACGCATGGCGATGAATGCCATTGACGGCATGATGGCAAAAGAGCATGGTCAGATTAGCACCTTAGGAGCGTGTCTTAATGAAGTAGGCGATATGCTCTCAGACACCGCTCTTTTACTAAGCTTGTCTCCTCATACTACACATCGCATTCATCTACTGTTTGCAATCATCTTATCCTTGAGTACTGAATTTGTCGCCATTAGCTCCACACTGCGAGTAGGTAACCGTGCCAATCATGGACCCATGGGAAAAAGCGACCGTGCATTGGCACTGGGCATCCTAGGCTTAATGATGGGACTGGGTAAGAAACCTAAGCACGAACGTTTGCTGTTTATCGTCTTTGAGTTACTGCTCATCAAAACTTTAATAAATCGAGGGCGATATCTGTTGACAAACAATGACTAATCGTCATCTAAATATCCCTCTTAGCGTTTTTGACAATTTTATTCAACTTTCTTAAGTTAAAATCATTAATAAGAGACTTTAATAAGAGACCTTCTATGAGCCATACTCAAGATATTCAAACACTCAACAATCCTTGTATTTGTGAAGTTCAGAGCAGTTTTAACAGCTACGATGGTACAGCGATGTTTTATCGCTATTGGTTCATCAATCAAATACAAACCGCCAACCCTTCTGACGAACCCAGAATCATTGCCATGCTTCATCGTGGACATGAACATTCCGAGCGATTAACTGACATGGCTCACGCCTTTGCTCGTCAAGGCTATCAGGTTTTTGCGTGGGATGCTCGCGGCAATGGTCTCTCAGGTGGCGAGCGAGACCATGCCGAGAATTTTGGACAGCTTGTGCGTGATTTAGACGTATTTTTAACAGTGATAAAAACTCAGACCGAAAGCCGTGATGAAAACATCGTACTGGTCGCTAGCAGTTTAGGAGCACTCATTGCCGCCGCTTACGTGCATGACTACGCACCTAATATTCGTGGCATGATACTAGGGACGCCTGCTTTTGCCATTCGATTATACGTCCCTTTTGCCCTACCAGCCCTCAAAGTCGCCAAAAAACTTGGGTTAATGTCTCGTGTATCAAGCTATGTCAAAGCTCAAGTATTAACCCATGACAAAAAAGCTCAAGCCCAATACCACCAAGACAAACTCATCTCCTCGAGCATCTCTCGTGATTTACTCATCGATTCTTTGCAAACAGGGGCACGCCTGCTTGATGATGCTGGTGCAATTACCATTCCCACGATGGTATTATGTGCCGGTCAAGATTATGTGGTACATAAAGAAGCAGTCCGTCTTTTTTATGACCGCATTCGCTCACCCATAAAACAATGGGTGTATTACTCTAACAGCTTTCATGCTATTTTTCATGAAGTTAATAAAGAAGCTGTGTTTGCCGACTGTTTGGCATTTATTGATGATTTGTTCAGCAGGCCGCCACAAAGTGTGGATTTAACCTTAGCTCATCGCCCTACCAGTTACGCACAAAGTTTTAGCAAAGACAAGGTAGATAGGCTGATGGCGAAGAGCTTCAATCCCAGTTTTGCCGTTACTAAATTTATGATTGAACGCTTTGGTCATATCAGTGATGGGGTATCAGCAGGTGTGACACATGGTTTTGATTCGGGTACTTCTTTGGATAAAGTGTATCAAAATCAGCCACAAGGTAAGCTTGGTATTGGTAAACTCATTGATGGTTTTTATCTAAACAACATCGGTTGGCGTGGTATTCGCATTCGCAAAGGACACTTGCTTGAATTAACCGAATCTGCCATTCATCGAATAAGCCAACTTTCTGATGCTAAAGACCACATTCATTTACTAGACATCGCCAGTGGTAACGGTTATTATGCTTTTGAGTTATTAAAAAAACATTCCATGCTACACGCCGAACTTCGAGATTATGATGCACATAACGTGGCCATCATGAATGATAAAGCCCAAGAACAAGGTTTATCTGAGCGTATCACCATCAGCCAAAAAGACGCCTTTGATAAGGGCAGCTATCAGGCATCCAATAAAGATATCGCAATAGCTTCAGGAATCTTTGAGCTTTTTTCAGATAATACGCTCGTGCAAACTGCCTTGTGGGGCATTCATCAAGAGCTTGCCGAGGGTGGCTATTTAATTTACACCAATCAGCCTTGGCATCCTGAACAAGAATTTATTGGCAAAACCCTAAACAGTCACCAAGGCAAAGATTGGGTTATGCGTTGTCGCTCACAAGCTGAAATGGATCAGTTGGTTGCACAAGCAGGCTTTCAAAAAATTGACATGCGTATTGATGAATTTGGCATATTTAGTGTGTCTTTGGCAATCAAAGCATCACAATAACACTCATGACTACCACCAATCACAAGCCTCCCTACCGACGAGCCTTGTTGATGGCAGGCGGTGGTTTACGATTTGGGTATTACTTGGGTATTTATCAGGCTTTATGCGATACAGGCAGAACTCCGGATTTGGTCATTGGCACGTGTGGGGGTGCGATGGCATCCTCTCTGTTACTTAACACTTTGACAGCCCATCACAGCAGTCATCGACAGTCATTTCTCGATGTCTTGGGTGGTCGTGCTTGCTATGATGCCATCAACAGCATTACCGACAGACCGTCCAAGACTTATGGTCAATATCTACTACCCGCCATGCATCGCTGGGTCAGCTGTCAGGTTGTTAAATCAACCCAAAAACTCTTTGGCAAACCAATCATCCGCACTCATCTTGGCAAAGAACTGATTGATAGCCTATCTCATCATGCCATCGGTCACATCCATGATGAGGCAAGAACTCCTTATTGGCAATTCTGTGACAGCCTTAACATAAATAACACATCAACCGCTGTTCTTATCCTTGCCACTAGAGTGATTGGTAAAGATGATGTCACTCGTTGGCAGGGCATATTATGGACATCACACCCCATGCTGTGTCAAACCATCGTCAAGCTATCACCCCCCAATGTCATGGCACAATACTCGCCCATTATTCATCCTGACTATCATCTAGGCAATCTCCCCTTGTCTGTCATGGTGAGAGCCTCCATGACAGACATGTATTATTTACCGCCTTTACATCATAACGCCGAAGTGCTGATGGGAGGTGTTTTGGACTTGACTCCCATAGAGCTTGCCTGTCAGTTGGCTCAGGTGGTGTATGCCGAACCAAAGAGTCGCTTTGATGGGTTTCTTGCTGAACCTGCCATTTGTCAAGCATTTGGCTATCTGCCAAATCATCGACTAGATAAGGTGCTAAGTTACATGGCAAGTAGCCCGCAAGTTCGTCATCTTTATACCAAAGACAGTCGTCAGCTTCGCCCTTTGATACAAAAAAAACCTCGCCTAATGCAAGGATACATTAAGGCATTACATGTTGATTTTGATGAATTTCGCCAGATAATGGCTGAGCAATTTGATTACGGCTATCGGGTGGGACTACAAAGTGATGAATAACAAAGATAACCTTTTATGCTAAACATCCTATTTTTATTGTACTGGCAATGCTTATCACACTTCTGATGCTACTTGTGGATGTTTGGCTACATCTTATGGTTTTGGTTTATTACAGAGAAAGTTATGGAAACAGCTCACACCGTCATCATCTTTGGTGGCACAAGCGGCATTGGATTGGCACTTGCCAAATGGCATGCCCGCCAAGGTAATCAGGTCATCGTCATCGGTAGCAATCCTGATAAAATACACACCGTGGCGACATTACCCAATATCACCGCCATCTGTTGTAATGTTCGCTGCCAAAGCCAAAGGGAGGCTCTGTTTCAACAATTAACCCTGCCTTTTTATCGCCTGATTTATAGTATCGGCAAATATTATCCCGAGCGAAAATACACACTTAGCTCAGATGAGAGTCGTGAGATGCTTTTGTTAAATTTACAAGCTTTTCACGCTGTTTTTGCTTGGGCAAGCGAACGTCTGATGCATCACAGTCCAATGATTTACCCCCCAAAGAGCCTCGTTGCCATCTCCTCGGTGGCAGGACTGTTTGATTTTGATGGAGCGAGCCTCTACGCCAAATGTAAGCGAGCAATGATACAAGACACTCTAGCATACCGTAAGGCATTAAGTCCTTTTGATGTGCAAGTCATCAGCATCGCCTGTGGTTATGTGAACACACAGACTCTAAAACACCTGTGTGGCGAAAAACCCTCTAAGCCATTTTTAATCAGTGAACAAGAAGCCGTCCACCAAATCATTCACGCCATTGATAATGACATTGCCTTGCACGTCTTTCCCAAACCCATGAAAGCCGTCACCACCCTGTTAAATGCCCTACCCAAACCTCTGCTGGCCAAGGTCATGCATTTACAATACCGTCATCAAGATGGCAAATAGTGGCACACTTACAAGCAAACTATCCATCCTATCAAGCATGCCTCCATGTCCTGCCAGCCATGAACCCATGTCTTTAACATGATGGCGACGTTTAATGCTAGATTCTATTAAATCCCCTATAATGCCGCACACCCCTAACAATATACACATCATCACAAGTTGAATGCCTCCAAAACCTGTCATCATTCTTCCTATAGGGAAAACAATAACCGTCATGAGCAGCACCCCAAATATCGCTCCCTCGATGGTTTTATTCGGGCTGACATTTGGGGCAAGCCTAACCACAAAAAACCGCCGACCAAGAAGTCGCCCCATGACATATTGACACACATCATTAAACTGCACCAAAAATAATACAAATAATAGCACAGATAAAGGCTCAGCCATCAGTGATAACCACGCCCACGACACACCAAAACTCACAATCAATCCCAAAAAAATCACATCACGCCATGTCCATATCGACACCACTCGCCAAAGCTCCCACGCACCGATCACAGCCATCAATACGCCAAGCACTGCCACACTAAGTCGTCCCATCATGAACACCATCCATAGAACCATTAACATCCACAGCCATGACCGCACCGTTGGATAAATATCGTCATATCTGCTCATACGCTTAATACATAACATGATCAGCAGTGCCACCGCCATCAATATCAATAATAATGGGTACATGACAATAACAACCTCCATGCATGATGGTTTGGATAAGAGCTTAACACCTCTTCCCACTTTATTTTATATTTATGGCAAGATGTGTCATGAAGTACTTGCCAAGGAGTACATCTCTGTTCTAAGGCAAGCAGACACATCATCGTCGCCACACTTCTTGACCAACCCATGGCACATTGACAAATCACCAAAGTGTCGATGGGTTCTTGTTTGATTAATTCATGCACAACATGAATGTCATCCATGACATCATCATCAAAATACTGTAAATCCATGATGCTTAGGTTGATGTAATGCCATTTTATCTCCTCTTGATTTGGGCAGTCTGTAGCATAGACCTTATCATGCACTTTTTGGTACACTCTACAAAAATCAGAAGACATCTCCGCACAAGCATCTACCCACACCACCCGATGATATGCCTTTAACTGCTCTATCAATATCTCAATACTAGCATCAGGCAGATGACCAATTGCCATAACATCGAAACTTTGTGTGCCGATCACTCGCTCTTTGATGTCATGACGAGCAAAGCCACCACGCCATGCCACTTGCCACATTATCTGATAAGTAGCCATGATGGGTAGACCAAAAACATACGCTAATAGATGAAATTTGCCTGACGCCATACATCCCATCTCATCGCCTTGCTTGGGCAGCACTTTTGCTATCCATGAGCGATTTATGTACAAACAGCTCATCAGCCACAAACTCACCAATCCATAAACACCCACCGCTGCCCAAACACCACCTAAGCCATGCCCTTTTTTGAATATGAGCACAGGAGTGATCGCCCACCATAAAAACCACAATGCTCCCATTGTCCAAAACTTCATCACCGCCTGCGATGTCACCCTTGGCAGCTTCATGAGCCATCGCCCCATCATCAGCACGCATAAAGCCAGCACAAACCCTGCCAATACATCCGCCAGATGATGTTGCCACGTAAAAAGTGTGGCTCCAGCTATCGCCACACACACCACACTTAGCATCAAACGATAAAAAACCTGCCACCAAAAACTGATGTTTCTCTCTTTTGCCACATTCCATAAACTTACCCAAAAAATTACAGCGTAGCAGGCGTGCAAGGATGGTAGTTGATTATAAGGTTTATCCACAGCATGCAACACCTCATATGTCCACTGCCACGTCTCTGAAATGAGCGACTTGTCAAAACTAAATTTCAAAGGAAAGAGATAAAAACACAAGCACGCCATCAGTGTTGACATCAATAGGCGATACAACAATAAAGATAATGCACTAAATGAAACCAGATAAAAACTCACCACAAATAACACGAAAGAAAATGTATAAGGCACAATGGTCCAAGCCATGAATGGTAACACATCATAACGACTAACAACGCTCGCCACCATATTTGGTGCATAAGACTGCAAATGATGTGTGTATGCGTTGGTCAAGGGGTAGCTCATCCCAAACACCGTAAGTGCTATCATCAGTGCCGCCGTTCGCTGTTTAACGGTCGCTTTTAGAGAGTTTTGTTGCATGTTTTTTTAGATAAACTTTCATAAAACAATCATTAAATGCCAAATCTTGCTCAATGTCAAGATATTGACAACCGGTGCTTAGACCCTTTTACTTAGGTATCTTTTTATTTGTGTGTTATTTTATTTTAAAGTACAATATTTATTTACTTAAGATAAAGATATTATGTTAAATAAAATTAGCACAAACACATCAGTAAATCCAATACTTTTTTTTAAATCCGACTGGTTGGTTTTTATTAATCAATTCATTTTTAGAGGCTTTTTATAACACTTAAATGCCCAAACAAGACATTTACAAAATTTTTTAAAAAATTTTTGCTTAGGTCTTGACAAGTGCTGATGCCTTATCCTGTCTTTTCTGTACGTTTTTCAAGTTTTCCTAAAATGATAAAATCACAAATTAACACAAAATGCAAGCTAGTATTTTTTAAATTTTTGGGATATATTGTGCTTTCTCAAAAATATATTACTACATCTAGTGGTTAATTTTTGAGAAAAAAAATCGTTAAGTCATTGAGATTTGGCAGTTTTTTAAATCTAGAACAAAAAGGTGATTTTATGACACACATTGACCAAATTAAAGTCAAAAAAAGAGATGGGACTTTTGAGCCAATTAATCTTGACAAGATTCACAAAGTCATCACTTGGGCTGCCAAAGGACTTGATGACGTCTCGGTGTCACAAGTAGAATTAAAATCACACATTCAGTTTTATGACGGTATCGCCACTCGTGATATTCATGAGACCATCATCAAGGCGGCAGCGGATTTAATTTCAGCTCAAACACCTGATTATCAGTATCTGTCAGCACGGCTTGCCATCTTCCATTTGCGTAAGATTGCCTATGGTGAGTATGAGCCACCTCATCTGTATGATCATGTCACTCGCTTAACCCAAATGGGAAAATATGACAAACACATCTTGGCAGATTATGACCATGATGAGTTTGATGAGTTAAATGCCTATCTTGACCACGAGCGTGACATGAATCTTGCCTACGCCGCTGTCGAGCAAATGATGGGTAAATATTTGGTACAAGACCGAGTCAGCAAAAAAGTCTTTGAAAGTCCACAGTTTTTATATATGCTTGTGGGGATGTGTCTGTTTGCCAATTATGACAAAATGGTACGATTAGATTATGTGAAGCGTTTTTATGATGCCACTTCTAAATTCTACATCTCCCTGCCCACTCCCATCATGTCGGGTGTACGTACGCCCACCCGCCAGTTTAGCTCATGTGTACTCATAGAATGTGGCGATAATTTAGACAGCATTAACGCAACCACCTCCGCCATCGTACGTTATGTCTCTCAGCGTGCTGGTATTGGTATTAATGCAGGGGCGATTCGTGCTCTAGGCAGTCCCATTCGTGGCGGCGAGGCTCAACATACCGGCTGCATCCCTTTCTTTAAAATGTTCCAAGCAGCGGTCAAATCCTGCTCTCAAGGTGGGGTGCGTGGCGGAGCAGCAACGCTCTTTTATCCATTATGGCATTTGGAGGTAGAGAGTTTAATCGTCCTAAAGAATAATCGAGGCGTGGAAGACAACCGAGTCCGCCATATGGACTACGGTGTACAAATCAATAAAACACTCTACACACGCTTGATTAAGAATGAAGACATCACACTGTTCTCTCCCTCTGATGTACCAGGGCTTTATGAAGCGTTTTTTGCCGATCAAGCTGAATTTGAGCGTTTGTACACATTATATGAAAATGATGAAAGCATTCGCAAACGAAAAGTTGCTGCACGCGAGCTGTTCAGTCTGATGCTTCAAGAACGTGCTAGCACAGGGCGAATCTATGTACAGAATGTTGATCACTGCAACACTCACAGCCCTTTTGATCCAGCGGTTGCTCCTATTCGCCAATCCAACTTATGTATGGAAATTGCCCTGCCGACCAAACCCTTAGATAACATCAACGATGACCAAGGAGAAATTGCTCTTTGCACTTTATCTGCCATTAATCTAGGTAAGATTAATGACTTAGAAGACATGAAAGAGCCTGCCGAACTGATTGTTCGTGCCTTAGATGCTTTGCTTGATTATCAAGACTACCCTGTTATCGCCGCCAAAAATGGCAGCATGAAACGCCGTACACTGGGTGTAGGTGTGATTAACTATGCTTATTATCTGGCTAAAAATGGGACAAGATACTCCGATGTAGGTGCTATAGGACTGACCCATCGTACGTTTGAGGCTTTCCAGTATTACCTTTTAGAGGCTTCCAATAAACTTGCCCAAGAGCGTGGAGCTTGCCCTGCTTTTGAACAAACCACTTACAGTCAAGGTATTTTACCCATTGATACCTACAAGGTAGACTTAGACAATATCTGTAGCGAGCCATTACATTTAGATTGGGAGAGATTACGCACCAACATCAAAACACATGGTCTACGCAACTCTACTCTCTCTGCACTCATGCCCTCTGAAACATCCAGTCAAATCGCCAATGCCACTAACGGCATTGAGCCACCTCGTGGGTTGGTATCAGTCAAACAGTCTAAAGATGGCATCTTAAAACAGGTTGTGCCTGACATTGAACATTTGGCAAACAAATATGAGCTTTTATGGCAAATGCCTGATAATAACGGCTATTTAAAACTGGTTGGCATCATGCAAAAGTTCATCGACCAATCCATCTCTGCCAATACCAATTATGACCCCAGTAAGTTTGAGGGTGGTAAAGTACCGATGAAAATCATGATTCAAGACTTGCTGACCGCCTATAAATTAGGCATCAAGACTTTATATTATCATAATACTCGCGATGGTGCAGATGATCGTCAAGGTGAGCTTGACGATGGTTGTGCAGGTGGTGCGTGCAAGTTATGATGAGTAAATGATGTGTGCTGCCACCCAACAAATCCATCATATCAACACGCCAAAAACCGACAATCTTCTGGGGTGTTGATGCATAAATAAATTCATCTTTAACAACCAGACTCCAGACAGTGAATAAAATATTTATCATCATCTTGGTTGCTGTGCCTTTTGTGTTGGCGTTTGCACCTCTATTTTATGTCATGTATCGCATGGCTTTTGGCAAAGAAATCGCCCGTTTTGCCCTAACGCCCACCCCAAAAGGCGAGCAAACCCTGACCATCACCAAGCAGGGTTATTATGCCATTTGGGTGCAAGGCAAGCTTTTTGCCCGCCCCAAGCACCGCAAATTTCCTTTGCGTTTGTATGACCGCTTAGGCAATCCCATCAAAACACGCCGCCATCTGATGAGAGTCAGCAAAACGTCTTTTACCCACGGCTCTTATGCCTTATCTTATGCCAAGCTTGATGTGGGTACTTATCAAATAC
>JBHCHC010000038.1:0-4472 GCA_041802645.1 Moraxella sp. | reverse complement strand
TTACTTCTGGTTATTATTGGCGGTATTGCTGTTTTTGCATGGTTGCGTCCAGCAGGTAATCATGAGGTGGCGACTGTTTCTGCCACACCTGCCGGCAAAGCACTAGATGAGCTGATGCAAAAAGAAGCAAACCCAACAGACGCCCAAAAAGCAGAAGCAGTAGCAGCAGCTACAGCAGCTGACGCCACCTCAAATACCGCTGCCAGTAGTACCTCGGAACAAGAGGCTAGCCAGCAGGTCGCTCAGTCAAATGGCGACGCTCAGACAGCCGTCCAGGATAAGCCTGCTGAGGATAAGGCAGTAGCATCTGAGATAGCAACAGCAGAGGCACCAAAAGAAGATGTGGCACAAGAGGCACCAGCTGAGAATAAACCAGCCAACTGATGCTATTTCGTTATGGATTGATATGAATAAACCCTCATCTTAGAAGATTGGGGGTTTATTTTTGGAGGGTATTTAAGGTATTTTTGTTTAATAAATGCTTTGCTACCACGATTAAAAAACCAGTCCTAGATGATTTGGGTCTGGTTTTTTTATGAGTAAATTCAAGGTTCGGCAAAGCCTCTTTTGTGGACCGCTTTGGTGTTTTGCAATTTTTAAGAAATAATAAGATTAGTAAAGCAGTAAAATGGCAGTTGGCTGCTTGTTGTTCTTAAAAATTTGCTCGGCACTCAAAAATGGGCAGTGCTTGGCGAATATTTTCTTGCTCATCTTGATTAAAATCAGCATAAGTGATACTAAACTCACCACCATCGGTCATGTTGGTGGTGCTGATGATTTGACCATTGGCATTGACCATCATGCCATGACCCCATGTTTGACGGGAGTGAGTTTTGTCTTTATGTACAAACTCATGTGTGCCACCTTGGGCTGATCCAATGATGAGGCATTGACTGTCTAGCGAGCGAGCTCTCAGCAGAGATTGCCAATGAGCCTTACCTGTGGTGTAGGTAAAGGCGGATGGTACGGTGATGATGTCAGCACCCAAATCTCTTAGTTTTTGGAACAGCAAAGGAAATCTGACATCAAAACAGATTGCCAATCCTATGCCAACCTGCACACCATCAAGCGTACATTGGGCAACAACAGGCGTGTTTCCTGCTTCAAAAGTACGTCCTTCGTCATAACTGCCAACGCCATCAGCCACAGAGGCACGAAATAGATGGATTTTATCATAACGGGCTAAGGGCTGTCCTTGATTATCAAAGAGTAAGCTGCTTTGGCGAAATTTGCCATTGGTGAGTGTGCCGTCAGGTCGAGTGGAACAAGGCAGTGTTCCTGCCAAAATATGAACATCTGCCTTTTTGCTAAGATTGGTATAAAAATCAAACATTTCCTCAAAACGTTGGGCAAGCACTTGTTGAGAACCCATGACACAAGCATTCTCTGGTAACACCACCAAATCTGCTCGATTATCCTTGGCGTGATGGACGGCAGTTTGAATGATGGATAAATTTTTGTCTATGTCATCTTGAGAGTTGAGTTGGATATTGGCAATTTTTGGCATGATTTTGCGGTCGCACTGATGAAGTAAGGATTTTTATTATAAGGCGATTTGACTGCTTAGGCAAGTTTATCGAGCAGTTTGACCTAAGATGAACTCGTAAGGTTTGGCAAAATAGTAAAAATCAAATTAAGAAACAGAAATAATCAGCATAAAATCAGGTCAAATTGATTGCTTAATGAGTTTTGAATGACGGGGATTAAAATAGAGCTAGCTAGCGGCAAAAGAGAGCAAAAATATGTTATTAAATAACAAAAATTGTTGCTACATCGTAAATTTAACACCATTTGGCAAAATGTATGCAAAAATTATGCCACAATGTTGTAAAATAAGCCAAAAAGCCAGAATAAATTTTGGTTTATTCATTTTGGTGCGTTTAAATTAGGACAATGTTGTTCACATGAGTCTCTCATTTGGTTTGGGTGTTGGATTAAATCAATCCCAAAAACTGACCCCTCAAATGCAACAGGCGATTCGTCTGTTGGCTTTGTCACATCTTGAGCTTGAACAAGAAGTACAGATGAAGCTAGACAGCAATCCTTTACTTGAACGAGTCGATGAGGAGTTTCAAACAGAGTTTGAGAGTGATGAGTTAAATTTGGAGGATTGGACGGACAATACATGGCAAACCAAAAATGAATCTCAAGGCAGTCTTGATGACGGTTTTGGCGAATCTTTTGTCGAAGACAGTTATGATAAGCTTACAGAATCAGGGCTTGATGATGGGGCGATAGACAGCGATTGGGAAAATGTCTACACGCCTGATTTTGAGTATGATGGTGATTTTGGTGTGACAGGCAGGCAAGATGAGGAGCATGAGTTTTTTGGTGCAACTCACACCAGCATCCAAGATCATGTGCGTTTTCAGATGAATTTTAAGCCCATGAATGCCAAAGAAAGACTGATTTTGGATTATCTGTTGGATGCAATGGATGATATGGGTTACATCCGTCTTGGGGTGGATGAGCTTTATCAGAATTTGGCAACGATGGCAAGTTTTTATCAGTGGCAAGATACCATCAGCCCTCCTGAGATTGTGGCAGTGTTACACAGTATTCAAAGTTGCTCACCCACAGGCGTGGGAGCTAGAAATTTATCCGAATGCCTAAGACTGCAATTAGATGAATTAATAAAAGAGTACCCTAATACACCTTTTGTTGATGAGGCGTACATGATACTTGGGGCGACCAATTATTTAGAAACCAACAACATCAAAGCACTCATGCAGGCAACCGACCTAAGCTCGGTGGAGATAAAGCAAGCGATGGAGATTATCCGCAGACTAAACCCTGAGCCTGCTTCAGAATTTTATAGAAATGAAAGTGGAATGAGTGAGAGTGCTGATATCCCTGATATCTTGGTCATTGCTCTAGAAAAAGCCAAGGGTAAATATGCCAAAAAATCACTGAGTGATGTGACAGATACTGATGCTTGGCGGGTGGTTCTAAACCAAGAGGTCATTCCTAACTTGCAAATCAATCAAGAATATGCCAGTCTCATTAAAAAAGGCGATGACAGTCAGGACAATCTCTATCTAAAAGACAAGCTCAATGATGCGCGTTTGTTCATTCGCAGTATTGATGAGCGTAATCAGAACTTGTTAAAAGTAGCCAGTTGCATCGTTCGCCGTCAGCAAGGATTCTTGGAGCGAGGGGTTGAGGCGATGATTCCTTTGACCCTAAAAAATGTTGCCGATGAAATAGGATTGCATGAATCCACCGTGTCACGACTGACCACCAATAAAACCATGTTAACCCCGCAGGGCTTATATCCCTTAAAATATTTTTTCTCTTCTAGTGTAGGTAGTGATGAAGGAGAGGTGTCGTCCACTGCCATTTCTGCTCAAATCCAAAGCATGATTCAAAGCGAAGACCCTAAAAAACCTTTGTCGGATGCTCACATCACCAATGTATTAGAAGCACAAGGTGTCAGTATTTCACGACGCACAGTGACCAAATACCGTGAAGCAATGGGCATCTTACCATCCACACTCAGACGGCAGAAGTTTTAGTGGTGATGAACTTGGTCGACCCGCTGTGTTTGGAGTTCATGAATTGCCCATAAGATGTGCTCATCTAGCATGTCATCTACGCCAAGGCGATTCATCAAAGAAGTTAAAACAGCCCTTTTTTTATTATCATCATCAGGTTGGCAGTTGCCAAGAGCGATGGCGATGTTTCTTAACATGCCGATGTAGCCTGTGCGTCTTAGTGGAGAGCCTTCAGTCTTATTCAAAAACTCCTCTTGGCTCCATGTCCATATCTGCAATAGTCTCATATCATCTAAGCCGTGGCGTGGCTCATAGTCAACAACTTTGGCAAGCTTTGCAAATTTATTCCACGGACAAATCAGCTGACAATCATCACAACCAAAAACACGATTGCCAATGGCTTTACGATACATGACATCAATCGCTCCTCGATGCTCAATGGTTAAATAAGCGATGCAAGCCTTAGCGTCTAGTGTATACGGGGCAATGATGGCACGAGTAGGGCAGATGTCCATGCATGCTGAACACGAGCCACAAAGATTCTGAACAGCAATACTGGTATTGTCATCTACCAAGCATAGACTTACAAATAGCTCGCCTAAATTAAAAAATGACCCACCTTGGCGATTAATGAGCAAGGTGTGCTTACCTTCCCAGCCAAGTCCAGCATGATGAGCAGTCGCTTTTTCAAAAATGGGAGCGGAGTCGCTAAAGGGGCGAAACACAAAGGCGTTTTCAGCACCCACACCCAAGCCATGCCAGTTTGGCATCTCAGTTTCTATGAGTTTGGCAAGCTGTTTTAGCTTTTGACGCATGGTTTTATGGTAATCTCGTCCGCGGGCATAGCGAGCGATGATGGCATGATTGGGGCGATCATTGTCCTCTATTGTGCGTGACTTAGGAGCTTCATGCAAGTAGTCCATGCGAACACTAATGATGGTTTTTGCACCAGTAACGAGCAAAGCAGGGTTTTGTCTT
>JBHCHC010000037.1:0-3693 GCA_041802645.1 Moraxella sp. | reverse complement strand
CCATGAGCGTACTGGCAGTAACGACTTTATGACTAGATGCCGTGAACAGCCCCATGCCACCGCCCATAGTAATGCCATGACCCCACGTCATGATGGGCTTAGGATAGGTATGCATGGCGTGCATGAGTCCATATTCATGCACAAAAAAATCGTGAGCGGATACCTCACTGGTATAGAGTGCCTTGATATCACCTCCTGCACACAACCCTTTATCGCCTACCCCGTGTAGCACCACAACCGCAATGCTGTCATCATCCATCCACTCATCCAATAACGCATAAGTGGCTTTGACCATATCGAAGTCTTGGGCATTTAAGGCTTTTGGCTTATTTAAAGTGATGACGGCGATGTACTTACCGTGCTCGGTGGGAAGTCGGTGAGATAATATGGTGTCAGTCATGATAATTCCTTTTAGATTATAAGTCATTAAAAATACACTTAGTATAACAGACTTAATTTCATCGTTCAATCACAACGGATATAATTTCATTGAAAAGCTTGGTTATTTATTCTATAATCCTTAACAAACTTCTCTAATTGGAAATGCCATGTATTTTTTAATATCTCCTGCTAAGAACTTAGATGAAAAAACATCCCCATCTTTTAATACGGATAATCTGTCGAGTGATCCTATTCTTATTAGTCACGCCATAGAATTAATGAAAATATTAAAACAAAAGGACGTGATAGATTTACAAGAACTCATGGGCATCTCAACCAAAATCGCGGAGCTTAATGTTGTGCGTAATGAGCATTGGACATATCCCTTTGATGACAACAAAAAGCCTGTCATTTATTTATTTGATGGCGATGTTTATACAGGACTGGATGCTTATCGCCTAACTGCTGATGAGATTTTATATTTAAATAAACATTTGGGGATTTTGTCAGGGCTTTATGGTGTATTAAAACCGCTGGATAATATAATGCCTTATCGCCTTGAAATGGGCACAAAACTAAAAACCCCTGATGGCAATGATTTATATCAATATTGGGGCGATGCCATTAGCGAGGTGGTTAATGAGCGTATTCATCAAAGTGGCTCTGACGTACTTATCAATCTTGCTTCACAAGAATATTTTAAAGCGATAAACACCAACCGCATCACTGCCAATATCATCACGCCCAAATTCTTAGACCAAAAAAACGGACAATATAAAATTGTCAGTTTCTACGCCAAAAAAGCTCGCGGCATGATGATGAATTTTAGTGCCAAGCATCGTTTGACCAACCCTGACGATCTAAAAAACTTTGATCAAGACGGTTATTATTTTGATGAAAAAGCAAGCAGTCATGACGAATGGATTTTTAAAAGAGATGAAATAAAATAAAGAAACTGGCGATTAATGAATGATGGTTATTTATTGTAACGAGCTAAAATTTAACGCCATTTTGACCAAAAAAGTGTTAAAATAAGGGCAAATTTATTCTCATAAAATAGGTAAATCACATGGCAAAAGCCACCAAGAATAAAACACCAAAAGAGACGGGTGATGTTGAAGTTGATAAGGCAAAAGCCTTACAGATGGCTCTCGCTCAGATTGAAAAAGCCTTTGGCAAAAACACCATCATGAACCTAGGCGATGAGTCGATTAAAGTGGACGTAGACACCATCTCTACAGGTTCACTTGGATTAGACATCGCTTTGGGCATTGGTGGACTACCCAAGGGTCGCATCATTGAAATTTTTGGTCCTGAGAGTTCGGGTAAAACCACCCTGACTTTGCAAACCATTGCTGAATGTCAAAAAGCTGGTGGCAAATGTGCGTTCATCGATGCCGAACATGCCCTTGACCCCATTTACGCCAAAAAACTTGGGGTCAATCTTGGTGAACTCATGGTATCTCAGCCTGATAATGGCGAGCAAGCTCTTGAGATTGTAGACATGCTTGTTCGCTCTGGTGCAGTGGACATGATTGTCGTGGACTCAGTGGCCGCCTTGACGCCCAAAGCCGAGATTGAGGGCGAGATGGGTGACAGCCATATGGGATTGCAGGCACGTCTGATGAGCCAAGCCTTGCGTAAAATCACTGGTAATGCCAAACGCTCTAACTGCATGGTCATATTTATCAACCAAATCCGCATGAAAATTGGTGTGATGTTCGGCTCTCCTGAGACCACCACAGGTGGTAACGCCCTAAAATTCTATGCATCAGTGCGTCTGGACATCCGCCGTATTGGCTCAGTCAAAGACGCTAAGGACAAAGAAGTCATTTTGGGTTCAGAGACTCGCGTCAAAGTCATCAAAAATAAAATGGCACCTCCATTCCGTCAAGCCGAATTTGACATCATGTACGGTGAAGGCATCAATCGACTCGGTGAGATTGTAGATATCGGTTCTGAAATTAACCTCATTGAAAAGTCAGGATCGTGGTACAGCTATGATGGTACAAAAATTGGACAAGGCAAAGCCAATGCTTGCCAATTTTTGATGGATAACCCAGAAGTTGCCCAGACCATTGAAAGTCAGATTCGCAACACTAAGATGTCAGGTGTCATCAGAGTGAGCAAAGATGACGATGAGCAGGATGCCGATCCAAGCATGGCTGAGTACATGGAATCAGAATATCCAGAAGACACACACTACACAGATGACTGAGTTTTTATGCAAACACCATAAAGATGACGACATCAAAAACTCCAAACATCAAAACCTTAGATGAAATATTGGCAGACATGGCAGATGCTGTGTCTGCCGATGCTTCTGATACTCCAAAAAATAAAACGACTTCCAAATCAGCCACCGCCCACAGTAACATAAAACAGCCAACTTCACCAAGCGGCGTCGCACCAGTAAAGCCATCATCAGCACCCAACAAGAAAAAACCCCATAACGCCGAATCCTCAGCCATCGCCACTTTACTTGGTGACACACATCAAAGCGTACTAGACGATAACACTTTAAAAGTACTCAGCCAAGTCCGTATCGAAAAACTGTCAGTTCCTGATAGAGATACTCGCTACCTGCGTTGGCTTGCTTTTTATTATTTATCAAAAAAAGAGTTGTCACGCCATCAATTAAGAGACAAACTTATCGCTAAAGGCTGTGACCCTGCAGCGGTTGATGCTTTATTGCATGAATTTGCTAAAAAAGGCTATCAATCAGATGAACGCTGTGCCACCATGATGGTACGTGAAGCCGTACGCAAAGGGCGAGGCATACGGTACATTGCTCAATCTTTAAGAAAAGCAGGGCTTGACGCCAAGGACTTCGGAGGGATGAATGCTCTGATTTGCCTTGCTGACACCTCAAGCGTGTCAGATGGTACAATTTTAGAAAGCGATGATGAAAGTGATGACATAGATTGGCTAAAATTGGCGGTAGAAGCTCGCTCTAAAAAATATGGAAAACACCTCCCTAAAGACCCCAAAGACAAAGCTCGACAACTAAGATTCTTACAATATCGTGGTTTTGAGGCAGCCGTGTGTTTTGAGGCCTTAAAAATGACGCCAGATGATTTTGATGATGCTTAATGGCGGTTCACTGACTTGATTTGGTTGATTTTAATATAAGGCGAACCTGCCGTACTTTATTGCTAGCTTTACTTTACTAAAGGGGCTGTAGTAGATTAGCACTTATGCTATACTACAAACATGAAGATAACCCATTGTAAATTAAGTAAAAAAGTTCAAATAAAACTGCTTGAATTTTTTGTAGCACAAGTTACTGCTAGAACAGCAAGTGATTTGCTT
>JBHCHC010000036.1:0-23703 GCA_041802645.1 Moraxella sp. | reverse complement strand
ATCAATCATCACGATAGATTTTTGTAATTATCATGAGAGATAAAATAGCTTGACTTTGGCGAGATAGTCATTTAACATACGTCTAAATTTTTAAACTTATCAACTTAAAATAATCACAACAGGTGACCCATGCCACAGCAAACTATGCAACTGATGAAAGAATGTATTCCTATTTTTACGGTACTTTCAGATGAAAATCGCCATAAAATCCTACAGTTACTGTTAGAAAATGGCAAAATGAATGTCAATGAGATTACTGAACGATTGCATTTATCACGTCCTGCGGTGTCGCACCATTTAAAAATTATGTTACAAGCCCAAGCTGTGAGCGTGGAGCAGGTGGGTAAAGAACGTTTTTATAACATTGCTATGCACGATGCAACTGAAAAACTAGGACAACTGGCACAGTTGATGGCATATCATTGTCCATCAAATCAAAATCCGTCAAATTAGCATTAATTTTTTGTTCAATGAGTTTATAGTTTTAAACTTATTAACGTAATAAGAGTAGATGATGAAAGCATATTTTATTAATAAATATCAAAAAGCCCCTGCGATTTTAGGCGAAATGCCCGAACCTGTGATGAATGATGACGATGTATTAGTACAAGTTCATGCATCAGGATTAAATCACTTAGATTTACGCATTAAAAGTGGCGAATTTAAAATGCTTGTGCCGTATTCATTCCCCTTGATTTTGGGGCATGATGTGGCGGGCAAAGTGATTGCGGTGGGTAAAAATGTACGTCAATTTGCGGTAGGTGATGAAATTTTTGCTCGTCCTAGAGATGGTCGAATTGGTGCATTTGCTGAAAAAATCGCCATTCATCAAGATGATGTGGCGAAAAAACCAAGTAATTTGTCTATGGCAGATGCGTCAAGTTTACCGCTTGTGGCTTTAACGGCTTGGCAAGCGTTGGTAGAAATTGCCAAAGTCAAAGCAGGTCAAAAAGTCTTTATTCATGCAGGGGCGGGCGGTGTCGGCACGATTGCGATTCAGCTTGCCAAATATTTGGGGGCATTTGTAGCAACCACGACCAGCACAGCAAATGTGGATTTTGTAAAAAGCTTGGGTGCAGATGTTGTTATTGATTATAAAAAACAAAATTTTATCAATGAATTAAAAGATTATGATGTGGTGCTTAATAGTTTAGATGAAACAACTTTGTTGCAATCTTTACAAGTGATGAAAGCAGGTGGGCGTTTAATTTCTATTTCAGGGCCACCCACGCCAAGCTATGCCAAAAATGCAGGATTAAATATTGTGTTGCAATGGGTGATGGGCTTTTTAAGCCGTAAGGTTCGCCGTGAAAGCCAGCAAAAACAGGTGGATTATCAATTTTTGTTTATGCAAGCCAATGGCAAACAGCTCGCCCAAATTGCCCAGTTGATTGAACAAGGACACATCAAACCTTATACGCAATCGGTGTATCCGTTTGAACAAATCAATCAAGCCTTTGATGAGTTGGAACGTGGACGTACACGTGGCAAAATTGTCGTACAGATGATTTAATTTTTTTTAATTTAATAGGAAACCCTTATGTTATTTCAATCTTTTACATTCCCAAATGGCAAAACTGCCAAAAACCGCTTTTTTAAATCGGCGATGGAAGAGCAACTTGCCAAACACGACCAGCCCACAAACGAGCTTGTCCGCCTATATGATACATGGGCAAAAGGGGGTACAGGCGTTTTAGTTACAGGTAATGTCATGGTTGCAGACAACGGCAAAGGCTCAATTAATGATGTCGTGCTGTCGGACGAGCGTAGCATGGACACGCTTAAAGCATGGGCAAAAGCAGGTACACAAAACGATACCTTGCTGATTATGCAAATCAACCATGCAGGCAAGCAATCTCCTAAAGTCATTAATCCTGTGCCTGTTGCACCAAGTGCGGTTGCCCTAAAAGGCATGGACGGTTTTATCAATCCGCCACGCGAATTGGCGGACAATGAGATTGAAATGATTATTCGCCAGTTTATCCATACTGCACAAATTGCTGATAAAGCGGGCTTTAGCGGTGTGCAGATTCATGGGGCTCATGGTTATCTCGTCAGTCAATTTTTATCACCCCATCATAATCAGCGTTCCGATAAATGGGGCGGCAGCCTTGAAAATCGTATGCGCTTTTTGGTGGAAATTTATCAAGGGATTCGTGCAGTAGTGCGACCTGAATTTTTGGTCGGTCTAAAGCTGAACTCAGCTGATTTCCAAAAAGGCGGTTTTGATGAAACGGACAGCATTCAAGTGGTGCAAAAAATGTCGGAATTAGGCATTGATTTTATTGAAATTTCAGGCGGAAATTATGAAAGCCCTGCGATGATGTCCAGCAAAGCTAGCACCCAGCAGCGTGAAGCCTTTTTTATTGATTATGCCGAAAAAGCAAGAAAGGTGAGTCAAGTGCCACTCATTATTACAGGGGGTTTCCGCTCGCAAGTGGCAATGGAAGATGCTCTAAATAGTGGACATTTGGATTTTATTGGTATTGCTCGTCCGCTTGCTATCATGCCTGATTTACCAAACCAAATCAAAAATGGCACTTATCAAACCATGACGACTCAGCGGATTAAAACAGGTTTTGCTCCTGTGGATAAAAAGCTCGGTGCGGTACTTGAAATGGATTGGTATATGGCACAAATGGCACTCATCGGACAAGGTAAACAGCCGAATCCTAAACTTTCGCCGTGGAAAGTGCTTGCCAAAACCATCATTGCTAATGGTAAAGCAGGACTAAGCACAGGGCGGTCTTAACGCGTTATCAACATAAGTTGGGTTCGCTTAAGTCAGTAAATTCTGCTAAAATAGTCATTGTTTTCACATAAAATAAGGCTTATTATGAAACTTTATTACGCATCGGGTACTTGTGCTTTGGCTTGCTGGATTGCACTTGAATGGGCAAAGGCTGATTATCAAGTTGAAAAAGTTAATCCACGTTCAGACGAATACAAAGCCATCAATCCATTGGCTCAAGTGCCTGCGGTGGATATTGGCACAGGTCGTATCATGGGACAGGCAGATGCTATTTTGCAATATATCGCCCAAACGCACAGTGAAGCAGACCTTGGGGCAAATGATGGTGCGGTCAATCACTTTGAATTTAATGAAATTATGTGCTTTTTGACGGGGGATTTTCACCCTGCATTTTGGCCGTATTTTGTACCACAACGCTTTACCACTGATGATAGCGAAGAAGCACTTGCTAAAGCCAAAGAAGCCTCTTATGCTCGTATTGAACGGGTGATGATGCATCTTGAGACACTGCTTGGCGATAGCAATCATCTGTATCAAAATAAACGCACGGTCGCCGATGCGTATGCGTTTGTGATGCTACGCTGGTCATCTCGTCTGGAAAAATCTTGGAAAACTTATCCAAATATCCAGCGTTTTATGACCGCGATGTTTGAAGATGACGCAGTCAAATATGTGCTAGAGCATGAGTGATTTATCAGCTTTGGTTGGTCAGCCATATCCTTTTTGGGTATGGCTTTTTTATGCTTTTGATAAATGCTGTTTTAAAAACTCAATAAATACTTGCACTTTTTTGGGCAATAGCCGTGTACTGGTCAAGGCATATAAAGGCATGGGTTGCCCTGTCCAGTTGGGTAAAATATTTACCAAGCTCTTATCTGCCACAGCGACATCAGGTAATAACGCAATGCCCATATCTTGACGCACCAGCCGTTCAAGCAGTCCCAAACTTTGGCAAATAATACGGCTGTCAAAGGCAATGGTGCGTTTTTCTTGACCATCAAATAACGCCCATGACGCTTGACGAAAGGCTAAACAATGATGCTCTTTTAGTTCATCAAGTGAGTGTGGCGTGCCATGCGTTGCCAAATAAGTTTTTGATGCGTATAAACGAAATGGATAGGTTGTTAATAACCGAGCGACCAGCGTAGAATCTTGATTTTCTCCTACACGAATGGCAACATCAAACGGTTCACTGATTAGGTCAATTTTGCGGGGCGTAGTGTCAATATCTAAGCGAATATGGGGAAAGGTTTGATAAAAAAGTGGCACAAGTGGAGCAAACGCTTGATAAGCAAAATCCACAGGCATGGAGACACGCACCAAACCAGAAGGATAATTGAGCATTTCATCAAGCTGATGATGTAACGCCTTGCTTTCTTCAATAATATGTAATGCACGCTGAAAATAAAGCTTTCCAACTTCTGTTAATTCTACACGGCGAGTGGTGCGATTAAGTAATTGTAAACCAAGATTCTTTTCTAACTTATTAATGCGTACAGAAAGGGTTGATGTTGGCATACCTAATTGTTCTGACGCTCGAGTAAATCCTTTTGCTTTCACCACTTCCACAAATAATGCCATATCATCAAGATTCATAAAATACCTTTATTGTTCAAAATATGGAATAATGTTTTTAATTTTACCCTATTTATCCAAAAATTTAAATCATTATAATAAAAATTGTTCTTATTTTAACAATTTTTTGGAGTTGATGATGATTTACCAATTACCCAACAATAACAGCAAGCACTTTATTTCAGCACTTTATCCCAATGCGACACGACAAACAGGCGATACAGGATTGGGAAGTATTGGGCGAATTGACCATGCTTATTTAAATCATGATTCTATCGTACCCATGCACCCCCATGTCAATGATGAAATTTTATCTTATTTTCGCTCGGGCAAAGCCATTCATAGTGATTCAGAAGGCATTCAAGATACCGCCCACGCTACTCGTTTGATGTTAATGAAAGCAGGCAAATTGTATTATCATGAAGAAAAAATCATGGGGAGTCATGAGCCTTTTGAAGGACTGCAAATTTTTATTCGTCCTGAATACAAAGATGGTACGCCAAGTGTGACTTTTATGGATTTGGACGATGTATATAGCGAAAATCAATGGCGATTGTTGGCATCACCAACCACAAAAACAGCCTTGCAATTTAGTTCTCAAACTTGGGTATTTGATACAAAACTCACCGCAGGCAATCGTCTTGGGTTGCCAGAGTTAAAAGCAGGATTGAGTTATCTATTATATGTTTTTCAAGGTCAAGTGATTGTAAATAATCAAGTTTTATCTAAAAAGGATAGTTTGATTATTCATGATGAAATGATTGACATTAGCACCCATCATCAAGCAGAGCTGGTATTATTTGCAACAGATGAACAGTCTTTGATATATAAAGGCGGTATGTATAGTGGCAATCAGTTATAGGATTGTCTTATGGATGACGGTAAGTTTAATTAACTTGCCGTTTTTTTATGTTTGGTATTGATTGTTCAAAATATTGAATAGAGTTTTCAATTTTACCCTATTTATCCAAAATTTTAAATCATTATAATAAACATCATTGCAGTAAGCATAAAACAAATGTCAAATCAGACATTCAATTTAAACCTTAGAACCTGTGCATGATTAATTTTTTTAGGCAAAAATGAGATAAATTGCCAGCTTTTCAAGGAAAAAACGCAGATTGATAGTCATTCTATCAAGCAAGTTTTTGACGAAGAAAAGCCAGATTTAGCCATTTTTGACAAAAAAGCAATGATTTTTAATGAAATATTCAAAAATATGCAAGCGTAATTAATTGTGAACAGGTTCTTAAATCCAATCGGAGAATGTAATGAATAATAGACCCACTGCGAAATAACGATTTTATCATGTTTCTCAAATTTAAAAACCGAATAAATATAAGGAGTTGCATAGACAAAATTTTTATTTCGCAGTACATCTAATGTATTCAATTCAAAAAATTCAGCGTTACTTTTAATTGACCATCAAGTCGGTACAATGAGCTGGGTAAACTCTATTTCATTTGATGAAATGAAAAAACACGCATTAATGCTTGCAAAAACAGCTCGTGCAATTAACTTACCAACCATTTTGACATCATCAATGGAAGAAAATGCACAAGGTCCATTACTTTCTGAATTAAAAGAAATTTTACCAACAGAATTTGAAAATCGTATCTTGCGTGCAGGGATTGTAAATGCCATGACTGACCCAAATTTTGCTCGTGCCGTTGAAGCGACAGGACGCAAAAAAATTATTGTGGCAGGTGTAACCAATGATGTATGTACGGTATATCCTGTTTTAACACTTTTAGAACAAGGCTATGAAGTACAAGTCGTGGCTGATGCAGGTGGTTCACCAAGTAAATTTGCTGATGAGATGGCGTTAATTCGTATGCGTGATGCAGGTGCAGTCATCACAAGTACCAATCAATTAATTGCAGAATTGGCTCAAGATTGGTCAAGTGAAGATGGTTCAAAATTATTAGGTATTATCGTTGAAGGTTTTCAAAACTAAGATATGATTTGATAAATCAAGATGGTAGAATTTCTACCATCTTTTTATTTTTTGGAGCATATTGATGAAAAAAGGGTTTATTCCTGCAAAATATACACCGTATGCTGTGGCATTTTATATGGCTGGATTTATAGCATTTTTGATGTCTGCGGTTTTGGTAGCAATAAATACAGGGATAAATGACGGGTATTTGAAACGAGTCTTGTTTAACTACATCATTGCCATGCCAATCGCATTTTGTTGTGTCATTTTGGTGCGACCGATTGTCAATAAACTTGTGGCATGGACAATATCAGATTAAACACAGGATATGGGTAATAAAGTGTTTTAATATTCTTTATTGCAGGTTTGATTGTTCAAAATATGGAATAATTTTTTTAATTTTACCCTATTTATCCAAAATTTTAAATCATTATAATACACCTTATCAACAAGCTATCATTAAAAAGGTAATCCATGATGAAACTTTTAACCCCGATTCAAACCGCTCATTTAACCTTAAATAATCGTATGGTGATGTCTGCCATGACCCGTAGCCGTGCCAATGCTGATGGTAAGGCAACCGACATGGTGGCAACTTATTATGCACAGCGTGCCAGTGCAGGCATGATTATTTCTGAAGCCATTAACATTTCCAAAGATGCGATTGGTAGCCCCTTGACCCCAGGTATTTATACACAAGCTCAGATTGAATCATGGAAAAAAGCAACGCAAGCGGTACATGATAAAGGCGGAAAAATCATTGCTCAATTATGGCATACAGGGCGAGTGGCTCATTCTATTGACAAAGATGGTGAATTACCTGTTGCCCCATCTGCTATCAAAATTGAAGGAATGCAACATTTTACATCACAAGGTTTACAAGACTTTGAAACACCAAAAGCCTTAACTTATGATGAGATTAAACGCATTCAAGCGGATTATATCCAAGCAGCAAACAAGATGACAAGATGATTAAATCATCAGAAATTGAATCAGTAAATTCCTTAAACCATCGCCACAAGTCCCATTACCATCACCGCAGGCACCGTTTGGAAAAAGATAATCTTTTTACTGGCGGTCATCGCTCCAAACACGCCTGCAACTGCCACACAGCCCAAGAAAAAGTACGCCAATGCCACAAAATTAACCGACAGCAATGACCAAAAAAGCCCTGCCGATAAAAAGCCATTATATAAGCCTTGGTTCATTGCCAACACTTTGGTAGTTTTGGCAAATTCATCATTATGTCCAAATGCTTTTTTGCCTGCGGGTTTGTCCCATAAAAACATCTCTAGTACCAAAATATACAGATGTAATATCGCTATCAAAAATACGCCAATTTTTGCCACAAGTAACATTAATATTCTCCAATAAAAAATATGCCATTTGCATAGCACAAATGGCATACAATGATTTTAACGATTATAAATCAAAAGTTTGTACTACATTGACGTGCAGACGCACATCGACATTACCACGAGTGGCATTAGAATAAGGACAAACTGCATGGGCTTTTTCAATCAATGTTTTGGCATCTTCTACGCTTAAGCCTTCAACGGTGATGGTAATGTCCAAATCTAGGGCAAATGCACCGTCCGCTTTTTGACCGATACCCACGCCAACAGTCGTGCTAGATTTGGTCGGTTTAATTCCCAAACTTGGGGCAACATGGTTCATCGCACTGTCAAAGCAAGCGGCGTAACCCATAGCAAATAGCTGTTCTGGATTAGTGCCAACTTTGCCACTGGTATTTTGAAATGACACCAAATCAAAACCGATTGAACCATCATCAACTTGGGTATGACCATCACGACCGCCAGTTGCTGTTGCTGATGTATGATAGAAAATTTTCATAAATTCACCTTTTTATTTAGGGCGTGTTGATGTTTCAATTTGCGTGAAAAATTTAGATAAATCGCCAGCCTTTTTAGGCAATAAACGTAGGCAATATGATAATATTGGCAAGTTTATTAACGACAAAAGGCAAGATTTAGCTTATTTTTCACCAAAAGCACGTCAGCCTAATTTTCAATATTTTTTTCTTAAAGCGTGTGAAATGTCAACACGCCCTAAGCAACTTGTTAAGGCATATTATAATAAAACTTGGTTAAATTGACTTGCCTAATCTTTATCAATACTTGCCTATTTTTCCAAAAAATTTATAATACGCAAAAATTATTCAAGTGAATATTATGCGAGATACTCAAACGGTGATTGATGCGGTGATTAGCCATTGTCCTAAAAATCAACTTTGGCAAACACCCATTACAGGGCTATATTTACATCATGCTGATAGCAAACAGCAATTTACAGGATTTATGCAAAAACCTAGCTTGTGTGTGGTGCTACAAGGTGAACGGCAAATTCGCTGGGGGCAAGAAAACCACCGTTTTGGCTGTCATGATATGATGTTTTGTCCAGTCAATGTCCCCTTGATTGGGCAAATTACGGACGTTCCCAAAAACGAGCCGTATTTGGCATTATCGCTACAATTAGATTTGCTTAAACTTGCCAATATTAACAGACAATTAGCCCTATCACCACAAAACAAGCCCATACCACAAGTGAAATGGTCGTTAGATGAGCCGATATTTAATGGATTAATTCGTTTGATTGACTTGCTTAATTTTCCAGATGATATTGAATTTTTGGTGCCGCTGGTTATTCAAGAGATTTATTATCATTTGCTCAAATCCAAACAAGGGGCGTATTTATCATCATTATTTGAACAAAATAGCCCAACCGTCAAAATCGCTCAAGCAACCGCCATTTTAGAGGAGCAATTTGATAAACCGTTGTCTATGCAAAACCTTGCAATGAGTGTCGGTATGAGTGTATCAGGCTTTTATCAGCATTTTAAGGACATCACCCAGTTATCACCATTGCAATATCAAAAAAGTTTAAGGCTAAATCATGCCAAAAGACAGCTTGCACAAGGCAATATCAGCATTAGCCAAATCGCCTATCAAGTCGGTTATGAAAGCCCAAATCAGTTTAGCCGTGAATATAAACGCTATTTTGGGGTGTGTCCAAGTGGGCGATAGCGGCGTCATGGCATAACTTATGATACAATACACCCCTTCCATTCCAAGCAGACAACCTCTTAGAGCATCCATCACGAGTTCATCATGTCTAATCACATCTTATGTCGCCCTTTTACTCCCGCCATCATCTCTGCCAATTTTAAATGCCGACCGACTGATTTTATCGTCAAAGAAATCATGTCCGCTCATTTTACCGATGAAGGTGAGCATTTATGGCTTTATGTCTGCAAAACAGGCATGAATACTGCATTTGTTACCAAGTTACTTGCCGAATGGGCAAATATTCCCTTACGCGATGTTGGTTATTCTGGTCTAAAAGACCGTCATGCCCAGACTTATCAATGGTTTAGTCTAAGACTACCAAAACGCACGATGAGTACGATGGATTTTCAAGCATTTGCCAAGCCTCACCTACATGAGAGCGAGACACTAGAGGTTATCTCTCATCATTGGCACGACAAAAAACTACATCGTGGCACACATGATTTGAACGAATTCATCATTACATTAAGGCAAGTTCGGGGTGACAGACGAGCCATAGAAGCTCAGCTTGACCTCATCAGACAGACGGGTGTACCAAACTACATCGGACAGCAGCGATTTGGCAGAGATGGTGATAATCTTGAAAAAGCCAAAATCTTTTTTGACAAGATGCTAAAGACCGCCAAACCTTATAAACCTTTTAAAAAAGACATGGATAAACACAGCCTGTACATATCAAGTGCCAGAAGTGCAATGTTTAACGCAATGCTTAGCCAAAGGGTCAAACTTGGTCTGTGGCATGAAGCGATGCCAGGTGATGTGTTTAATCTAGATGGTAGCGGCTCCATCTTTGTTGATGAGATGAGCGATGACATTAAGAGACGTCTGACAGAACAAGATATTCATCCTACCGCACCACTGTTTGGGGTGGGCGAGCTTAAAAACCGTGATGAGAGCCTAGCGCTTTATAAAGAGATTCTTGCTCAGAACGAATTTGACTTATTAAAACAGGGATTGTTAAAGGTTGGTGTGAAATTAGCTTATCGCCCATTGAGACTGTGTATTTTGGACCTAAAATGGCAATGGCAATCAGATGATGAGTTGATTTTGTCCTTTAAATTGCCAAGTGGTGCTTTTGCCACCAGCGTACTGTTTGCTCTGTGTGATGAACTCAGTGATGCTCATGCATGATGTCTGTACGATATTTAGGATAAATATAAGAGCAATATCAGGATTCATGATGTTTTATGGTAGCAATGTTAATACCTTCCACACATCATCTGAGCGTGGAAGGCTAAACCTCAAACACGTATTAGCTCCACGTTGCCCATCTCATGCCACACTTGATGCGTAGCAATGGCAAGCACGCCAATCTTGCCTTGTGCTTGCATGTCTGTCAGACTTTGCCATACTTGATGACGCGTTCTATTGTCCAGTCCTGCAAAAGGCTCATCTAGCAGCAGGATTTTTTTGGGAGCTAAGAGCAATCTGGCCAGTGCCACACGCCTACCCTGACCGCCTGAGATTGCCATGCCGTACTCACCAAGAGGCGTGTCTAAGCCCTTAGGCTGAGACCTTGCCCATGTCAGTAGCCCCACTTTATCAAGCACCTCCCACAGCTCCTCATCACCGGCAGAGGGTTTGCCAAGGCGTAGGTTATCTGCCAATGTCTGGTCAAAGATATCCACATTTTGTCCCAAAAAGCCGAGCGACTGCCCAAAGTCTATATCTTGATAATCAACGCCATTTATGTATATGTCACCGCCAACAATTGGTATTTCACCTGCCAGTGTAGCAAGCAAAGTAGACTTACCCGCCCCAGAAGCTCCGATGATGAGTGTTGGCTTATCACATCCTAAGGTTGCATGAATGCCATCCGCTCCCATGATGGCTGTAGGCATTTTTACGGACACATCAGATAAAGTGATGATGGGCTTATCCATCAGTGGCTGCTTAGCCTCATTGCCGACCATCCCCATCAGGGCATTGACCCTGTGTGTCGCCTGAAGGCTTTTGCCCAAGGTCAAAGGTTCGGCAACAAGCCCCGAGATAATCTCCATCAAACCAAATATCCCTAAAGTTAGAGCAAGAATGATGGCAGGATTCAAAGAGGTGTAGTCATTTAGGGTGTCTATGCTAAAGGGTGTGATGTCTGTCCGCTCAAAATACCGCCCTGCTAACGCAAGCAGTGCCACAACGCCAATGGTTAGGGTAAGATTGATGCATGTCTGAGCACGCCTTTTTAAGGTCATGACCTGAGTGGTATGATGCAGATGCTGAGCATCAAGCTCGCTTAGTTCTGCTACTTTATCTTGCCATCTGCCCCATGTCAGTAACGAGGTAAGGGCAGGCAAGGTATTTAATAAGGTATTTTTACGCAGTGTGATGATCTTGCTCTCCTCTTGTGCCATCAAGATGCCCCGACCTAATGTCAAGAATGCAAAGACAATCGACAGCACCATACACGCCACGCTGATGAGTGCATTTGGCACATGAATCAGTAAAAACACAGACAGCACCATGCATGCCACGATAGCCACCATGAGAGGCGAAACGACACGTAAAGGAAATTCATCTAAGACGTCAATGTCTCTGACCAATCGCTGCATGGTATCGCTACTACTTTTGGTCATACCCTCATTGCTCATGCGTACCGACAACGGCAATCTTGCCCAATGTGAGAAAAACCGAACCCGCAAATCCTTTAACAACCCAAATATCGCATGATGCGACACCATCAAATCACCATAACGGGCAACGGTACGTACGATGGCAAACCCTCGAATGATTGCAGAGGGCATAAGATAGTTAAAGGCATGCCCTCCAGCAGCAATGGCACCTGCCACACCTGCCATGGTGATGAACCACCCTGCCAACATGACCAACCCAAGCACCGACAGCACAGTAGCGATACCAAGCACCCAAGCAATAACCCATAAGAGTCTTTGACCAGTAAACAGGTCTGTCAAACCGAACGCCTGGGGCGGCTCTGCCCAAGCCAAACTTGGGATGTTTGGGGTTTTTTGGGTGACTTGAGCGTCTTGTTGATTTTCTTTATCATTTATCATACTCATCGCTTGTCGCCTTAATCTGCCTTAGAATTACTGACTTGTTGATGGTTGATCTGATGATTGGATTGGGAATTACCACTCAGCTCATGTCTGACATCAAAATGCTCATCACTTGCCCGACTTTCATCATGCGTGACCCAAATCACGGTTTTATCTCGGCTTAGCGTCATCAATAATGCCCAGATATTTGTTGCTGTCTCAGTATCTAGATGCTCAGTTGGTTCATCTAACAACCATACTTTGGCATCTTGTAATAACAGCTGTGCGATGGCAAGACGTTGTCCTTGACCGCCTGACAGACCGCCACCACGCTCAGACAGTACCGTATGTAGTCCCATGGGCAACGCCTCAATTAATGTCCATAATCCAACCGCTTCTAAGGCGTTGATTAACTCCTCATCGCTGGCAGATGGCTTGGCAAGACGTAGGTTGTCAGCAATGCTAATGGGCAGTAGTGGTAAGCTCTGTGACAAATAGCCCATCTGTTCTCGCAGTTTTGAGACATCAATGTCGGCATAATGCCATGTCTTGCCATCGGCATGAACCTTGACATCACCCGAAAACTCAACAAATCCCAGTAAGATATGCAGCAGTGTCGATTTGCCAAAACCACTCTCCCCCATCAGTGCCGTACGCTTTCCTGATTGAAAATGCAGCGTGGTCGGCGACAGTCTTGTCCGCCCATCATCACCAAATACGGCAACATGATTTAGCTCAAAAGATGGTAAACCCTCCAATGCGATGGCTATTTTATCTGTCTTATTTAAGCGTCTGCTATTAAAATCAAGCATGGGGACCATTGATTTTGCCGCTGCCATCGCCTGACCTTTGACATGATATTCCGCCCCCAAACGGCGAAGCGGTGCATAAAATTCAGGCACCAGTAATAGAATAAATAATGCCGTTCCATAATCCGTCAGCACCTGACCCTTTGCCCATGGCAGTATGCCCATTAAACCAAAACCCAAATACACCGCCACCAATGCAACGGATAAGGCGGATAAGAACTCAAGCACCGCACTATTTAAAAAAGCGATTTTTAGCACATCCATGGTTCGCTTGCGATAACTCTCAGCACTGGTGGCAATGTCTTGGGTAGCAATGTCTACCGCCCCAAGCCTTGACAGGGTATTTACTCCACGAATCCAGTCCAAAAAACGCCCGCCAAGCTGTGCCAATGCATCCATCTGCTCACGGCTTTTGCGTGCGGTGGCAATGCCGATAAGCGCCATAAACATCGGAACCAATGGGGCTGTCGCCAATAAAATCACAGCAACCATCACACTATAAAAACTGATACATCCTGCCAAGATGAGTGGTGTGGTGACGGCGGTCATTTTTTGTACCCAAAAACGGGCATGACCGATGAGATGGTCAGGCTCATCAATCACTCGGGCAGATAAGGCTCCATCCGACCCAAAGTACCGTCTGGCTTGCCCTAACTGACCAAGCTGATGAACAAGCCTAGCTCTAACTGACATGGCGACCGTCAGCCCTGCCTGACTTAGCAGATAATCTCGTGCATAAGCCATACTGATACGCATCGCCATACACCCAAATAACAACCCCAAATTCACCCACAGTTTAGAGCCCACCACGTCATCGGATAAAGGCACTCCTGTGACGAAAGCACTTAACCAACCCTCAAAAATCCGCACCAACACATACGCCTGACCTACGAGCACCAACACACTTGCCACATCCAAAAGCCATGTTATCATCATGGTTTTTTTGACAGGGGCAAATACTTGACGCAAAAAAACATTCGCCATGATGTCTTCTGGGGAGCGTCTGGATTTTTTAGGGGGGGGATTGGAGGTGGATTGAGGTGCTGCCGTGGACGTGGTTGAGTCGGTCATGACGTTGTTTTTATGGAAAATTAAGCGTGACATTATCACTAAATTTGGGGATAATTTCAAGGCATTAATTCATAGCCAACCAAAGTATCTTAATGCTCGCCAGACTAACTTAAAGTGACTCAAAGCCGATTGTGGCGGGTTTAGGTCTGATTTATTTAAAAAAAAATAGAACATGACCGCATAATATTATCTACAAAAACAAAATTAGTTTGGCAAGCAACACGTCGCCACAGGTCTACCTTGTCTTTCATCATAATCTCTACCCCATTCACACAGCATGTTAAGCACAGGAATAAAGGTCAGCCCCTCATCACTTAGACGATATTCCACGTGAGGTGACACCTCAGCAAATACCTCGCGGATGATAAGCCCATCCTTTTCTAGCTGTCTTAGTTGCTCGGTCAGTACTTTTTGGGTGATGTCAAGTGCTGACAACAAGTTGCGGGTACGTTTGGGTCCACTTGTCAACTGATATAGAATCAAGCATTTCCATTTACCACCCACTAACTGCATGGCTCTTTCTATTGTTATTACTGGTCTCATTTGCTGCCCTTTTTTATTTGATGATTACCAAAAGGTACCTATGCCACTTATAAGTGCGTTATTGTCATCATCAATGCAATATATTACAATGCAAATCCGAAAACCGTCCACAAAAAACCAATCTTAACCTAAGGGATTTAAAATATCAAAAACCTTGATCATCGCTGCTCATCCAAACATCAGTCAATCCATTGTTCATCGGCACTGGCTAGATGAATTACGTCGCTATCCTGAATAATTTAGTGTTCACGAACTTTATACCAGTTATCCAGAGGAGAAAATTGATGTCATTCAAGAACAATTGCGTGTAAATGAACACGAAAAACTCATCTTACAATTTCCCATCTATTGGTTCAACTGCCCATCTTTATGAAACAGTGGTTAGACAATGTCCTAACCCATGGTTGGGCATATGGCAGTCAGGGTAATGTGCTGACAGACAAAGTTGTGAGCTTGGCGGTCTCTCTTGGTACACCAGCTCGTCACTATCAAAACAAAAATAGAATCGGTGGTACAGTGGATGACATACTACTTCCCTTTAAATTTACCATAAACTATTGTCATGCCGATTATCACACCCCTTTTACATTTCACACCATAGACAGTCATGCCACTTATGATGTAGCTTATACCCTAATCACCCAAAGCACAGCAGACTATATACCACTTAACAGCCCCCAACAAGGTAATCATAACCATAAATAATATCGAACTTGCACGACTTTATTATGAAAAAATCAATTTAGGCGAATTGGATGAGCAATACTTTGCCCTATTTGCCGATGATGTAGGAATTTTTATCCCAAAATCGGGTTTCTTTATGGTAAAGAGGGAGTGGATAATCTTGGCAAGAAGATACAAGACGCCTTAGAATGGCTTAGATTTGACATGGAAAAGTTTCGTTCTAGTGCCATAGAAAACAGAGTCATCGTTAAGGGTTATGAGCACGGTAAAACACTAAGTGGCTTCTTTTTTCCTGACAACAAGGTCAGTTTTGGTAAATTTTGTAATGTGCTTGAATTTGAGCATGGCAAAATTTCAAAAATGCACTGTCATGTTGACCCCGACCACGGCGGTGAAGATTTGCCAAGAGTATGTCTTTATAACAACCTCTCATCATGTGAATGATAAAACTTGATGCAGAATATTTGGCTTTTCATGCCCCACCACCATAATCAAAGCCAAGGAGGTATCATGACATTAACCCCTTATTTACTCATCGCCCTTCTGTGTCTATTATCCCTCTCGGCTTTGGCAACTAGCACCACCAAGCAAGAGAGCATCAGGATTGATGTGTCTAACTTAGGGTTTTTAAGCATCAGTTAGGCAATATGACCGTTGCCACTTTAGAGGATGGGCAGTACTCCCACCTCGAAGCGAGAATACAAACATCACCACCAAACGTCGGACGCCCACTAAACAGCAGACGTTCGCAGCACCGCTCAAGGTATAGAAACCTCCGTCAATGGTCGATGCGTTTTTACCTAAACAGAACAATCAGCTTATACTGGTAGATATCAGTCAAGCCTCCAAGGATAAAAAGGATGTTATTGACTTCTGATTGTCAGTCCCTAACTGCATTTATTAAGATAAAGACCACAAATGCGTATTTATGGTCTTTATCTTTATCTTATCGTATTGACTCAGACTCTTTGCTTGTGTTTATCTCCCCACGCTTTTAGTGTCATGATTGCCCCATGTAGCGTTTGACCATAGTCACTGAGTCGATATTCCACACGAGGCGGCACTTCTGGATAAACGGTGCGACTGATGATGCCATCTTTTTCTAGGGCTCGTAGTTGTGCGGTGAGCGTCCGCTGTGAAACATCAGGTAAGATACACCGAATTTCATTAAAACGCAACACCTCATCGGTGAATAACCGATAAACTATCGTGCCTTTATACTTACCACCAATCACCGCCAACGCCGCCTCCACCGAACAGCCCTCGGCACAATCATATGAGTGATGAGGAGTATTTGTCATGTCAATTCGCCTTTTGATGATTTATTAAAATTGTAGCGTATCACCCATAAAATGCAAGGGGTTTTTGGCTAAGGGCAATCTTTACTCTGTTATGAAAGACGGATGTTTTAAAATTAACATGAGTCCATCGCTTTTATGACGGCAAAGGTGGTGTTTAAGTAACTATCTGAGAAATAAGTGTCTTCTTTACAAGAACTGATGAAGCCCGTATGATGCAACTCTTTATTAAGTCGCCTTAGGGCGTGTTGATATTTCACACGCCTTAGTATTTTTATGAGGAGTTTTTATGAAAGCCATCGGTTTTAATCATCCATTACCCATCACCGATCCTAATTCTTTGGTTGATATCACCTTGCCTGAGCCCATCCTAAATGACCGTGATGTTCTGGTTAAAGTACACGCCCTATCGGTCAATCCTGCCGATATCAAAGTGCGTGCCTCGCATCAGCCTGCCTCTGGTGTTTATCGCATTTTAGGGTGGGACGCTTCGGGTGTGGTCGTGGCAGTTGGTCGTAGCGTGCAGAATTTTGCTGTTGGTGATGAGGTGTATTTTGCTGGCGCGATTAACCGCCAAGGCAGTTATGCCGAACAAGTTGCGGTAGATGAACGCATCGTCGCCAAAAAACCACGAACCTTAGATTTTGCTCAAGCTGCTGCTCTGCCCTTAACCACCATTACCGCTTATGAGACATTGTTTGACCGTTTGGACGTCCTAAGACCTGTGGCAGGGGCGGCAAATGCCCTACTCATCATCGGTGGTGCTGGCGGTGTTGGTTCTATCGCCATTCAGCTGGCTAAGCAATTGACAGATTTGACCGTCATCGCGACCGCTTCACGCTCTGAGAGTCAGGCATGGTGCAGGCAGATGGGAGCGGATTTCGTGATCAATCATCATGAGAACATGCCCAAACAAATCGCCGCCCTAAACATCGGCATGCCCGCCTTTGTATTTTCTACCAATCATACCGACAAGCATTTACCGCAAATCATTGAACTCATCGCCCCACAAGGACGCCTTGCCTTGATTGATGACCCTAAGACCTTAGACATCAATCCACTCAAAAGCAAGAGCTTGTCTGTACATTGGGAATTCATGTTCGCCCGCCCACTGCATGAAACAGCGGACATGGACGAACAAGGAAGACTTTTAGCAAGTGTGGCAGACTTTATTGATGACGGTAAAATCCAAAGCACACTAACCCACACCATAAAAGGCATGACCGCCGCCAATCTTCGCCTTGCACATGAAATGATAGAACGTGGCGACATGATGGGAAAAGTGGTGATTTTGACATAAATCACCTCAAATCATAAAACCTAAATCCTAACCTAGATAAGTCACGCTCCAAATAGGCATGCAAAGCACTTACACAAGCTAGGCATGCTGGGGTGTGCTTACTTTCTTTGGGTTATTTGGGTGCAATCATCTGTTCTGGTCTGACCCAAGCATCAAACTCTTGCTCGGTGAGCAGCCCCAGTTCTAGTGCCGCTTGTTTTAGTGTTTTATTCTCTTGATGGGCAGTTTTGGCGATTTTAGCCGCATTTTCATAGCCCACATGAGGGTTTAGAGCAGTAACAAGCATGAGAGAATTGTGTAGATAGTCGTTGATTTTTTCATGTGCAGGTTCAATGCCTGCTGCACAATGATCGTTAAAACTCCTCACACTGTCAGTGAGCAGGCGGATGGATTGGAGTAAATTATAGCCAATGACAGGCATATAGACATTCAACTCAAAATTACCACTTGCTCCTGCCATGGCGATGGTGGTGTCATTACCCATCACTTGACAGCAGACCATCGTCATCGCCTCACACTGGGTGGGATTGACCTTGCCGGGCATGATGGAGGAGCCTGGTTCATTTTCAGGGATATAAATCTCGCCCAGACCACAACGAGGACCGCTTGATAGCCAACGTATGTCATTGGCAATTTTATTTAGGCTGACAGCTAAGGTTTTTAACGCTCCAGAGGCGAACACCTCAGCATCGCGAGCGGCTAAAGCCTCAAATTTATTAGCAGAGCTAACAAAAGGCAAACCTGTTAATTTGGCGATGGTTTGGGCAGATTTAATGGCATAATCAGGGTGACTGTTTAATCCTGTACCGACCGCTGTACCTCCAAGTGGCAATTGGTACAAGCCCTGCAAAGCATCATCAATGCGTATCAGAGCCAAATCAAGCTGTGCCACATAACCACCAAACTCCTGACCCAAGGTTAGAGGCGTGGCATCTTGTAGGTGCGTACGCCCGATTTTGACAATATCTTGAAAACTCTCCGACTTTTTTGCCAGAGTCTCACGCAAAGCTTTGACGGCAAGGATTAGTCCATGATTGATCTGCATCGCACTTGCCACACGAATGGCGGTAGGGAAGCTGTCATTGGTGGATTGGGCGTGGTTCACGTGGTCATTAGGATGGATGGGCTTATAAGTACCTTTTGGCTGTCCTGCCAATTCATTGGCACGGTTGGCAATGACCTCATTTATGTTCATATTGGACTGAGTACCCGAACCGGTTTGCCATACCACCAATGGGAACTGGTCGGCAAACCTACCGGCAATGACTTCATCGGCAGCTTGGACGATTAGGTCTTTTTGGCTGTCTTGGATGCGTCCTAACTCAGCATTAGTGATGGCTGCAGCTTTTTTTACGGTTGCCATGGCGATAATTAAGGGATTTGGCAAAGTCTCGCCACCGATTTTAAAATTTTCACAGCTGCGCTGGGTTTGAGCACCAAAATAAGCGTCGGCAGGGACCTCTACCTGACCCATGGTGTCTTTTTCAATACGATAATCTGTCATCACGCACCTTTTTTATCAATTAATCTGTAACAACTGTTACTATATCATCATCGGCGACGGCTTTCAATCTAAGTAATTCTCATTTTTTGTAAAACAATGCCCTTTTATTTCTCCTAAGCTTGCCATTAAGCATAGAAGGCAGATGTCAGGTCACCTCATACATCGCTCCGCCAAAACCAATAAAGCACCAAGCTTATGATGTATAGAAATGAGTATGGGTGTAGCCAAAGTGGTTTATTAGACTCACTGCGAAATACCGATTTTATCATGTTTCTTAAATTTAAAAACCTAACAAGCATAGGGTTTGTATAGCCAAAATTTTTATTTCGCAGTACATCTATTCTAAAAATGAAATATGGTATTGTCTTTGGTGTTGTCTTATGCATGATATGTTTATGGATATTTATGATAAAATAAAACCTCATCAAAAAGACTAAGTCCCTGTAGAGTACAGAGACTTAGTCCTTATCAAGCACTCAAGTTTTATAAGCCTAGCCTGTTGTTTTATCTAAGTATTGGCGTGGTTTAAAATGTGCTTTTTATGATGTTGATATTATTCACACTTTTAAGGAAGTTTCCATGTCGTCTCGTTTTGTTTTATCGGCACTTTTGCCCGTCATCGTAGGCACAGCCATCACTGCCACGCCTGCCTATGCCCGTGATGATTCTTGGTATGTGGTCGTTCCTGTAGAAAGCTGTAGTATGATAACGACCGTCAATGGCTACGGACAAGTGCTAGGCAGCTATCCAAGCTGCAACACCCAACTTGTCTGCTATCTCAATGACGATGTCGGCGAACGTATCAAATGCCCCATGGGTTACAAAAAGCGTTACAAAACCCAAGAAAAAGAACGAGTTAATGCCATTTTAGCCAAACTTGATGCCGACTTAACACACCTAGAAAACCAAACCAACGCCGAACTTGCCAAAATAGACAAACAAATGCAAGACAATAACAACGGCGAAAAACGCAAATACTATCCAAACGGACAACTCAAAAGCCAGTACACCCTAAAAGACGGTAAATATCAAGGCTTATGGACATCTTGGTGGGAAAATGGTCAATTACAGTCCACCATTCCCCATGTTGATGGCAAAGCGCACGGAGAAGCCAAAGAATACGCCGCCGATGGCACTTTGCTCAACAAAACCCAATATCATTGGGACAGCAAAAGCCAAAGCCACACCGCCAAAGAGTTTCACTACTATCCAAATGGCACACTCAAAAAAGAACAAACACGCATTAATGACGCACTGCAAGGTATGGTCAAAGAATACCACAGCAACGGCAAACTAAGCACGACCGCCACTTATGTCAATAACCAAAAACACGGCACAGAGCAGCAATACGACCAAACAGGCAAACCCACCCAAAGCATTCGCTGGGTCAATGGCAAACGCCAGTAAAATAGCTTGTTATTCATTTAAAAGGAGAAACCCATGCCCTACTGTGATGACGCTTATCAAAGTCTGCTTGCTGTCAAAGGCGTTGGCAAAGTGTTTATCGCCCGTCTCATTGAGATGGGCTTAGATAGCCCTGACAAACTTGCCAATAGCAGTGTACAACACATCACCGAGCAAGGGGCAAAGCTGACTGGCTCTACTTGCTACAAAAACAGCCCCCAAGCCAAAGAAGCCGCCGCCAACGCCATCGCATAGGCAACTTTGTGGTGCAAAGAACATGGCAGCCAAGCACCACAAAACACACCCCAAGATAGCATTACACCCCAAAATTTAGTATAATGGCAAGTTTGATTGCCAAGAGATGTTGCAACCTAGTTTCTCATGGATTAGGTCAGGCTTGGTTAATGATTTTTTCATTAAAAACAACGACATCTGCGTTTTCTTTCAATATTTTTTGTTATTTTTAAGGAGTGGACGCAGTGTCTACATTTACCGACTACAAAGTTGCCGACATCAGCCTTGCCGAGTTTGGTCGCAAAGAAATCTGCCTAGCCGAAACCGAAATGCCCGCCTTGATGGGCTTGCGCAAGCGTTATGCCGCTGCCCAGCCTTTGGCAGGTGCCAAAATCGTTGGCTGTATCCACATGACCATTCAAACCGCCGTACTGATTGAAACACTGGTGGCACTGGGTGCAGAGGTTCGTTGGACTTCTTGTAATATTTTTAGCACCCAAGACCACGCAGCAGCAGCGATTGCCGCAGCTGGTATCCCTGTGTTTGCCTGGAAAGGCGAAACCGAAGAAGAATACGAATGGTGTCTTGAGCAACAAATCCACAAAGACGGCAAGCTGTGGGACGCCAACATTATCCTAGATGACGGTGGTGATTTGACCGCCCTAATCCACAACAAATACTCACAAATGCTAGACAGCATTCATGGCATTAGTGAAGAAACCACCACAGGCGTTCATCGTTTGCTTGAAATGTTGGCTAATGGCACACTCAAAGTTCCTGCCATCAACGTCAATGACGCCGTTACCAAATCCAAAAACGACAACAAATACGGCTGCCGTCATTCACTTAACGACGCCATCAAGCGTGGCACCGATATGCTCTTGTCAGGTCGCCGTGCCTTGGTGATTGGTTATGGCGATGTCGGCAAAGGTTCAGCCCAAAGCCTACGCCAAGAAGGCATGATTGTGCGTGTCAGTGAAATTGACCCGATTTGTGCCATGCAAGCGTGTATGGACGGCTACGAAGTCGTCTCGCCCTTTATCGGTGGCGACCAAGCCCAAGGCGTAAACACCACCCTACTACAAGACACTGATTTGGTGGTTACTACCACAGGCAACTATCATGTCTGCAACGCTGAAATGTTAAAAGCGCTCAAAGCCACCGCCGTGGTGTGTAACATCGGACATTTTGATACCGAAATTGACACCCAATTTATGCGTGATAACTACAAATGGGTAGAAGTCAAACCCCAAGTTCATCAAGTCTATCGTTCAGACAATGAAAATGACTATTTGATTTTGCTGTCTGAAGGTCGCCTTGTAAACCTTGGCAATGCCACAGGACACCCATCACGCATTATGGACGGCTCATTTGCCAATCAGGTACTTGCCCAAATCCATCTATACCAAGAAAAATTTGCCGACCTGCCTAGCGATAAAAAAGCCGCCAGCGTCTATGTCAAAGTCCTACCCAAAAAACTGGACGAAGAAGTCGCTGCCGCCATGGTCGCAGGCTTTAATGGCGTACTGACCAAGCTGACCCAAAAACAAGCCGACTACATTGGCGTATCGGTGGACGGTCCATTTAAGTCAGACGAGTACAAATATTGATTGATCCTAGACATTAAAACAGTGGATTAGATTTAATTCACTGTTTTGTGTTTAACTGTTTGGGTCAAGATGGTGTGTCTGGTTATAATACAAGCCAATCAAAAAACCCAACAGGCATGCTGTACGGCTTTTGCTCATGATTTGCCACTCTATTAATGCCAACAAACCTCTGGCAAGCGACAAAGCCCACCATTTAACAGATATGAATCGTTTAGCAGATACTGCCAATACATTCGGAGCAAAAAATGTCACCCAACACCTTAACCTCAAACACGCAAGACACTGCAAATGAAGCCAGTGATGCCTTTCACGACACTCTAAATCCAAACCGCTATCAGGATTTTGATAAAGACAACTTAAAAAATACCCTCACCGACACCCAGTATCACATCACTCAACATGCTGGTACTGAGAGAGCATTTAGTCATGCCTATGACCGCCTTTTTGATGAAGGTATTTATGTGGATATTGTCAGCGGAGAGCCTTTGTTCTTATCTACTGATAAGTTCAATGCAGGCTGTGGTTGGCCAAGTTTTTCCAAACCAATCATCACCGATGTCATCAGCCATCACACAGACACCAGCCATAATATGGTACGCACTGAGGTGCGTTCACGTGTTGCAGACTCGCATCTGGGACATGTTTTTAATGATGGACCAGCGAGCAAAGGTGGATTACGCTACTGTATCAATGGCAACGCTCTAAGATTCATCCCCAAGGCAGATATGGTCCGTGAAGGCTATGGTGCGTTACTGCCATTACTCGATAAAGAGATGGCCGCAAGCTAAGCTAACCCCCCCCCCTTGACCATAAGCACTCCTGTAAGATGGCAAGCACAAAAACAGCACACCCTAAAAAAAATCTGTTATAATGCCTCATCTGTTGAATAATTTTCATCTTATTT